>NZ_JAIEOF010000379.1 GCF_019750675.1 Methylobacterium sp.
CCGGCGCGCGCCGCCTCGATGGTGGCGTTCAGCGCCAGCAGGTTGGTCTGGCCCGCGATGCTCGTGATCATCGTCACCACGTCGCCGATGCGGGCCACCGCCGTGTTGAGGGTCTGCACGAAGGTGGCGGTCTGGGCGGCCTCGGCGACGGCGGCCTGCGCCATGGCGGCCGAACTGCCGACCTGGCGGCCGATCTCCTGGACCGACGAGCCGAGTTCCTCGGCCGCCGCCGCCACGGTGTTGACGTTCGAGGCGGCCTCCTCGGCGGCCGCGGCCACGCTGGTGGACTGGTTGGCGGTCTGTGTGGCGGTGCCGGCCATGCTCTGGGCGGTGGCCTGCAACTCGGTGGCCGAACTCGTCACCATGGTGATGATGCCGCCCACCGCGCCCTCGAAGCGGTCGGCCATGGCCCGCATTCCCGCCTGGCGCTGCGCCTCGGCGCCTGCCCGCGCCAGCACCGTCTCCTCTTCGAGGGCTCGCATCCGGATCAGGCCGTCCTTGAACACCTGCACGGCATCCGCGATGGTCCCGATCTCGGTGTGCCCCCCCTGGTGGGGGATGGTCGCGGAGAGGTCGCCGGCCGCCAGCGCCTGCATGGGCCTCACGACGGCGCCGATGCCGCCGGACACGCCGCGGATGATCGACACGGCCGAGAGGATCGAGAGGACGACCGCCAGGCCCATGGCCGCGAGGCCCCAGGTGCGGGTATCCTCGAAGACCGCTTTGCTCTGAGCCTGCGCCTGCGCGGCGCCATCGTTGTTGAGGGCTGAAAGCTTGTCGAGGGCGTTGGAGGCGGCCCGGCGGACCGGGAGGCCCTTGCTCTCGTAGAGTTCGAAGGCCTGGGCCTTCTGGCCGCTGCGCGACAGGTCCATGATGGCCTGGCGCACGGGCAGGAAGGTGGCGGCCTCGCGCAGGTAGGTCTCGTAGAGGGCGCGCTCCTCCGGCGAGGCGATCATCGGCTCGTAGAGTGCCCGGCGCTCGGCCAGCTTCTTGTCGAAGCGCTCGAGATCCGCCTCGATCACGGCCGCGAGCTTCGGATCGGTGGCCTGCGTGTGCCGCAGGACGACGGCGCTGATGCGCGCCGTGAGGGTGTCGATCTCGCCCAGCACCCGGATGCTCGGGAGCCAGTTCGTCTCGATTTCCAGGCTCTGCTCGCGCATGCGCTGCGTGCCGAGGAGCCCGAGGAGACCCAGCCCAACCACGAACAGGGTCATCACCGAGAAGGCCGCGATCAACCGGCCGCGGATGGACAGATCTTGCACCGACACGATGAACCTCACCCGGGAAGCCGCCCGACCAGACCAGCATGCACGGCTGGAAGCGACAAAGCGCAGCGAATGCTTAAGATATCGCCTCCACGAAATAGAACGCCGTCACCGTTGGTTGCAGGATGCAATACCGGGACGGTGTTCGACCCGATATCCGGGCTTTGGGGGTTTCCGGTTGCGGGCGAAGGCCAGACGGTGAAGGAGATCCCGGAGCGTTCGTCGGACTGGCGCCAAGAATCGTGCATGCGAGGCCCCCGCCGCAGCGGATCCGCGCGCTGACCGCTCCGATCGGCCTCGCTCAGGCGTCCTGCCGATCCGGCGCCACGGAGCCCGATGTCCCGAGAAACCGCCGGATCAGCAGGCGCGCGAGGTCGCGCGGGGATTCCGGGGTCAACACCGCGAGTTTGCGCGAGGTCGAGAGCGAGGCGAGCCCGTGCAGGGCGGCCCAGAGGGTCGCCACCGCCTGCCGGCGCTCATCCGCATCGGGGATCATCGGCGCGAGTACCCGGGCGACGAGATCGGTCGTCTGCCCCAAAGCCTCGGCGTACCAGTCCGGGAAAGCACTGTCCGGTGCGATCTGGTGCTCGTAGACGAGGCTCCAGACCTGCGGGTCGGCGGCGACGAAGGCGAGGTAGGCATCGGCGAGCGCCATCGCCTTCTCCGGCGGCGCGGCCTCCGAGGCCACGGCCGCCTCGAGGGTCGCCTGCAGGCGCGCCAGGGTGCGGGCATTCACCCGCATCGTCACCGCGTCGAGGTCGCCGACCGCGTTGTAGATCGAGTTCGGCGCGTAGCCGATGGTGCTTGCGAGCCGGCGCATCCCGAGGCCCCGCAGGCCCTCTCGCCGGACGAGCCCCTCGGCGGCCTTCGTCACCAGCGCCAGAAATTCGTCGCGATTGTGCTCGCCGCGCGGACCCGTACCCCGCTTCTCCGCCCCCGCCATCGCCACTCCCGCTTCGCCGATCCGGCCCTCGATTGCACGGGCGCCGGTGTGGCGCCGCACAGGTCAACGCCTCTGATTGCACGCCGTGCAATCATGCCGTTGAACCCGATCTGCGGCGGCGATATGTTTTGAACATCGTTCAAAGCGAGCAAGGCCCGCCATTTGACGCTACCGCCTCGTGCGGGCAGTCATGCGTCGTCCGAGGAGACTTCCATGTTTCGTACCTTGATGACGACGCGGCGGTTCGCGCCCCTGTTCTGGTGCCAGTTCTTCTCGGCCTTCAACGACAATTTCCTGAAGAACGCCCTCGTGTTCCTCATCCTGTTCAAGGTGGGCGGCGAGGGTGGCGGCTCGCCCATGCTGGTGACCCTGGCGGGGGCGGTCTTCATCGGCCCGTTCTTCATCCTCTCGGGTCTCGGCGGCCAGATGGCCGACCGCTACGACAAGGCGCTCATCGCCAAGCGGCTGAAATTCGCCGAGATCTTCGGCGCGGCCGCCGCGGCGCTCGGCTTCTGGATGCATTCCGTGCCGGTGCTGTTCGTGGCGCTGGGCCTGTTCGGCACGATCGCGGCCCTGTTCGGGCCGATCAAGTACGGCATCCTGCCGGACCACCTGCGCCGGGACGAGCTCACTGCCGGCAACGCACTGGTGGAGGCCGCGACCTTCCTCGCCATCCTGCTGGGCACCATCGTGGCGGGCCTCGCCACCGCGATGGGCGGCGGCGCGCTGGCCTTCAGCTCGATGATCATGGTGTTCGCGGTCCTGTGCTGGCTCTCGGCCCGGGCGATCCCCGCCACGGGCGAGGCCGCCCCGACTCTGCGGGTCGATCCCAACGTCGCCCGCTCCACCGGCGCCCTCCTGCGCGACCTCTGGAGCGACACCCGGCTCTGGCGCGGCTCCCTCATCGTGAGCTGGTTCTGGCTGGTGGGCGCCGTCATCCTGTCGCTGCTGCCCGTCCTCGTGCGCCAGAGTCTCAACGGCTCCGAGACCGTGGTGACGACCCTGCTCGCCGTGTTCTCCATCGGCATCGCGGTGGGCTCGGGTCTCGCCTCCTGGCTCGCCAGCGGCCGCATCGTGCTGCTGCCCACCCCGATCGGGGCCCTGCTCATGGGCGCCTTCGGCCTCGACCTCGCCTGGACAGTGGCGCATCTGCCCCCCGTCTCGGGCGATCCCGCGGGGGCCTGGGACTTCCTCACCACGGGCACGGGCCTGCGCGTCACGATCGACCTGTTCGGCCTCGCGGTCGCGGGCGGGCTCTACATCGTGCCCTCCTTCGCCGCCGTGCAGGCCTGGACCGACAAGGACAAGCGCGCCCGCGTCATCGGCGCCGTCAACGTGCTCACCGCCGCCTTCATGGTGACGGGGGCGCTCGGCCTCGCCGCCCTCCAGGGCGCGGGCTGGTCGATGGCCGCGCTCCTGACCCTGCTGGGGGTCCTCAACCTCGTGGCGGGCGTCGTCATCCTCGCGGTGCTGCCCACGAGTCCGTTCCGCGACTTCCTGTCGATCCTGTTCCGGGCCTTCTATCGCCTGGAGGTGCGCGGCCTGGAGAACGTCGAGAAGGCCGGCCCGAACGCCATCATCGCCCTCAACCACGTCTCCTTCCTCGACGCGCCGCTGGCCCTCTCGCTCCTCGACCAGGAACCCGTCTTCGCCGTGGACCACGGCATCGCGCAGCGCTGGTGGGTGAAGCCCTTCCTGGCGATGACGAAGGCGATGCCGCTGGACCCGACCCGGCCGCTCGCCACCCGCACCCTGATCAACGCGGTCAAGAACGGCGAGACCCTGATCATCTTCCCCGAGGGGCGCCTCACCGTCACCGGGAGCCTGATGAAGGTCTATGACGGGGCGGGCCTCATCGCCGACAAGTCCGGCGCCATGGTGGTGCCGGTGAAGATCGACGGCCTGGAGAAGACGGTCTTCTCGCGTCTCTCGAAGAACCAGGTGAAGCGGCGCTGGTGGCCGAAGGTCACCGTCACGATCCTTTCGCCGGTCGCCCTTACCGTGGACCCGGCCCTCAAGGGCAAGGCCCGCCGGCAGGCGGCGGGCGCCGCGCTCTACGGGATCATGTCCGACCTCGTCTTCCGCACCAGCGACATCGATCGCGGCCTGATGCAGGCCCTCGTCGACGCCGGCGACCGCCACGGCTGGCGCCGCACGGCCGTCGAGGATCCGATGGGCCGCTTGAGCTATTCCCGCTTGGTGATGGGCGCCAACATCCTGGGGCGAAAGCTGCAGAGGCTCGGCGCCCCGGGCAAGCCGCTCGGCGTGATGCTGCCGAACGCCAACGGCGCGGCGGTGACGCTGTTCGCCCTGGCCTCGGCGGGCCGCGTGCCGGCGATGATCAACTTCTCGGCGGGTGCGGCCAACATCCTGTCCGCCTGCAAGACCGCGGAGGTCGACACCGTCCTGACCTCGCGCGCCTTCATCGAGAAGGGCCGCCTCGGCCCGATGGTCGAGGCGCTCGGGAGCGCGGTGTCCCTCGTCTACCTCGAGGATGTCCGCGCCGGCATCACGACGGGCGACAAGCTCCGGGGCTTCCTGGCCAAGCGCGCGCCCCTGGTGGCCAGGCGCGGCGACGACCCGGCCGCGATCCTGTTCACCTCCGGCTCGGAGGGCGCGCCCAAGGGCGTGGTGCTCGCCAACCGCAACATGCTCGCCAACACTGCGCAGGTGGCCGCCCGGATCGATTTCGGGCCGAGCGACAAGGTCTTCAACGTGCTGCCGGTCTTTCACGCCTTCGGCCTGACGGCGGGCCTCGTGCTGCCCCTGGTCTCGGGCGTCCCGGTCTACCTCTATCCCTCGCCGCTGCATTACCGGATCGTGCCGGAACTCATCTACGGTACCAACGCCACGGTCCTGTTCGGCACCGACACCTTCCTCTCCGGCTACGCCAAGACCGCGCATTCCTACGATCTGCGCTCCCTGCGCTACGTCGTGGCCGGGGCCGAGGCGGTGAAGGAATCCACCCGCAAGACCTGGGGCGAGAAGTTCGGCCTGCGCATCCTGGAGGGCTATGGCGTCACCGAGTGCGGCCCGGTGGTCGCCCTCAACACGCCGATGTTCAACCGCTTCGGCACGGTCGGCCGGCTCCTGCCGGGCCAGGACTGGCGCCTCGAACCCGTACCCGGAATCGACGAGGGCGGCCGCCTGTCCTTACGCGGCCCCAACATCATGCTGGGCTACCTGCGGCCCGAGCGCCCCGGCACGATCGAGGCGCCGCCGCAGGGCTGGCACGACACCGGCGACATCGTCGCCATCGACGCCCAGGGCTTCGTCACCATCAAGGGCCGCGCCAAGCGCTTCGCCAAGATCGCCGGCGAGATGGTGTCCCTGGCGAGCGTCGAGGCCATCGCGGCCGAGCTCTGGCCGGATGCGCCGAGCGCGGTGGCCGCCGTGCCGGATGCCCGCAAGGGCGAGCGGCTGGTGCTGTTCACGGAAGCCAAGGACGCGACCCGGGCCGCCTACCAGAGCTTCGCCAAGGGCAAGGGCCTACCGGAGATCGCGATGCCCGCCGAGGTGGTGGTGCTGGAGCGCCTGCCGATGCTCGGGACCGGCAAGGTCGACCAGGTCAGCGTGGTCCAGCTCGCCCGCGAGCGGGCGGCCGGCGAGGCCCCCGCCGCCGCATGAGGCCCCTTGGGGGATCGTCGTTGCCCCCCCCGCGATCCGCTTTTTGGGACGCCGGGACAAGAGATCTGGACCCCGGGACCAGGCCGGGGTCTCAACCGCTGCCTGCATTCGCCTATGATGCGTCCTGAATCCAGGGCCTCCTGATGGCCCGGACCCGGGGGTGGGATCGCTCGTCCGAGACGCGGACGAGGCCGGATTCCGGATAACCAGCGATGCGCATGATGACCGCCAGGATGATCGCTCAGACAGGCCGGGCTCGCTCCGACGAGGTCGGACCGGCCGATACGTCCGACGGCTTCGGCGGGGACGGACGTGAACCGACCGTCCCCGGCGGCCTCGCCCTTCCGTACAACGACAACGCACGCGGGAGCGATGCGGTCGGGGCGTCCCGGACGGATCGGTCCGCGCGGATGCAGGACCGGGACGCCGCCGTCCCTCCGGCTCCTTCGCCCAGTGAAACCTCGCGCCCGCCGTCGCAGAGCCGGCGGCGCGGCCCCCTCGTCACCCGCTGGATCGGCTTCGCGGCCCAGCGTCGGCAGGCCCGGGAGCGGGCGGACCGACTGCGTGATCGGGGAACCAGGGACGGTTCGTCCTCGTCGGACGACTGAGACCGCGACCGCCGCCGCGCCGTCGCGCGGGCGGACCTCGGTGAGTCAGGCTCATCGACGGCGCATGTCAGACGCCACCCATGCCGAGGTCGGTCAGCGCCTCGGCGAGGGCATCCACCTGATCCTGCGTGTGGGCCGCCGAGAACGCCACCCGCAGCCGGGCCGTGCCCGCCGGGACCGTGGGCGGGCGGATCGCCACCACAAGGAAGCCGCGCGCCTCCAGGGCCGCCGAGAGGGCCAGGGCGGCGGCCGCCTCCCCCACCAGGATCGGCACGATCGGGCTCGCCGCCTCGGGCAGGCCGAGGCGCGCGGTGAAGCCGCGGGCCAAGGCGAGGGGCCGGGCCGCGCGTTCGGGCTCCGCCTCGACGATCTCCAGCGCCCTCAGGGCCGCAGCGGCCGAGGCCGGCGGCAGGCCGGTCGTGTAGACGAAGCTGCGGGCCCGGCTCGTCATCAGGTCGATCACCGCCTGCGACGCGCAGAGATAGCCCCCGTAGGACCCCAGCGTCTTCGACAGCGTCCCCATCTCGAGGGGCGCGCGGGCGCCCGCCTCCACCACGCCGAGGCCGTGGGCGTCGTCCACCAGGGTCCAGGCGTCGTGCTCCGCCGCAACGGCCAGGATGTCGTCGAGGGGCGCCCGGTCCCCGTCCATGCTGAAGACCCGCTCGGTGAGGATCAGCGCCCGTTCGTGCCGGCCGCGCCGGGCGCTCAAGATGGCGCGGAGATGCTCGACGTCGTTGTGTCGGAAGCGCAGCATCGTCGCGCCCGAGATCTGCGCCCCCGCGAACAGGCAGGAATGGCCGAGGGCATCGACGAGGACGAGGTCCCGCGATCCGGCCAGCGCCGGCACGATGCCCAGATTGGCCATGTAGCCGCTGCCGAAGACCAGGGCGGCCGCCTTGCCTTTGTGCGCGGCGAGCCGCCCTTCGAGCGCCGCGAGCACGGGGTGGTTGCCGGTGACGAGACGCGAGGCGCCCGCCCCGGCCCCGTAGCGGGCCAGTGCTTCCTGGCCCGCCCCGATCACGCGCGGATCGTCGGAGAGGCCGAGGTAGTCGTTGCAGGAGAACGACACCAAGCTCCGCGCGCCCCGGCGGGCGGCGGTGCCGGGCCCGCGCTCCGTCTCGACGAGGCGCCGGCGCAGGGCGCGGGCCTCCAGATCGGCGAGGGTCCCGCGGGCGAAGGCATCGAGGCTGGCGGACGCCGAGTCGGCGGGCTTGGAGTCGGCGGCCTTGGAGTCGGAACCGGGCGTCGGGGTCTGCATCGACATGCCGTCCGAAGGGACCGACCGGTCCGGACTTGTCAAGGCGGACGGGAGGTCGCGCCGCCGTGGCGGCGAAGGCCCGGGCAGTTAACCGCTTCGCAATGCGATCCGGCGTAGTTTCCCCGTCAAGGGGCGCTCCACGCTTGGCGCACCGGCACATTCCTGGAGAGGCGCGCGCCCGGAGAGCCGCGCGCCTCGCACCGGCCCTTCTGACGGAGCACACCGACCCATGGCCCTCGATCTCGGCATGCCGATCCTCGTCGTCGACGATTATCAGACGATGGTCCGTATCATCCGCAACCTCCTGAAGCAGCTCGGATTCGAGGAGGTCGACGACGCCTCCGACGGCACCGCCGCCCTGGCGCGCCTGAAGAACCGCAAGTACGGCCTCGTGATCTCCGACTGGAACATGGAGCCGATGACGGGCTACGAGCTGCTGCGCCACGTGCGTGCCGACGAGGCCCTGCGCACCACCCCGTTCATCATGGTCACCGCCGAGTCGAAGACCGAGAACGTCATCGCGGCCAAGAAGGCCGGCGTGAACAACTACATCGTCAAGCCCTTCAACGCCGCGACCCTGAAGAGCAAGATCGAGGCGGTCTGCGGCGCCTGATCGCCACGCCCCGAGCAGATCCCGCAACAAGATCGGAGAGCGCAACGCGATGGCTCTTGCCAAGCAGGTGCGGAAGGCCAACCCCACCCCGGAGAAGCCTTCCCTGATCCGCGAACTCGTGGAGATCGCGGACTACATCGCCCACATGCGCCGCGAGATCGCCGCGCTCCGCGCCAACGAACTCACCCGCGACCGCTTGCCGATGGCGCATGAGGAACTCGGCAGCGTGGTGGCCGCCACGGCGGGCGCCACGAACTCCATCATGAACGCGGCCGAGGAGATCCTCGGACTGCCGGACGACGGCAACTACCGCGCCGCCGTCGAGGAGCGGATGAACGACATCTTCGAGGCGTGCACCTTCCAGGACATCACGGGCCAGCGCATCTCCAAGGTCGTCGAGGCCCTGCGCCAGCTCGAAACCCGGCTTTCGCGCTTTGCCAACGCCGTCAAGGCAAAGGACGAGGGCGGCCTCGATCCCGGCGAGGTCGAGCGTCAGGTCCGCAAGGAGCTTCTGATGCTCAACGGTCCCCAGATCAACGGCCCGGCCGTGGCCCAGGACGAGATCGACGCGCTCTTCGCGTGAGCGCGCCGCGGACCTGTCACCAGACCAGGCGCTCGATCACCGCATCCGGCCGCACGGCCTGGGCATCGAGCCAGTGCGCGATGTCGCCGAGGCTCGCCTGTTCTGCCGAGACCCCGAGTTCCTCGGCATGGATGCCGCGCGCCACCAGCAGGTTCGGGATCCCGAAGCCGACGGCGCCGGCGATGTCGGTGCGCAGCGCGTCGCCGACGGCCAGGACCCGGGCCGCGTCCGGTGGCGTGCCTGGATCGAGGGTTCCGGTCATCGCCATGGCCGCCTCGTAGACGGGACGGTGCGGCTTGCCCGCGTAGGCCACCTGTCCTCCCAGCGCCTCGTAGGCCTCCGCGAGGAGCCCGGCGCAGGGAATGAGCTGGCCGCGGCGCTCCACCACCAGATCGGGATTGGCGCAGATCATCGGCACGTCGCGCGCGCACAGCGCCGCCAGGGTCGCGCGGTAATCGTCGGCCGTCTCGCAGGTGTCGTCGAACAGGCCGGTGCAGACGACCCGCTCGGCCTCTGCGGCCGGCACCAGGGTGACGTCGAGGTCTGCGAAGATCGGGGCGTCGCGCTCCGGACCGAGATGGTGGATGCGGGCCCCGGGATGCGCGGCGATCAGGCTGCGGGTGAGGTCGCCCGAGGTCAGGATCGCGTCGTAGGCCGCGCGCGGAATGCCGAACCCGTCGAGGATCTCCCGCACGCCGGGCCAGGGCCGGGGGGCGTTCGAGACCAGGATCACCCGCCGCGGGCGCCCGGCCCCGGGCAGGGCGCGAAAGCGCATCAGGGCGTCGCTGGCGCCCGGATGGGCGTTGGTGCCGTCGTGCAGGACACCCCAGACGTCGCACAGGATGAGATCGACCCCCTCGGCGATGGCCGCGAGACCGCGCAGGGTCGGGACGTGTCCCGGCGTGGGGGAACGGGCGGGCATGTCGGTCATCGGGCGAGCCTGGATCGGGGGGCGGTCATCGGGCAGAGGCCGACCGGTTAGGCGGGACGCCGGGCAAAATCAAACGCCGGCCCCGGGGATTTCAGCCGGCGCGCCGCAGGAAATCGCGGAACGGGCGGCGCTGCGGCGGGGGCTCCGGGTCCTCGTTCGGCGGCGGCGCGGGCTCCGGCGCCTCGGGCGGGGGCGCGTTGAGCACCTCGGCGCGCACGACCCGGGCCGGCGCGAAGACGCTGCCCTGCGCCATCGGCACCTCGAGTTCGATGAGGTCGGGCACGTCCGCCTCGCGCTCCACGCCGTCCGCGACGAGGCGGATGCCGGCCCGCGCGAGGGCCGCGACGAGGTCTTCCAGGGCGATGTCGGGCATGGCCTGGCGCGAGGACGGCCGCAGCAGGAGGTCGGCGGCCACCTTGACCTGGGAGACGCCCCGGTCGGCGAGCGCCAGGGGATCGAGGCGCAGGTCGAGGGGACGGTCGAGGATGAATCCGATCCGGCCGCGCAGGTCCGCCAGGGCCCCGGCCTGCTCGCCGTCGAGGCTGCGCCAGCTCGCCTGCGGCAGGGCCAGCATCACCCGGCCCGACAGGTCCGGCACGCCCTCGACGAGGCGGCCGAGCGAGCGCAGGAAGCCCGGCTCGAACAGCGAGCGCGGCGAGAGCCCGTAGGCCACCGCCGCCTGGCTGCCGCGCCCGGCGAGATGCCGCGCGATGGTGGCGACGCGCTGCAGGGTGCGGCGATCGAGGTCCGTGGTGCGCCCGTGGCGCTCCAGCACGGGCACGAAGGCCTCCGGCGCCAGGGTCTCGCCCGACAGGCGCAGGCGCGCCAGGGCCTCGTAGGACACCACCTTGCGCTGGGGCAGCGACACGATCGGCTGGAGATGGACCTCGAGGCCCGGGCCGTCGAAGGCGGCCAGGATGGCGGCCTCGCGCGCCGGGTCGTGGTCCGGCGGGAGGGACCGGCCGAGGGCGCGGGGCGTCCAGGGTGCCGAGGGCGCCAGCGGCACCGAGGCGGTCTCCGGGCGCTGGGACGACGGGCCCGCGGGCTCGGGCGCCGATGCGCGGGCGGGCGTCTGCGGCGCGGGCCGAACGGTGATCGACGCGGGCGGCGCGGCCTTCAGGCCGGCGATCTCACCGTCCTGCGCGGCCACGACGGCGGCGAGTTCGCGCACGATGCCGCTGAGGAGGCCGATCTCGGCCGTGACCTCCTCGATCCCGGCGCTGAGGTGGTGCGTATCCGGCGCGGGTGTGTCCGGCATGCCGGCTCGACCCGCATCGACGGCGCGCACCTGCTGCTCGGCGATGGCGCGGGCCACGGTCTCGATGCGCATCAGGCGCTGGGACAGCACGTCGACCTCGCTCGACAGCTTGTCGCAGCGGGCGGCGAGCCGACCGGCGCGCAGTTGGGCGACGAGACCGAGCGTCAGGCCGAGGGCGGCGAGCCCGAGGCTCGCGCCGAGGGGCGAGAAGACCGCCAGGGGCCCGAGAAGACAGAGCCCGAGAAGGCTCAGGGCCCAGAGGCTCGTACGCCGGCCGACGATCCGGGCCATCGAAATACGCGATCCTCGAACGCAGGACACACTTCGGTGCGGAAGACACGCCGGTGCAGAAAACACCGCGGTGACGAGACCGGCCGTGCCGGTGCCCCTTTTGTTGCCGAGACGCGCAGCGCCCACAAGTGACGTGCGGACACGGTAAACCGATTTTCGCGACCTGTGTCCTACACTTCGGCGCATTCCCGCGCCGGAGGCGAGCCTTGCATCGGGCGGCGCCGGCGCCAAGATGGAAGGGTCTCGACGAAAGCCCGGAGCGCACCTCATGGACGCGACGCCATTGGACCTCCTGATGCAGGTGGAGGGCATGACCTGCGACGGCTGCGCGGCGGCGGTGCGCCGGGCGATCCAGCGCCTCGACCCGGACGCCCGGGTCACGGTCGACCTCGACCACGGCCGCGTCGCGGTGACGACGACCGCCCAGGCCCTCAGCGTCGCCGAGGCGCTGACCGGGGCCGGGTACACGGCGCGTGCCATGACGGGCTGACACAGGCCTGATCCAAAACAAATTTTTGCCTGCAAATTCAAAATTTCCGACGCGCTTTTGCTTGTCCCATCCCGCAAACTGATGCGATCGATGATGCGTGGCCGCTCGGCCGATCCGCACGGCCCAACGTCGGCGGATCCGGTCCTGGCGGCGCTATGACGAACGCCAGCGGACGGAATCCGGCCTCGCGCCGGCCCGGACGCACAAGAACAATCCGGGAGAAACGCAACAATGCCCTCAGATATCGAGATCGCGCGCGCGGCGACCCTTCAGCCGATCACCGAGGTCGCCGCCAAGATCGGCATCCCGGACGACGCGCTGCACCACTACGGCAAGCATATCGCCAAGATCGACCACGCCTTCATCAAGTCCCTGGAGACCAAGCCGGAGGGCAAGCTCGTCCTCGTGACGGCGATCAGCCCGACCCCGGCGGGTGAAGGCAAGACCACCACCACGGTCGGCCTCGCGGACGCGCTCAACCGCGTCGGCCAGAAGACCGTGGCGTGCCTGCGCGAGCCTTCGCTCGGTCCCTGCTTCGGCATGAAGGGCGGGGCGGCCGGCGGCGGCAAGGCCCAGGTCGTGCCCATGGAGCAGATCAACCTGCACTTCACCGGCGATTTCCACGCCATCACCTCCGCGCACTCGCTCGCGGCCGCGCTGATCGACAACCACGTCTACTGGGCCAACGAGCTCAATATCGACGTGCGCCGCATCCACTGGCGCCGGGTGGTCGACATGAACGATCGGGCCCTGCGGGCCATCACCCAATCGCTGGGCGGCGTCGCCAACGGCTTCCCCCGCGAGGACGGCTTCGACATCACCGTCGCCTCCGAGGTCATGGCGGTGTTCTGCCTCGCGCGCGACCTCGACGACCTGGAAGCCCGCCTCGGCCGCATCGTCATCGCCGAGACCCGCGACCGCAAGCCGGTGACGCTCAAGGACGTCAAGGCCACGGGCGCGATGACCGTGCTCCTCAAGGACGCGCTCCAGCCCAACCTCGTTCAGACGCTCGAGGGCAACCCCGCCCTCATCCACGGCGGCCCCTTCGCCAACATCGCGCATGGCTGCAACTCGGTGATCGCCACCCGCGCGGGCCTCAAGCTCGGCGACTACGTGGTGACGGAAGCCGGCTTCGGCGCCGATCTGGGCGCGGAAAAGTTCATCGACATCAAGTGCCGGCAGGCCGGCCTGAAGCCCTCGGCGGTGGTCATCGTCGCCACCGTGCGCGCCCTCAAGATGCATGGCGGCGTCTCGAAGAAGGAGCTCGGCTCCGAGAACCTCGACGCCCTGGAGAAGGGCTTCGCGAATCTCGCCCGGCACGTGACGAACGTCCGCAGCTTCGGCCTGCCCGTGGTCGTCGGCGTCAACCACTTCTACGCCGACACCGATGCCGAGCACGCCAAGCTGAAGGAGCTCTGCCGCGACAAGCTCCAGGTCGAGGCCATCACCTGCAAGCACTGGGCGGAGGGCGGCGCGGGCGCCGAGGAACTCGCGCACGCCGTGGTCAAGCTGGCCGAGGGCGAGCAGAAGCCCCTGAGTTTCGTCTACGAGACCGAGACCAAGCTCACCGACAAGATCCGCGCCATCGCCACCAAGCTCTACGGAGCCGGCGACATCCAGGTGGAATCGAAGGCCGCCACCAAGCTCGCCCAGTTCGAGAAGGACGGCTACGGCAACCTGCCCGTCTGCATGGCCAAGACCCAGTACTCGTTCTCCACCGACCCGACCCTGATGGGCGCGCCCTCCGGCCACGTCATCGCGGTGCGCGACGTGCGCCTCTCGGCGGGGGCCGGCTTCGTCGTGGTGATCTGCGGTGAGATCATGACCATGCCGGGCCTGCCCAAGGTCCCGGCCTCCGAGGGCATCCACCTCGACGCCAACGGGCAGATCGAGGGACTGTTCTAGCCCGCGTGAACCCTCTCCCGCCCGCGGGAGAGGGCTCCGGCGCGCGCCGCGTGATCCGGCCGCCGGGCCATGCTAGCGGGGATCGCATGATCCCCGACGCCGGCAGGCCCGCATCATGATTCCCTGGGTCGTCCTCGACACCGCCCCCGTTCCCGGCGGGTCCGACCCCTTGCGGCTGTTGCAGCGGGGTACCGAATTCTCGATCCAGCTCGGTCACAACGAGCTGATGAACAGCCGGCTCAGCGGCTCGGAGGAGGCGCTGGCGACCCTGACCGCCGGCCGGCTCGGGAGCCGCCGGAACCCGTGCTGGCTGATCGGCGGCTACGGCATGGGCTTCACCCTGCGGGCCGCCCTCGATGCGCAGCCCGCGGAGGCCCGGATCGTACTGGCCGAACTCGTGCCGGCGGTGCTGGATTGGGGGCGCGGCCCGCTGGCGACGGTATCGGACGCGGCGCTCGCCGATCCCCGCGTCGAGGCGCGCGTGGCCGATGTCGCCGAGGTGATCCGCGCCGGGCGCGGCACCTACGACGCGATCCTGCTCGACGTCGACAACGGCCCCGACGGCCTGACGCGGCGTGCCAACGACCGGCTCTACGATGCCGCCGGCCTCGCCGCCGCGCGGGCGGCCCTGCGTCCCGGAGGCGTGCTGGCGGTGTGGTCGGCCCATCCCGACCCGGCCTTCACCCAGCGGCTGGCACGGAGCGGCTTCCAGGCCGAGGCCGTCGGCGTGCGCGCCGGGCGCTCGCGCGGGGCGCGCCACACCATCTGGCTCGCCGAGCGACCGGCCCGGTGACGGAACCTCAGGCGGAAGCGGACCGGCGCTCGCGCTGCCGGCTGAGGCGGGTCGCGCCGTAGATCTCGGCGAGATGTCGCCGGGCGGCCTTGACCGGCGGCGCATTCCGCTCGTCGCAGGCCGCCGCGATGATGCGCAGGGCATCGGCCACGCAGCGTTCGAGGCGTGCCTCGGCCGGCTGGCTCGACGGACGGGTGGTGTGGGTGATCTCGCTCTGGTCCATATCCTGAGCCCCTCGTCGCCGAGCCCGTCCTCTGGCGGAACGGGTCTCGGCGGCGAGCATCGACAGGCGGCGGGGCGGCAACATGGCAGCTTGGCCGTAAGCCCCCGGGCGGGTCGGCGACGGGCGCGGGAACGCCCCGGGCCTCAATCGCGGCCCTGCCCCTCGTTGAACTTGTCGCGACAGACATAGCCGACGAAACACTTCGGATCGTCCCGGGTGATCTCCCAGGAGGGCTGGGTGGTTTCCGGCAGCGGGCAGAACCCGCCGTCGCGCACGAAGCGCGCGTAGGTCACCGGCCCGGTACTCAGCACGATGGCGCCGGCCCGGGCCACCAGGGCGTTGGCTTCGGCGCAGGTCATCGCCCGGGTGTCGGGGCGCGTCTGGGACTGGGACGCGCCCGGCAGGAGCGCGGCGCAGGCGATAAGGGCGGACAGGCTCCGCCGCGAAACGTCCGTCATGATGCGATCCCCCGGCCAGCCCCGGACGGGAGAACCCCGTCAAGGCGGCACGTTGCGGGTGACGATAGCCCGCGGACCGGACCCGGCAAAGCCGGGACTCACGCCGCCGTGAGGGCGAGGGTGAAATCCACCGCCTCGGTGACGCCCTCCTGCCACAGGGAGGCCGGGGTCGGACGCGCGAGATGGAGGGCGCCGTCCGCCTCGCCGCCGGTGATGCGCAGGCTCGCGCCGACCTTGGAGGCGAGCCCCCGCATCGGCCGGTTCCAGGCAAGGCAGCGCACGTGCAGGTCGCGAACCCCCCGGTTGCGGGCGGCGGCGGCGATCCGCCGGAAGAGCGCTTGGCCGAGGCCGTTGCGGCGAAACGCTTTCTCCACCGCGAAGGCGGCTTCCGCCTCCGTGCCGAGAACGAAGCCGGGCGGCGGCGCGGAGGCGGGACGCAGTTCGCCGAGGCCACGCAGGGTGCCGTCGACGAAGCTGCCGAACATCAGGCCCTCGGCATTGATCGCGTTGCGCGCATAGGTGACGGCGGCCGCGTCGCTCAGGGCGCCCATGAAGCGGTTGGCGCGGGTCTCGGGATCGAGCCGCAGAAAGTAGGATTCCACGGCCGGGCCGTCGTTGGGCCACAGGCGGCGGACGATGGAATGCAGGGTCGGGTGGGTATCGGGCATCGGGTG
The DNA here is from genome assembly GCF_019750675.1 of Methylobacterium sp. Taxonomy (GTDB): domain Bacteria; phylum Pseudomonadota; class Alphaproteobacteria; order Rhizobiales; family Beijerinckiaceae; genus Methylobacterium. Next base: position 15,921 of record NZ_JAIEOF010000379.1, read on the forward strand.
CCGGTCTCCGGTTTCAGGGCGCGCGGGGCGCGCCGGTTCCGGGCGTAGCCTCCCTCAAGGCATGTCGGATGTGGCATCGCTGCCAACTTTGTGCAATGCAGCAAAATGACCGGGTGCCGTGCGCCCGGCCCCGGAACGGGGTCCGGGGCTTGATCCGGCGGGGTGGCCGCGTCAGACCGGCTTACCCGCCGGCCGCCCGATCCCAGCCCGCCGATTCCTTCGCGAACAGGTCGCCCACACCGTGAACGCCCCCTCCTCCTCGGGCCCCGAGCCGTCGAGCCAGGCCAAGGCCGGGCCCGTGTCCCCGGGCCCGGTCGCCGACCGCTACGAGGCCCTGGTCCGCGCCGCGACCATCGAGCGCGACCCGGCGCAGATCCATCTCGTGCGCGCCCTTGACCGCCTGGTGCAGGAGCTCGGCCGGCGCAAGCGCGCCCGCAAGGGCAGCGCGCTCGGCTGGCTGTTCGGCCGGCGGGACGATGCCGCGACGCCGCCCCAGGGGCTCTACATCTGGGGGTCGGTGGGGCGCGGCAAGACCATGCTGATGGACCTGTTCCACGAGGCCGCCCCCGAGCCGAAGCGCCGGGTGCATTTCCACGGCTTCCTCGCCGACGCCCACGAGCGCATCCACGCCCACCGCCAGGCGCTGAAGGCCGGCACCGCCAAATCCTCCCCTGGCAAGGGCGACGACCCGATTCCGGTGGTGGCCGATGCGCTCGCCGACGAGGCGACGCTGCTCTGCTTCGACGAGTTCACCGTGACCGACATCGCCGACGCGATGATTCTCGGCCGCCTGTTCGGCGCCCTGTTCCGGCGGGGCGTCACCGTGGTGGCGACCTCCAACGTCGAGCCCGAGCGGCTCTACGAAGGCGGCCTGAACCGCGCCCTGTTCCTGCCCTTCATCGCCGAGCTGCAGGAGCGCGTGGAGGTGCTGCGCCTCGATTCGCGCACGGATTTCCGGTTGGAGAAGCTCGGGGGCGCCTCCGTCTACCACGTGCCCGCGGATGCGGCGGCGGCGGCGGCGCTGGCCACCGCCTTCAAGGGTCTGACCGGCAAGGCGAAGGGCCGGCCCGCGACGCTCCGGGTGAAGGGGCACGAGGTCGTCGTGCCCGAGGAGACGGGCGGCGTCGCCCGCTTCGGCTTCGCCGACCTCTGCGCCCAGCCCCTCGGCGCCTCGGACTACATGGCGGTGGCCCGCGCCTTCCACACGGTGATCGTCTCGGACATCCCCGTGATGGGACCGGAGAACCGCAACGAGGCCAAGCGCTTCATCACCCTGGTCGATACCCTCTACGACGCGCACGTGAAGCTCGTCGCCTCGGCCGCGGCCGAGCCGCAGGACCTCTACACCGCCACCGAGGGCCGCGAGGCCTTCGAGTTCGACCGCACGGTCTCGCGGCTGATCGAGATGCGCTCGTCGGAATACCTCGCCCTGCCGCACGGGGCCGGCGATTCCGGGGCGAGCGGCGCTAGCACCGGACTCGTCGAGACCTGAGCCGCCGACGCCGAGCGGATTAATCGCAACTGGGCGAAGACAACGCACGGGGCGGGCGAACGATCACTTCGTTCGCCCGCCCCGTGCGCAACGGCACATGCAGGCCGGATCGTCGAGGCTGCGACGAAGGACGGAGGGGGCCTTCGGTTGCATCGCAGCGGGCCGGACGTTTAACTGTATTCATTCCGAGGTACGGGGCGTGGGGGCTTCGTGCGCTGCGACGGCTCTTTCGAAGAGCCGGATCCGCCGCCGTGTCTCAGGACCCTTCCGGGGGGTGGCTCGATGCCCCCGACGCCCGACATGTGACCCCGACGGCCTCCCGCCGGTTGATGGATTGGCGCGAGCCCGATCCCGACCGGCCCGTGGCCTGATCCATGACAGGATACACCGATGATCAAACTGACCGTGAACGGAGCTGAACGCAGCTTCGACGGCGACCCCGACATGCCGCTGCTGTGGTATCTGCGCGACGAGGTCGGGCTGACCGGAACCAAGTTCGGCTGCGGGCAGGCGCTTTGCGGCGCCTGTACCATTCACGTGGGCGGCACCGCCGTGCGCGGCTGCGTCACCCCCGTCTCGGCCGCCGAGGGGCAGGCCGTCGTCACCATCGAGGGCCTGTCGCCGGACGGCAACCACCCGGTCCAGGTGGCCTGGCGCGATCTCAACGTGGCGCAGTGCGGCTACTGCCAGTGCGGGCAGATGATGCAGGCGGCCTCACTCCTCACCGACACCCCGAAGCCCACCGACGCGCAGATCGACGAGGCGATGAGCGGGAACCTGTGCCGTTGCGGCACCTACCCGCGCATTCGCGCCGCGATCCACCAGGCTGCCGGCAATCCCCCCAAGGGAACCGCGCCCGCCGCGAACAAGGGAGAGCGCCTGTGATCCACGAAGCTCAGACCATGGCGGATCTCGCCAACTCCACCGCCGAGGCCGGCCCGAGCGCGCTCGCCAACGTCAGCCGCCGCGCCATGCTCGGCGGCATGGGCGCCCTCGTGCTGGCCTTGTCCTGGCGGGACCCGGCACGCGCCGACGACAAGAAGGACGAGCCGAAGAAGTACGGGGCCGATGCCATGCCGCATGGCTGGCAGGACGACCCGAAGGTCTTCGTCGCGATTCAGCCCGACGGCACCGTGACGGTGACCTGCCACCGCGCCGAGATGGGCCAGGGTGTGCGCACCTCCATCGCCTTCGTGGTGGCCGACGAACTCGAGGCCGACTGGGCGAAGGTGAAGGTCGCCCAGGCCTGGGGCGACGAGGCCCGTTTCGGCAACCAGGACACCGACGGCTCGCGCAGCTTGCGCCACTTCTTCCCGCACTTGCGCCACGCGGGCGCCGCGGCCCGGGCCATGCTGGTCCAGGCCGCCGCCAAGCAGTGGGGCGTACCGGCGGGTGAGGTGAAGGCCGAGAACTCGGTCCTCACCCACGCCAAGTCGAAGCGCACCCTGGGCTACGGCGAGGTCGCGGCGGCCGCCGCCGAATTGCCGGTGCCGGCCCGCGAGAGCGTCGTGCTCAAGAAGCCGGAGGCCTTCCGCTACATCGGCAAGGGCAAGATCGGCCTCATCGACAACCACGACTTCACCACCGGCCGGGCGATGTACGGCATCGACACCCGCCTCGAGGGGATGCTCTACGCCCTCGTCGCCCGCCCGCCCGTCTTCGGCGGCAAGGTGAAGAGCGTCGACGATTCCGAGGCGAAGAAGGTCGCGGGCGTCGTCAAGATCTTCACCATCGACGCACCCGAGATCCCCTCCGAGTTCCAGCCCATCGGCGGTGTCGCGATCATCGCGAAGAACACCTGGGCGGCGATGAAGGCCCGCGACGCCCTCAAGATCACCTGGGACGACGGTCCGAACGCCGGTTACGACTCCGTCGCCTTCCGGGGCGAACTGGAAAAGGCGGCGCGCGCGCCCGGCAAGGTCGTGCGCGACCAGGGCGATGTGGCCGGCGCCATGGCCAAGGCCAAGACCAAGCTGGAGGCCGAGTACTTCGTGCCCCACCTCGTCCAGGCTCCGATGGAGCCGCCGGCCGCCACCGTGCGGATCAAGGACGGGTTCTGTGAGGTCTGGGCCTGCACCCAGGCCCCCCAGGCGACGCACGATCGGCTGGCCAAGAAGCTGAACCTGCCCGCCGACAAGGTGCGGGTGAACGTGACGCTGCTCGGCGGCGGCTTCGGCCGCAAGTCGAAGCCCGACTACGTGCTGGAGGCAGCCCTCTGCAGCCAGGCCGTGGACGGCGCGCCGGTGAAGCTGATCTGGACCCGCGAGGACGACCTCCACCACGGCTACTACCACACCATCTCGGTGGAGCGCCTGGAGGCCGGACTCGACGACAAGGGCATGCCGGTCGCCTGGCTGCACCGCTCGGCCGCGCCCACCATCGGCTCGATCTTCGCCCCGGACCCGAAGCACGAGCTGCCCTTCGAGCTCGGCATGGGCCTGACCAACACGCCGTTCGCCGTGCCCAACATCCGCCTCGAGAACCCGGCGGCGGACGCCCACGTACGCATCGGCTGGTTCCGTTCGGTCTCGAACATCCCGCACGCCTTCGCGATCCAGTCCTTCGTCGCGGAACTCGCGCACGCGGCGGGACGTGACCCGAAGGAGTACCTGCTGGCGCTGATCGGGCCCGACCGGGTCATCGACCCGACCACCATCGGCGACGTCTGGAACTACGGCGAGGACCCGGCCCGCTACCCGATCGAGACGGCGCGCCTGCGCAAGGTCATCGAGGCGGCGGCCAAGGGCATCGGCTGGGGCCGCAAGATGCCGAAGGGCACCGGCCTCGGCATCGCCGGCCATTACAGCTTCGTCACCCACACGGCGGTGGCGGCGGAGGTGGCGGTCGGCCCCAAGGGCGAGGTGCAGGTCAAGCGCGTCGACATCGCCGTCGATTGCGGGCCGCAGGTCAACCCGGAGCGGATCCGTTCGCAGATGGAGGGCGCGGTCGTCATGGGCATGGGCCTCGCCCTCTCGGCCGAGATCACCTTCAAGGACGGGCGCGCGCAGCAGAACAACTTCGACGGCTACGAGATCACCCGCATCGACGCGGCGCCGAAGGAGATCCACGTCCACCTGCTGCCGAACCCGGACTTCAACGCGCCGCTGGGCGGCGTCGGCGAGCCCGGCGTTCCCCCCGTGGCTCCGGCGATCGCCAACGCGATCTTCGCGGCCACCGGCCGTCGCATCCGGCAATTGCCGATTCGCGACCAGCTGAGCGCCTGAGCGGAGACCCTCGCGCGGAAGGCCCTTCCTCGGGGGGGCTTTCCGCGAAGGCCGTGAGAATCCGGGGCGCAGGACGGTTTCGTGCCGTCCTGCGCCCCGATTCCGTTCCGGTCGGCACGCCCGTGCCGATTCGGGCCTGGGCCGCGAACAGTTTTCTTAAAACAGACCGGGAGCCCCGCCGCGCTTCGGGAGGTTGATCCCGCGGAGAAGGCGGCCCGGTGAGGCCGGTCCCCTTCCGAATCAAGGACAACACTCCATGACGCGTTTCGTGTGGCCCGCTGCCGGGTGTCTCGTCGCCGGTTTCCTCGCCGTGGGTCTGGCGCCCGCCCTCGCCTCCCCCTGCGGCGACCGGATCGCCAAGCTCGAGGGACCGGTCAAGGATCTGGCGAAGGAAGCGATCTCCGCCAACACCAGCGGCAAGGCCACGGCCAGCGCCCGGGGCGGCCAGGGTGTCACGGGGAGCGGCGGCGGCGCCTCGGCCGAGACCGCGCCCCCGGAGAAGTCGGCGGAGGCCGGACAGGGCGGAGACAGGGCGATGCAGGCGAAGGTGGCCCTCGACGAGGCCCGCACCGCCGACAAGAAGGGCGATGCGGAGGCCTGTGGCGCGGCGGTCGATCGGGCGCAGAAGCAGGTGGACAGCGCGCCCTGAGGGCGCCGGATCCGGTGCTCGGCACCGGTGGGTCTCAGCGTGGAAGTGCCGGCCCCGTCATCGGGGCTGGGACTGGACACACGGGGCGGTCGAACCTGTCCGCCCCGCTTTCAAAAGCACACGATCAGGCGCTGACGACAGCGGCGAGGGCGTGGTCGTTACCGTTCAGACCGGCGCAGAGATCGTCGATCTCGGCAAGATCAAGGGCCTCGCCGGACTCGCTGGCGATCGCATCGATCAAGTGATCCTGATGCGGATTAAAGGGATGTCCCTGCAGCCTATAGAATTGATAGTACCGAAGCGCAGCCAGGACAGCATCGCGTTCTCGATCTGTAATGGTAATATTCTGCATGTCGGATTTGTTTCCCGTGATTGGTTGCGGGATATCGAAAAACAACCGCTCTGCGGCGCCGTGAGCTTAGGTGTTGTAAGCGAATTTTGAGGGATTCGTCCACAACCGGAAACCCTTCGTTAGCCATCCGGACGCCGTCCAAATGACATCCCCGCACCCCAAGTGTTTGGTGCGGCGCCGTTTCCGGAACGCGCCCCGGCCCGAGGTTTTTTTTACGGCCCCGCTTGGCCCAAACCCGGTTGACAACCTTTGATAAGACGGCAACGCAACCGTGCGATCGCGGTCGCCGGATGCATCAAATTATCCTTAACTTGCGTCTGTCAGGCTGGGGACTCAGCCGGCCGCATTCCACCCATGCGGGATGCCGACCGGCACGGCCGGGGTCCCTTCCATGCCAAAGACCCGAAGCGACTGCTCACCCACGGCGGAGGCCACGCGCTCCGGCCCTCCGCCGCTGAACGCCGGTATCCGCCGCCACCTCGGACTTAGCCTGCGAACGTTCTACGCCGAGATCCTGTCGGAGCCGCCGGGCGCCCGGATCGAGGCGCTGCTCGCCCGCCTCGGCAAGCCGCAGCGCTGAGAGTTCGATCGGATCGCGCAGCCAACCCCGCCGGGGCCGTGCCGCAGTGTGATCCGTTTACCGCGTTGGGCGCGCTTCCGCATGGGTACCGCAGGAATTCACTGACGATTCAGGCGAGGGCCGCTAGGAGACGGACATCGTATGAGCGCATCTCCCACCGCGCTCTTTGCAAAGAAGTCCCATGATCGTGCTCGCCCTCGTCGTCGTCGGCAACATCCTGCTGGCGTCGCTGTTCTCGCTCATCGCCGTCGCGGCGGACTGAGCCGGCGGACCGATCGCGCCGAAACCTGACTCCGGCGCGCTCAGATCTTCCAACCCTCCGCTTCACCCGCGCATCCACCGCGATCGGCGGGCGCGTCGCGGCTCGGCTTGCGCTGATTCGGTGTGCGTGGGTCCGCCATGGCGGCACGGCGTCCCGGTTGGAGTGGATTCGCACATCCGCCGCTCGCGCCAAGGGATGTGCTCGGCCGACCCGCAGGCCTTCGAGTCGCGGATGGCGCGACAGCGTGTCGGCATGCTCGCCCTGCAGCCCACGGAACGCACGAAAAACGCAAAAATGTCCTTTCTATAGAACCCCGCTCAGGCGAACAGGTTCTTCTTCTTCGAGCCGCCTGCGGAGGATGCCGTTCTCCGTCCCAGGAAAATCGTTCCTGATCAACCGTGGAGAGAGGAACGAAGCCGCTCGGACCGCCTTATCCTGTCCCGTCGCGACGCTTGACAATGTTCTTTAAAACGAACGAAACCCGCGTCACCGGGGCCGTGAGGCGCACGCTTACGCTCCGGCTGCGCAAGCCAGATTCGGAGCCACCCGTGAGCGAGACCTCTTTCCGGCCCACCGGGCGCACCCGCCGCCACGCGGTCCTTCTCGGCGCGAGCCTCGCCGCGGCCCTGCTGGCCCCCACCCTCGCCTGCGCCCAGACCGAGCTTCTCAACGTCTCCTACGATCCGACTCGTGAGCTCTACCGCGAGATCAATGCGGCCTTCTCCGAGGAGTGGAAGGCCAAGACCGGCGAGACCGTCACCGTGCGTGCGGCCCATGGCGGCTCGGGCTCGCAGGCCCGCACCGTGATCGACGGCATCCCGGCCGACGTGGTGACCCTCGGCATCCCGTCCGACATCGACGCGATCAGCCGCATCTCGAAGAAGATCCCGGCGGACTGGCGCACCAAGCTGCCGAACCAGGGGCTGCCCTACACCTCGACGGTGGTGTTCCTCGTGCGCAAGGGCAACCCGAAGGGCGTGAAGGACTGGGGCGACTTGGTGAAGCCCGACATCAAGGTCATCACCCCCAACCCGAAGACTTCCGCCGGCGGCCGCTGGAACTTCCTCGCCGCCTGGGGCTACGCCTACGAGCGCGACGGAAAGGACGCCGACAAGGCCAACGCCTTCGTGGGCGAGGTCTACAAGAACGTCCCCGTCCTCGACACCGGCGCGCGCGGCTCCACCGTCACCTTCGCGCAGCGTGGCCTCGGCGACGTGCTACCCACTTGGGAGAACGAGGCCTACCTCGTCTTCGAGGAATTCGGCCGCGACAAGTTCGATGTGGTCGTGCCGCCGACCTCGATCTACGCCGAGCCGCCGGTCGCCCTGGTCGACGCCAACGTCGACAAGAAGGGAACCCGCCGCCAAGCCGAGGCTTATCTCCAGTTCCTCTATTCCGACCGGGCACAGGCCATCTTCGCCAAGCACCATTACCGCCCGCTGAACCGCGCGGCGGCCAAGCCCGAGGATCTGGCGCAGCTGCCCGAACTCAAGCTGTTCAAGATCGAGGACCTGCAGGGCGACTGGGACGAGATCCAGAAGAAGAACTTCGACAACGGGGGCCTGTTCGACAAGCTGAGCAAGGCGGGGCGCTGACGCGCCCGCCCGCGTTCCCCCTCCCCGGACCGGGAGGGGGCCGAGACCTGAGCAGGACACCAGCATGGCCCCGCCCATCCGCACCGATGCGCCAACGCGTGCCAAACGGCGCTTCCTCCGCCCGAGCGTGATCCCCGGTTTCGGGCTCGCCTTCGGCTACACCCTGACCTGCCTCGGCCTGATCGTGCTGTTGCCCCTCGCCGCCCTGGTGACGCGGGCCTCCGGGCTCGGCCTGTCGGGAATCTGGGAGGTCGCCACCGATCCGCGCGTGGCCAGCGCGCTCCGCGTCAGCTTCGGCGTGTCCCTGCTCGCCGCCCTCACCGCCTCGGTGTTCGGCTTCCTCATCGCCTGGGTGCTGACGCGCTACCGCTTCCCCGGCCGCCGAATCGTCGACGCGGTGGTGGACCTGCCCTTCGCCCTGCCGACCGCCGTCGCGGGCATCGCGCTGGCCGCCCTCTACGCCCCCAACGGCCTCGTCGGCGCGCAGCTGGCGCGGATCGGCATCGAGGCCGCCTACACGCCGGTGGGCATCTACATCGCCATGGTGTTCATCGGCCTGCCCTTCGCGGTGCGCACCGTTCAGCCGCTCATCGCCGAGATCGACAAGGAGATCGAGGAGGCCTCCGCCACCCTCGGGGCGGGGCGCGTCCACACCCTGGTGCGGGTGGTGCTGCCGCCGCTGATCCCGGCGGTGCTCACAGGGTTCGCGCTCGCCTTCGCCCGCGGCGTCGGCGAGTACGGCTCGATCATCTTCATCGCCGGCAACCTGCCCTACGTCTCCGAGATCGCGCCGCTCCTCATCGTCATCAAGCTGTCCGAGTACGATTACGGCGGCGCCTGCGCCATCGCCACGATCATGCTCGGCATCTCGTTCCTCACCCTGCTCGCCATCAACCTGATCCAGGCCTGGAGCCGGCGGAGATTCGGCTATGTCTGAGACCTTCGCACCCGTCGCCCTCGCTGGGGCCCGCCCCGCCAGCGTCGTCACGGAAGGCCGCTGGATCCGCTGGCTGCTGATCGGGATCGCGATCCTGTTCCTCGCCCTGTTCCTGGTGCTGCCGCTGCTCACCGTGTTCGCGCAGGCCTTCGCCAAGGGCTTTGCCGCCTATCTGGCCGCCTTCACGGAGGCCGACGCCCATGCGGCGATCCGGCTGACCCTGCTCACCGCCGCCATCGCGGTGCCGTTCAACCTCGTCTTCGGCATCATGGCCTCCTGGGCCATCGCCAAGTTCGAGTTCTTTGGCAAGAACCTGCTCGTTACCCTGATCGACCTGCCGTTCTCGGTCTCGCCGGTGGTCTCGGGCCTGATCTACGTGCTGGTCTTCGGGGCGCAGGGGCTCGTCGGTCCCTGGCTGCTCGAGCACGACGTCCAGGTCATTTTCGCGGTGCCGGGCATCGTGCTGGCGACCATCTTCGTCACCTTCCCGTTCGTCGCCCGCCAGCTCATCCCGCTGATGCAGGAGCAGGGCACGGCGGAGGAGGAGGCGGCGCTGACCCTCGGGGCGTCCGGCTGGCACGCGTTCCGCACGGTGACGCTGCCCAACATCCGCTGGGGCCTCCTGTACAGCGTGCTCCTCTGCAATGCCCGCGCGATGGGCGAGTTCGGTGCGGTCTCGGTGGTCTCCGGCCACATCCGGGGCCTCACCAACACGCTGCCGCTCCACGTGGAGATCCTCTACAATGAGTACAACTTCGTTGCCGCTTTCGCCGTCGCCTCCCTCCTGGCCGGCCTCGCCCTCGTCACCCTCCTCCTCAAATCCGTCCTCGAATGGCGCTACGCCGACGAGATCGCCGCGGGTGCCCGAGGACATTGAGCGGGGCGGCTCGACCGCCATCCGCGTCGAGAACCTGTCGAAGACCTTCGACACGGCGGCCGTGCTGCACGATTTCTCCCTCGACGTGCGGGCGGGCGAGCTGCTGGCGCTGCTCGGCCCCTCGGGCTCGGGCAAGACCACCCTGCTGCGCATCATCGCCGGCCTCGACTTCCCCGATGCGGGCCGCATCGTGTTCGGGGCCGAGGACGCGACCCGGCTGCCCGTGCAGCAGCGCGCGGTGGGCTTCGTGTTCCAGCACTACGCCCTGTTCAAGCACATGAGCGTCGCCGAGAACATCGCCTACGGGCTCAACGCCCGGAAGCGCTCCGAGCGCCCGGCCAAGGCCGAGATCAAGCGCCGGGTCGGCGACCTCCTCGACCTCATCAAGCTCTCGGGCTTCGCCGACCGCTACCCGAGCCAACTCTCGGGCGGCCAGCGCCAGCGCATCGCGCTGGCGCGGGCGCTGGCGGTCGAACCGCGGGTGCTTCTCCTCGACGAGCCCTTCGGCGCCCTCGACGCGCAAGTCCGGAAGGACCTGCGCCGCTGGCTGCGCGAGATCCACGACCGCACCGGCCAGACCACGATCTTCGTCACCCACGACCAGGACGAGGCGCTCGAACTCTCCGACCGGGTCGCGGTGCTCGACAAGGGCCGCCTGGAGCAGGTCGGCACGCCGGACGAGGTCCAGGAGGCGCCGGTCTCCGCCACCGTGCTGAAGTTCCTCGGCGACACCATCGAGGTCGAGGCGATCGCGCAGGCCGGCGCGGTCCGCGTCGACGGTCGCCTCACGCCGGTGCGGGCCCCCGAAGGACTCGTCGGTCCGATCAAGCTTTACGCCCGGCCCTGGCAGCTCCAGTTCGCCGAGGGCGGCGAGGCGCACCTCCAGGGCGTCGTGCGCTCGTCCTACCGGACGCAGGGGCGCCAGCGCATCGAGGTCGACCGGCCCGAGGGCAAGACCGTGGTGGTGGAGGCCGCCGACACCAACCGCTTCGCCGCCGGCAGCCCCGTGGGCCTGCGGATCATCGGCGGCCACGTTTTCCCGAACTGACGGGAACCCCTTGCGCTCACGCGCATGATCGGGTGTGACTGCCGCCGTCGAAACGAGGGCGAGCAGCATGTCGGGTGGTCACGGGGCGGGGGGTAGTTCCAACAAGCGCGTGGCGCTGCTGATCTCGGTGCTGGCGCTGTTCCTGGCGCTGGCCGAGACCCTGGCCAAGGGCGCGCAGACGGATGCGCTGGGCGCCAATGTCGAGGCCTCTAACCAGTGGGCCTATTTCCAGGCCCGCACCATCCGGGGGACCGTCCTCAAGACCGCCGACGAGACCCTGGCGCTGCTGCCGCCGGAGGTCACCAATTCCGAGGCGGTCAAGGCTAAGCGCGCCGAATGGGCCAAGACCCTGGCCCGCTGGGACAGCGAGCCCGCCACCGGCGAGGGCCGCAAGGAACTGGCCGAGAAGGCCCGCCACTCCCAGGAGGTGCGCGACCTCGCCCTCCACCGCTACCACCACTACGAATTCGCCTCAGCCGCCTTCCAGATCGGCATCGTGCTGGCCTCGGCCGAGGTGATCACGGGGATCTTCGCGCTGGTGGTGGGCGGCGGGCTGCTGGGTGTGGCCGGGTTGG
>NZ_JAIEOF010000434.1 GCF_019750675.1 Methylobacterium sp.
GCCCCGCCGGCGCCGCGCGCGGCGGACGGGCTCGCTGCCCTCGTGCGCAAGCCCGCCACTCCGGCCGAGACCCCCGAGGAGCGCGAGGCCCAGCTCCGTTCCGCCGAGGCCCGGGGCCTGGAGCGCGGGCGCGAACTCGGCCGGGCCGAAGCCGCGGCCGAGACCGCCTCGGTGCTCGCCTGCATGCAGGCCGATTACGATGCGCGCCTCGCCGAGATGCGCCAGGCCTGGTGCGTGGACGAGGGTGACCGCCTCGCGTCGGGCTTCGCCGACGCGCTCCAAACCCTCGGGGCCGGGCTGACCGACCGGGTCGGGCACCTCCTCGTGCCGGTCCTGACCGAGGCCCTGCGGCGGCAGGCCGTCGACGAACTCGCCCGGAGCCTCGCCCGCATCCTCGGCGACGCCCGCGCCCCCGTGCGGGTGAGCGGGCCGGCCGACCTCCTCGCGGCGGTGGCGGGCAAGCTCGGGCCCTTCGAGGCCTCGCTGGACCTCGTGGTCGCCGACACCGCCGACGTGACGGCCCAGGCCGATCAGACCGTGATCGAGACCCAGCTCGGCGCCTGGGGCCGCCTGATGACGGACGCGGTCCGGGGAGCCTGAGCCATGGCGGACGAGTCCCACCACGAGATCATCATCATCAAGCGCCACGGCGACCACGAGGACGGTCACCACGGCGGCGCCTGGAAGATCGCGCTCGCCGACTTCATGACGGCGATGATGGCGCTGTTCCTGGTGCTGTGGCTGATCGGCTCCACCACCAAGGAGACGAAGACGGCCATCGCCGAATACTTCAATCCGGTGAAGCTCGCCGACGTCACCTTCGACCGCAAGGGCCTGCGCGACCCGCAGAACAAACCCGGCGAGCCGACGCCCGAGGAGGGCAAGCCCGAGGCCGGCAAGGGCGAGGCCGCCGGCGAGGGCAAGGGAGACGGAAAGGGAGACGGCAAGTCCGAGGGCAAGGGGGCCTCCGGGCCGCCCGGCAGCCGCGCCCGCGAGGCCGCGCTGTTCCAGGACCCCTACGCGGTGCTGGCCAAGCTCGCGGCCGAGGCGGAGCCGGGTCCGGAGGTCGCCTCCGCCGACGCGGTGGTGACGGAATCGGGCGAGCCCGGCATCAAGGGCGGCGAGGCCGCGCGTGATCCCTTCGATCCGCTCTACTGGCAGGTCGCGCCACTGGCCAAGACGCGCACCGAGCAGGCCGGCGCCACCGGCACGGTCACGCCCCTGCCGCAGGAGGTCCGCCCCGACGTCCGCGCGGCCTCGCCCGCGAAGCCGGCGACGATCAAGGTGGCCTCGGCGCTGGCCGACGAGATCGACCCGAAACTCCTGGCCCCGAAGCTGACGCCGAAGCCCGCCTCGCCGGCCAGCCCCGCCACGCCCAAGGGGGCCGAACTCCGGCCCGCGGAAGCCACGGTCGCCGAAGCGAAGGCCGCCCAGGAGCGGGCGGCGCTTGAGGCGAAGCAGGCCGCCGACGCGGCCGAGACCGCCGCGATGGCCGAGATCAAGGCCGAGATCGCCCGGGTGCTGCCGGCGCAGGGCACGCCTGCGCCGCGTGCCGAGGTTCGGCGCACCGGCGAGGGCATCCTCATCAGCCTGACCGACGAGGTGAACTTCAGCATGTTCGGCGTGGGCTCGGCCGAGCCCCAGGCCAAGGTGGTGCGTGCCCTGGAACAGGTCGCCCGCATCCTCAAGGACCGGCCCGGCCGCATCATCGTGCGCGGCCACACCGACGCGCGGCCCTTCCGCTCCGAGACCTACGACAACTGGCGCCTGTCCTCGGCCCGCGCCCAGATGGCCTCCTACATGCTCGTGCGCGGTGGCGTCGCGGATGCCCGCCTGGAGCGCATCGAGGGCTACGCCGACCGCCAGCCGCGCAATCCGGCCGATCCGAAGGCCGCCGAGAACCGCCGCATCGAGATCCTGCTGCGGGGACGGCCCGAGTGACGGCGCGCGTCCTCGTCGCGGGGCTATGGGCGGCGGTGCTCCTCGCCGGGCCCGTGCAGGCCGCGGATTCGCATGGCGGCGGCCATGGCGAGGCGCCCGCCGCCCCCATCGAGCCCCTGCCGGTCAAGCCCTACACCGTCCCGGTCGAACTCGTGCGCACCCTGCAATTGCTGCAGGACCAGGTCGCCCTCGGTTCCGCCCAGGCGCATCATGGCCAGCGCGCCCTGCTGGCGCATGCCGAAGCGCGCATGCTCGCCCTGGAGCCCGAGGCATGGGCGGAGAGCGTGAACCTGCGCGCGGCCGTCACCTTCGCCCTCAGCGGCGGCGGCCCCGCGCTGCTGCGCCACCTCGTCGCCTCGGGCAAGGTCCCGGAGTCCGACACCGCTCTGGTCCTCGGCGCGCTCGCCTACCTCGAGGGGCGCGAGAAGGAAGCCCGCGCCCTGCTCGTGAAGATCGATCCGCTCTCGGTGCCGGTGAGCCTCGGGGCGCAGCTGGCCATGGCGCAATCGGCCCTGGTCGTGCGCGATGACCCGACGCAGTCGATCCGCCTCCTCGACCTCGCCCGCCTGCTGGCGCCCGGCACCCTGGTGGAGGAGGGGGCCCTGCGCCGGGAGATCTTCGTGCTCGCCCAGGCCGGCGACCTCGCGAAGTTCGAGGCCCTGGCGGTCCAGTACCTGCGCCGCTTCCGCCACTCGGTCTATGCCGGCAACTTCCGCCAGCGCTTCGCCGGAGCGCTGACCCGCCTCGACTTCACCGGCGGCGAGGCGCGCTTCGCCCGGTTGCAGGCCATGCTCGACGAGGTCGAGGTCGAGGGCCGGCGCGAACTCTACCTCCTCGTCGCGCGGGCCGCCGTCGACCAGGGCAAGTCCGCCACGGCGGTGTTCGCCGCCGAGCGCGGCGTCACCCTCGCGGAGCCCGGCTCCCAGGACGCGCTGCGCGCCGGCCTCTACCGGGCGGCGGCCCTCATCGTGGTGGAGGGGCGCTTCGAGGAATGCCTCGAGACCCTGCGGGCGATCGACCGCGCGCGGCTGGAGCCCGGCGACCGCGATCTCCTCGACGCGGCCCTCTCCACCGCCCGCGAGATCCGGGCGGCCGCGCCGCCTTCGGCGTCCGCCGACGCGACCCCCACGGGCCCGCGGGTGCTCCCCGTGGCGCCCGCCATCGCCCGCGCCGAGGGCGCGATCGGGCGGATCGACGAGATCATGCGCAGGAGCCAGCGTTGAACGCCCTCGGCATCACCAATCCCACCCCGCGCGCGCCGGTGGATGCGGCGGGCACCCGCACCGCGGGCGCGGATGCGCCGGACGCGACCGGCCCCGCCTTCGTCGCGCTGCTCGGCGCCCTGAAGGGGGCGGCCGCGCCGGAGGACAAGCCCGCCGAAGCGGACGGCCCTCCGGCGGAGGACGAGCCCCAGGGCGCGGCGCCCGGTGCGACGGCCGAACCCGCAAAACCCCTCGACCTCCTGGCCGCGTTCAACGCCGCGCTGCCCCTCGGGACGGGGCCCGCGCCCATGCCCGCCCGCGACGCGCTGGACGTGCTCGTCGCCCGCGCCATGCCGGCCTCCGTGCCGAACCCGGACCCGCTCCAGCCCCTGACCGGGCCGACTTCCGCCCTTCCGCAGGCCGCTGGACCGACAGACCCGGCCGAACCCACAATGCCGCCGCAGGTCCATGGCGCGGACGATGCGCCGGACCAGGCCGGCGCGCCCGCCCCGGCTCCCGAGGCGCGGACCCGTGCGACCATCCTGCGCCGGGAGACCCATTTCGCCCCGGTGCTCCCGCGCCTCCTGGCCGGGTCCCCCGGCAACGCCTCCGTGGGACGGCCGGCGCCGCTCGGCACGCCGATCGGGACCCCCGCGTCGCCGGATGCCGGTGCGCTCCCCAGCCTCGCGCCCATGGCGGCGGCGCTTTCGGGGCCCGCGCCGGTACACGGTCCCACGGCCCCGACCACCGCGCCGCCGCAGCCCGCGCGCGGGACGCCGATTCCCATCGTGTCGGAGTTCGGGCTGGGCGCACCGCTCCCGGCGCCGGTCTCTCCTGATTCCGTCCCGGATCTCCCGACCGAGGCGTCGTCGCCCGTCGCGTCGCTTCTGCCCGCCGCGGTCGGACGCCCCCCGGAAGCAGCACGAGCGAGCGATCCGGCAGCCTCGTCGCCCGCTCCGGCCTCGTCGCCGCGCGCGGTGGCGTCGACCGTCGCGTCGCCGGACCACGGGCCGGCCGACCCGCGCGCTGCGGTCCTCCCGGTGGCGGTGGCGCAGGCCGAGGCGGAAGCCGCGCCGCCTCCCGGCCTCGGCGAGGAGAACCCCGGTTCCGTCATCCGCCAGTCGGCCTCCGATGCGCCGATGGTCGCGGCGCCCCGTCCCGCCACGACTCCGCCGGCCGATGCGCCCGTACGACCCGCACGGGTCTCCGCTAGGGCACCGATGCCCGATGCGGACCCCGCCCCGAGGCCGCGCGGCACCCCGGTCGCCGCCGGTCCGGCGCCAGCCCCCGAAGCGTCCTCGCCCGCGCTCCCCAGGCCTGCACCGATCGCGAACGCGGCACCGGGCCCGGCGCTGCCCGCCGGCACAACGGCCGGCGTCGCGGCCTCGGACGCCGCTCCGTCACAGCCGGCTTCGGCCGAGCCTCCCGTGGGGGATGCGCCCGCTCCGGGGCTCGGCGTGGCCTCATCCGATCAGGCGGTCGCCACGCAGGCGCTGCGCGTTTCTCCGCGTCCGATCCCCGAAGGCGCACCGGCCCCGATCGATCTCGGATCGCCGACCAGCCACGACCTGGCCCCTCTCCAGGAATCCGTTTCCGGCCAGGAACCCGCCTCCAGCCAGGACTTGCCGGTCAGGCCCGAACCCGCGCTTTCTCCTTCCGTCGTCCGTGAGGCCACCACGCCGGCAGGCGACGGGCCGTCATCCGTCGTTCCGTCGGTCCCGCGCGCGCCCGCGCGGCCTCTGCCGCCGGGTGAACGCGTCGACCCTGCGATGCGCCAAGTTCCGGCCGTGGCGGTCGCCGGCCCCAGCGCTGCGCCCTCACGGGACGTTGCGACGCCGGGTCCGGCCGTGAACGCGGATTTCGATCCGGCCGCGATCGTGGCGGAGCCGCCGGCGCGAATGCCGCCCGAGCGTGCGGCCCAAGCGGTCGCGATCGGGCCTCGGGCCGAGGGTGTCGCGACGCCGTCCGTCGAGATGCCGGTCGCGGCCACCCTCGGCGGCCCTCCCCCTGCCGCGCTCCCGTCCGATGCCGCTCGGGACGTCCCTCCGCCGGTGAATCCGGTGCGGGAGGCCTCCGCCGCGCCGGCGGGCCCGACCGTCGATCCCACGCGCAGCGCCGTCACCGTTCCGGGCCAGGCACCGGGACCGGCCGGTCCGCAGCCTGCGCCCGCGCAGCCCGAAACTCGGCACTTGTCGCCGGAATCGGCGGTTCCTGACGGCGTCGCGCGCGCGGAGGCCGGCATGCCGGTGTCCCCGCCTTCGCTCCGCGATTCCGAGGCCGGCCCGCAACGCGCCGAGGTGCGGCGATCCCAGGGGGGCGAGACGCCGCCGCTCGGCGAACCGGCATCGCCCGGTCCTTCAGCCACGGGCCCGGGGGGGCAGCCCGCTCTGGGCGCGCCGTCGGCACCCTTGATGGGACAGGGTCTCGCCGGAGCGCCGGCGCAGGCCGCCTCCGCCCCGCCGGCACAACAAGTCGCGGCCGCGATCCTGGGGCAGATGCCGAGCGCATCCCCCGGTGCGGTTCCGGGGGCCTCGGGGATCGAGGGGCCGCTGCGTCTCCTCACCCTCCAGTTGCATCCCGCCGATCTCGGGGTCGTCCTCGTACGGATGCGCCTGCGCGACGGTCGGATCGAGATGAGCCTGCATGCCGCCCGCGAGGAGACCGCGACCCTCCTGCGGGAAGGGGGCGAGGTCCTCGCCGACCTCCTGCGCCAGGGCGGCTACCAGCCCGAGCGCGTGACGATCACCAGTGGCTCACCGTCCAACGGACCCGTGCCGGGCGAGGGACAGGCCTTCCAGGCGCAGGCCGAGGCCGGCGCGAACCCGGATCACGCCACGCCCGGCCAGCCCGACCGGCGCCAGCCCGATGGCCGCGCGGCGGCTCCCGAGACAAGCGAGCGAAACCATGAGAGCGTTCCGAGCAGCCCTGACCGCAGCGGCGTTTACCTGTAGCCTCGCCGAGCCGGCCCGCGCCAACAGCGCGCCGCCGGCGCCCGCCGCATCCCCGGCCGCCGTGAAGGCGGCGGCGCTGCCCGCATCGGCCAACGTCTGCGAGCGTGAGATGGCCGGCGCCTCGGCCCGGCACGGGGTGCCGCTGGGCGTGCTCTACGCGGTCGGGCTGACCGAGAGCGGCAAGCGCGGCTCCCTGCAGCCCTACGCCATGAACATCCAGGGCCGGGCGTATTTCGGGACCAGCGCATCCGACGTGATGGGCCAGCTTACCCAGGCGCGGGCGAGCGGGATCAAGCTCGTCGATCTCGGCTGCATGCAGATCAACCACCACTACCACCGCGAGAAGTTCGCGAGCCTGGAGGCGATGATCGATCCGCGCCAGAACGTCGAATACGCGACCCTCTTCCTGAAGCAGCTCAAGGCCCGCGAGGGAAGCTGGACCCTGGCCGTGGCGCGCTACCACGCGGGCCCGAACAACAACCCGGCACAGAAGCTCTATGTCTGCCGGGTGATCACCAACATGGTCGCCACGGGCTTCGGCGCCTGGACGCCGGGGGCGCGCAGTTTCTGCCAGTGAGGCGCCGGGGGCCCCTTCGCCCCCGGGGCGCCGGGCCCCGCGCATCCGGCCCGCAGGACGGTGCCGCGAGCGGGCGTCAGCCGACGAAGGTATAGCCCATGAAGCGCTTGGCCTCGATCGGGTCGTGGCCGAGGCGCTGGCTGAGCTTCTTGCGCAGCTTGCTCACGTGGCCCTCGATCACGCTCTCTTCGACGCCGTTGCTGTAGACGCCGTAGACGATGTTGTAGATCTGCGCCTTCGTCATGCGCTTGCCCCGGTTGCGCACGAGGCATTCGAGGATGTGCCGCTCGCGCCGGGGCAGGGGCAGCACCTCCCCGTCGATCTCGGGATCGCGCCCGTCGAAATGCACCTTCAGGCGCTCGGCCTCCGGCGCGGCCTCGCGGGTGGACCCGGCCTGCGCGTTGACCCGGCGCCAGATCGCCTCGGAGCGGGCCAGGATTTCGCGGATATGCACGGGCTTGGGCAGCACGTCGTCGATGCCGGCCTCGAAGAGCTGCAGGGTCTGGTCGAGGGAACGCACGTCGCTCAGGGCGATGATGGGCGCGCGGGACATCCGGCGGATCAGGGTCGCGCACTTGGCCCGGCCCTCGAAGTCGCCCAACAGGAACCCCTGGATCGCCTCCCGGTCGACCCGGGACGAGGACTGGAACCAGTGCGTGAATTCCTGCGGGTCGAGACCGAGGGAGGAGATGCCTTCGCGGTCGAAGCTGGCCTTGTACCCTGAATTCACCGATGGCCGCGCATCGACCAGGACGTACATCGAGAGGCTCCGACTGACCTTGCGCAGGACGTGAGCGTTACCGTGTTCGAGCGCCAAGGCAAGACAAAGACAAGACGGGACGACGCTTTGTCTTCGCGCTTCGCAATCGCGCGAACGGGATTGATTCGCTTAGCTTTTAGCAATGTCTGGCATCCTCGCCCCCGTCAATGACCGGAAGAACACACGCGTTCGTGATCCGATCGACGGAAGAGAGGCACGGTGCCGCGGCGGCGCTCTCAGGCGGACGCGTGGCTCAGCCGGGCGTCGTCGAGGGCCGAGCGAAATCCGTCGAGGCAGAAGCCCGGGCCCTGGTCCGCCAGGATTCGCTGGATGGCGACACCCACGTAGACGCCGTCGAGGATGAGCTTGAAGAACACCGTCACGGGTTCGGTGACGAACTCCATGTCGAGCACCACGGTCAGCGAGCGGCCCCAGTCGAAGCGCACGTCCGCCCCGTCCGCGTACGCGATGGTGGCCTCCTTGAAGAAGGGCTCGGCGGAGGAAGCCACGAGGTCGGCGATGTTGCCGTGGCGGGCGGCCTGGACCCAGCCGATCAGGATGCCGCCGTCGAGGAGGCAGAGTTCGGCGATGAAATCCCGGATCGCGGTGGCGAAGACGCGCTCCGCATCGGCGAGCACGTCATGGCC
This sequence comes from Methylobacterium sp., assembly GCF_019750675.1. GTDB lineage: Bacteria > Pseudomonadota > Alphaproteobacteria > Rhizobiales > Beijerinckiaceae > Methylobacterium. Next base: position 8,079 of record NZ_JAIEOF010000434.1, read on the forward strand.
ATCCAGGCGGAGGGCTCCGGTCGAAACGGACACGGACATCAGCGGGCTTTCGAGAACAGGAAGAACAGGATCTGGGCCACAGCGCTGTAGAACTCCGCGGGAATCATCTGGTCCACCTCGACACTCTCGTACAGGGACCTTGCGAGAGGCTTGTCTTCCACCACCGCGATGCCGTTGGCCTCGGCAATTTCTCGGATGCGCAGTGCGACGAGATCCTTGCCCTTGGCCAGGACCAGGGGGGCGGGCTGCTCGTCGCGCGCGTAGCGCAGGGCGATGGCGTAGTGCGTCGGGTTGGCGATCACCACGGTGGCCTGCTTCACGTTGCCGAGCATGCGCTTGCGCGCGCGGTCCTGCGCCAGGGAGCGCAGGCGCCCCTTCACCAGGGGATCGCCCTCCGTCTGCTTGTGCTCGTCCTTGAGGTCCTGTTTCGACATGCGCAGCGAGCGCTGCCAGCGCATCCGCGACCAGACCAGGTCGGCCGCCACGATGACGATCGTGGCGACGCACACGACCGAGATCAGCCGGATCGACAGGGTCAGGATGAGATCCGGGATCTGGCTCGGGTCGGTGAACATGGCACTCACGGCTTTGCTGCCCTCCGAGCGCAGGAGCAGCAGGGCGACGAGACTGACGCTTAAAAATTTAAGGACCGATTTCAGGAACTCGACTTGGCCCGACTTGCCGAAGATCCGCCCCCAGCCGGCCATGGGCGAGACCCGGGACCATTGCGGCCGGATCCGCTCGGTCACGAGGCTCGGGACGTTCTGAACGAGGGACGCGACGAGGCCGCACAGGCCGAGAATCAGCACGGTCGGGATCAGGAATCGCGCAGCCGCGATGGCGGTTCCCTCCAGGATGCGGGCGACGTCCTGGTTGTTCTCGAGGGCGAAGTCGCGGGGGTGGTCGAGGAAGGGCGCCAGCGCCTGGAGGAGGGGATTGACCGCGTCGCGGACCACGAAGCTCAGGGCGATGAGGAGTCCGAGGATCGAGGCGAAGACGGGGGCCTCGCGGGAGAACGGAACGTTGCCCTTCTCCACGGCCTCGCGAATCTTGCGCTCGGTGGCGGCCTCGGTCTTGCCCTCCTGGTCTTCGTCGGACATCGCGCGATCGGGTCGGGCGGCCCGTCCCTAGCGGACGAGGGCCTCGACCTCGCCCCCGGCATTGATCTCCAACTCGCCCCGTCCGGCCATCTCGAGGGCGAGGTCGGTGATGCTGCGGCGGGCCTCCGTCACGTCCTTCTGCGCCGCCGGCTCGCCGCCGTTCAGCTCGTGCTCCACCATGCGGCGTACCCGGGCGGAGAGCGCCCCCAGGATGACCCCCCGGAACTCGGCATCGGTGCCCTTGAGGGCGAGGACCAGCCGGTCGTTCGGCACCGCGTCGAAGAGCGTGGTGCGGGCGCGCGGGGCCAGCTTGACGATGTCGTCGAAGGTGAACAGCAGCCCCTTGAGGATCTCCACCGATTTCGGGCGCGACTCGGACAGGCTGGTGAGCACCTCGTCGATCTGGGTGCGCTCCATCTTGTTGATGATGTCGGCCATCTTGGCGTGGGTGTCGGCGCCGGCATTGCGCGCGCCGTTGACGAGCAGGTCCTCGTGCAGGGCGCGCTCGATGATCTCGATCACGCCGTCGCCGACCGGCTTGAAGCTCAGCATCCGCCGCATCACGGTGTTGCGGGTCGGCTGGGGCAGATGGGCCATGACCTTGGCGGCCACCGCCGGCTTCAGGCGCGACAGGATGAGGGCCGCCGTCTGGGGATGCTCCTTGACCACGTAGCTCGCGATGACGTTCTCCGAGACGCCCGACATGCGTTCCCAGACGGAGCGGGTGGCGTCGCCGCGGACATCGGCGAGGATCTCGGCGATCTGATCGGCGGGGAGGAGCCCGGTGAGCAGCTTCTCCACTTCGGAGGCGGTGCCCACGAGGCGGCCGTCCGACGCGAACTCGTCGGAGAACATCTCGACGATGTCCTCGAGCTGGCGCGCGCTCACGGTGCCGAGCTGGGTGGCCGAGCGGGTGATGCGCCGGATCTCGTCCGGCTCGAAGTACTTCAGCAGGCGACCGGCCGCGGGTTTGCCCATGGCGAGCAGCAGCGCGGCGACCTCGTCCGCCGGACTGAGGACCCGGTTCGCGCCCGGGGCGCGCTGGGGGATCGGCACGCTCGCCACGCTGCTGTGTCCTCAGCCCTTCAGGCCGGCATCGGCGGGGCCGACGATCTCGGTCAGGGAGACGCCGAAGCGGGAATTGTCCTCCTCCACCACCACGATCTCGCCGCGCGCGACCACCCGGCCGTTGACGGTGACGTCGACGGGTTCGCCGACGCGGTGATCGAGGGCCACGATGGCCCCGCGCCCGAGTTTCATCAGGTCGGCCACCGGCATGGTGGCCGAGCCGAGCACCACCTGGATCAGCACGGGGATGCGCAGGATCGAGTCAAGGTTGCGCGCGTCGCCGATCCGGGCGTCGTCCACCGCCGGGCCGGCGGCCGGGACGCTGGGGAACACCGCCGCGGTGCCGGAGGATGCGAGGTCCGCATCGTCGAAGGGGCTGTTGCTCATCATCCGCTCGTCAGGGGGTGTCATCGCGTATCAGGGCGCCGGGGCCCGACAGCGGATGATCGGAGAGGATCGGCCAAAGTCGGTCGGGGTGCAAGCCGCGCATGCCGGGTCAGCCGACTCGGCCGGCGCGTGTGGCGGAGAGATCGCGGCGGCTGGCCTCGAGCTCCGCGAGGAGCTGGCGCGCCTCGCCGATGCGCTGGTCGAGGGCCTCCAGGATCTCGCGGCCCTCGGTGCTGAAGCCGCGCACCGCGTCGCCCGCCTGGGTGAGCGCGTGGCCCGACTGCATCAGGATGCGGCCGTACTCCGCCTGGGTCCGGTCCAGGCGCTTCAGCTTGAGGTACATCGGCACCACGCAGGCGCTCGTCGCCACGAGGGCGATGAGGAGAATGGTGTCAACCCACGGCGTCATCGTGCGCGCCTTCCTTGTCCTGAGCGATGGCTTCGTCGACCCGCAGCACGTAGGCGCCCTGCGCCTGGCCCATGTGGCACCAGAACAGGGGCCGGTCGTTGCCCTCGAGCTTCACCCGCGTCGCCGGCGTGGCGTCGAGGCCGATGACCTGCCCGACCTTGAGGCCGGCGATCTCGCCGAGCGTGAGGGTGCGCTCCTCCAGCACGGCCCGCAGGGTGACCTCGGCCTTCCGGACCTCGGCGGTGATCTGCTGCGTCCAGGTCGGGTCGCGGGCGGCGCTGTCGCCGGTGAGCACCTTCGACAGCGCCGGCCGCATCGGATTGATCACCGACTGGGGCAGGATGAGGAACATCTCGCCGCCGCGGTTGAGCGCCTGGACCGAGAACTTGGCCTCGACGGCCTTGTTGTTGCGGCCGCCGATGACCGCGAACTCCATGCGGGTCTCGGTGCGCTCCAGGCGGAAGGCGGTCGTCGAGACCAGGGCGAACGAGGATTCCAGCGCCTTGCCGACCTGTTCCAGGATCGTGTGGGCGAGCCGGAGTTCGATGGCCGAGAAGGGGCGCTCGTCCTCCACCGGCGGTTCTGCCCCGTCGGCGCCGAACAGCGCCTCCACCAGGGTGAAGAGGAAGTCCCGGTTGAGGCCGACCAGGATGTGGCTGTCCCATTCGGGCGCGTGGAAGATGCCCGCCACGGCGTTGTTTTCGTAGGCGTCGAGCATCTCGCCGAAACGGCCGCTGGAGAAGCCGTTGAAGCCGAAATAGACCGGCGAGGCCACGAGGGGCTTGAGGTTGTCCGAGCAGCCCGAGGTGAGCCGGTCGAAGACCACGTGCAGCATCGGCATGCGGTCGAGCGACAGGCCCCCGGCATCGATCAGGCGAGCACGGATGTCGGCGGCGTTCCCGGTCGGCACGTCCATGGTTCAGGCGGCTTCCCTCTGCGCGCCGCCGCTGACGGTGGCGTTCTCGACCTCGTCGATGGTGGGCCGGTCGCCCAGCGAGATACCCTTGCGGCCATGCTCGACGGCGATCTGCGGCACCGCCCCGCCCATGTAGGCGATCAGGGTCTGCTTGACGATGACGTAGACGTGGTTCTGCTTCTCGCGGATGGTCTTGATCTTGATCGCGAAGGGAGCGAGCACCCCGTAGGACATGAACACGCCGAAGAAGGTCCCCACGAGTGCGGCGCCGATGAGGCCGCCCAGGATCTGCGGCGACTGGTCGAGGGCGCCCATGGCCTTCACGATGCCCAGCACCGCCGCCACGATGCCGAGCGCCGGCATCGCCTCGGCCACGGTCGTGACCGCGCCGTAGGGCTTGAGCCGGTCCTTGCGGTAGCCGCTGATCTCCTCGTCCATCAGGGCCTCGATCTCGTGGGCGCGGGCGTTGCCGATGAGGATGAGGCGGGCGTAGTCGCAGATGAACAGCACGAGGTCGGCGTTCTTGGCCACATCCGGATAGGCCTTGAAGATCTCGGAATTGGCCGGGTCGTCGAGATGCGGCTCGACCTCGTTGCGCGGCTTGGTCTTCAGCTCGCGCATCAGGGCATGGAGCAGGCCGAGGAGGGCGAGGTAGTCCTTGCGCTTGGGCACCTTGCCGGTGAGGGCGTCCATGCTCGCCTTGCCCGAATCCACCACCGTCTTCATCGGGTTGGCCATGACGAAGGTGCCCGCGCCCATCCCCCCGATGATGACGAACTCCCACGGTTGCCACAGCACGACGAGGTGGCCGCCCATGGCGACGAAGCCGCCGAGCATGCAGCCGATTGCGATGACGAGGCCGATCAGAACGCCCAAGGCTCAACGCCTCCGATGGGGGTGAGAAATCCGATGCAGCGGACCTACGCAGGATCGCTTGCGCGGGGCTGGATGGCCGGTCCGACCGAAAACGCACCGGCGGCCCGGCCCGCGCGTTAGCGCTAAGACCCGACACCCCAGCGAGAGCCCGCCATGAGCAGCACGACGCCCGACAACGACCACGAGCCCGCCACCGTGAACGTCTCGGAGCCCTGGACCCTGGCCTACTGGGCCCGCCGCTTCGAGGTGCCGCGCGAGGAGGTGGAGGCGGCCGTGGCGGCGGTGGGACACGAGCCCGCGAAGGTCGCCGCCAAGCTCGGCCGGCCCTGGCCCTTCGAGGGCAGCGGCATCGTGTGAGGCACGCGCCTCAGCGGCGCCCGGTGGAGCCGAAGCCGCCGGTGCCGCGCGCCCCGGCGTCCCCGGAGCGCGGGGCGTCGTCGGCGTCCTCGCGGATCGTGAGCGTCGGCCGGGTGACGCGGGTGAAGACGAGCTGGGCGATGCGGTCGCCGGGCTCGATCCGGAGGCCGGGCCCGCCGGGATTTCGGTTCCAGGCCGAGATCATCAGCGGGCCTTCGTAATCGGCGTCGATCACGCCGGTGCCGTTGCCCAGGACGAGGCCCTCGCGATGGCCGAGGCCCGAGCGCGGAAAGATCAGTCCGCACCAGGCCGGGTCGCGGATCGACAGGGCGAAGCCCGCCGGGATCAGGGCCGGCGGCCCCTGAGGCGGCAGGTCCAGGGCTGCGTCGAGGCAGGCATGGAGGTCGAGGCCCGCGGCCCCGGCCGAGCCCCAGCGGGGAAAGCCCCATCCGGCGAGGCGGGCGTCGCGCAGGCGGATCTCGACGGCGAGGCCGGGGTTCACGCCGTCCGGGCCGCGATGGCGTCGGCCAGGGCCACGGTGCGGGCGGCGTCGGCCGCGTGCAGGCGTTCCACCATCTTCCCCTCGAGGCCGATGACGCCGCGGGTGCGGTTCTCCGGCGCGGCGAAGGCGGCCAGGATGCGCTGGGCCCAGGCGACCTCGTCCGCACTCGGGCCGAAGGCGGCGTTGGCCGGGGCGATCTGGTCGGGGTGGATCAGCATCTTGCCGTCGAAGCCGCAATCGCGTCCCTGCGTGCACTCGGCGGCGAACCCGTCCGCATCGCGAAAGTCGTTATAAATGCCGTCGATGGCGTCGATCTCGTAGGCGCGGGCCGCGGCGATCACGCTCATCAGCCATGGCATCAGGGCCGGCCGGCCCGGCACGCCGAGGCGCAGACGGCTGGCCTTGGCGAGATCGTTCGGCCCGACCATGAGGCAGGCCAGGCGCGTGTCGACGTCCCGGGCGGAACTCGCGATCTCGGCGAGATGCAGGATCGCCATCGGGCTCTCGATCATCGCCCAGGTCCGGGTCCGGTCCGGCGCGCCGAGGCGGCGCAGGCGTGAGCCCACCGCCACCAGGGCATCGGCGCCCGTCACCTTCGGGACCACGATGGCGTCGGGCCCCGCGGGCGCGATGGCGGCCAGATCGGCCTCGCCGTAGGGCGTGTCGAGGGAATTGATGCGGACCAGGACCTCGCGGGAGCCGAAGCCGCCTTCGGAGACCGCCCGGGCGACGGCCTCCCGGGTCGCGGCCCGGCTCTCGGGTGCGGCACCGTCCTCGAGGTCGATCATCACCACGTCCGTGGGGAGGGTGCGCGCCTTCTCCAGGAGGCGCGGGTTCGATCCCGGCATCGCCAGGACGCTGCGGCGCGGGCGGATCTCGGTCATGGCGCATCCCTCAGATGACGGTCGGGGATCGGGCGCCGCACGCTCGCACCCGTCGGTGAGGCCGGCCCGGTCCCGGTCCGACTCACCGCAAGTTCCGGCGATAGCCGTCCGCGTATCCCGTTTCAAGGCGGGGGCGGCCTGCCGACCGCCAGCAGGCGCCCCGCTCGCCATCCCCGGCAAACGGCGCGGAAAGCGGGCGGGGCGCTCCCGGCCGGGGCCTGTGTCATCGAACTGTCGTGCAATCGTCATACCGCCTTACCCGACCGGACGTATGGCGCGGTGCACAACGGAGGACGGGGTTCAGCCCCATCGTCCTGCGCACGCTCCCCCAGGAGACCAGCACATGAAGTTCACCACCCTCGCAGCCCTCGTAGGCCTCGGCCTCGCCACCCTCGCGCCGGCGCATGCCGCCGACATCACGGGCGCGGGCGCGACCTTCCCCTTCCCGGTCTACTCGAAGTGGGCCGAAGCCTACCGCAAGGACAGCGGCATGGGCCTGAACTACCAGTCGATCGGCTCGGGCGGCGGCATCAAGCAGATCCAGGCCAAGACCGTCGATTTCGGCGCCACCGACGCGCCGCTGAAGGGCCCCGCCCTGGAGAAGGACGGCCTCGTCCAGTTCCCCACCGTCATGGGCGGTGTCGTTACCGTGGTGAACATTGCGGGCATCGAGCCGGGCAAGCTGAAGCTCACCGGCGAGCTGATCGCCGAGATCTATGCCGGCCGGATCGCCAAGTGGTCGGACCCCAAGATCGCCAAGCTCAACGAAGGCCTGAAGCTCCCCGAGGCCAACATCACCCCGGTCTACCGCTCGGACGCGTCGGGCACGACGAACATCTTCACCACCTACCTCTCGCAGGCCTCGGAGGCCTGGAAGAAGGAATTCGGCGCGGCCACCACGGTGAGCTGGCCGGTGGGCCAGGGCGGCAAGGGCAACGAGGGCGTCACCGCCACCGTCAAGCAGGTCCCCAACGCCATCGGCTACGTCGAGTCGGCCTACGCCAAGCAGAACAAGCTCAGCCACACCCTGATCCAGAACAAGGCCGGCAAGTTCCCGCAGCCCGACGACAAGGCCTTCCAGGCCGCCGCCGCCAGCGCCGACTGGAAGTCCGCCCCCGGCTTCGGCATCTCGCTGACCGACCAGGCCGGTGACGGCGCCTGGCCGATCACCGCCGCGACCTTCATCCTCGTCCACAAGGACCCGGCCGATCCGGCCAAGGCCGCCGACGTGCTGAAGTTCTTCGACTGGGCCTACAAGAACGGCGACAAGCTCGCCACCGACCTCGACTACGTGCCGCTCCCCGACGCCGTCGTCGGCCAGATCCACGACGCGTGGAAGGAGATCAAGGGCAAGGACGGCAAGCCCGTCTTCAACATGTGAGGCCGACTCTCGCGGGCTCCGGCCCGCGAGGCCCGGGGGCGAGCCACCGCGCCCCCAAGATCGCGACAGACGAGCCTGGCGTCACGGCGCCGGGCTCCCCTCGCAACCCCCTGGCAACGATCCGGTGATCCCCCCTCGCGCCGGCGACCGGCCCAGGGTAGGACGCCGCCCGGTGAAGAGAAGACATTCGGATGGCCGCCTTGACTGATCAGATCGCCCTGACGCGTGACCGCGCCTCGGCCCGGAAGAAGCCCGGCGGCCTCGGCGACAGCCTGTTCCGCGCGGCCTCCTACGGCGCGGCGCTCCTGGTCCTGTTCGTGCTCGCCGGCATCCTGGCCTCCATCGCCTACGGCGCCTGGCCGGCCTTCAACGAGTTCGGCTTCGGCTTCATCACCTCCAGCGCCTGGAACATCGGGCAGGAGCAGTACGGCGCCCTCGTGGCGATCGTCGGCACCCTGGCCTCGGCGGTCATCGCACTGCTGATCGGCGTGCCGCTCTCGCTCGGGATCGCCGTCTACCTGACGCAGCTCTGCCCCGGCTGGGCGCGCAAGCCGGTCTCGATGACCATCGAGCTCCTCGCCTCGGTGCCGAGCATCATCTACGGCATGTGGGGCCTGTTCGTCTTCGCGCCGCTCTTCGCCCGCTTCGTGCAGGTGCCGGTGTCGAACCTCGTCGAGGGCATGCCCATCGTCGGCACCCTGTTCTACGCCCGCGTGCCCTCGGGCGTCGGCATCCTCACCGCCGGCATCATCCTCGCCATCATGATCGTGCCCTTCGTGGCCTCGATCACCCGCGACATGCTCGACCAGATCCCGACCGTGCTGCGCGAGAGCGCCTACGGCATCGGCTGCACCACCTGGGAGGTCGTGCGCCACGTGCTCGTGCCCCAGGCCTCGGTGTCGATCATCGGCGCGATCATGCTCGGCCTCGGCCGGGCGCTCGGCGAGACCATGGCGGTGACCTTCGTCATCGGCAACGCCAACCGGCTCTCGGGCTCGGTCTTCGACCCGGGCTCCACCATCGCGTCCCGCATCGCCAACGAGTTCAACGAGGCCGACGGCCTGCAGCTGAACTCCCTGATGGCGCTGGGCTGCATCCTGTTCGTCATCACCTTCTTCGTCCTGATCATCGCCCGCATCCTCACCCGCCGCGCCAAGGTCGCCTGAGACCCATCGCCTGAGACCGCCCCTCGCCGAGACGTCAGGAACCGCATCATGGACGCCGCCAACCCCCTCGCCACCACCGCCGCGCCGGCCCGGATCAGCCGGGTCCGCTCGGGCCGCCGGATCGCCGACAGGATCCTGATTCTGGCGAGCACCCTCGCCACCCTGATCGGCATCGTCGTGCTCGGCTCGATCCTGTTCATGCTGGTGGTCGAGGGCATCAAGGGCTTCGCACCGTCCCTCTTCACCGAACCGACGCCCGGCCCCGGCTCCGAGGGCGGCGGCATCGCCAACGCGATCCTCGGCAGCCTCGTGCTCACCTTCCTGGGCATCCTGGTGGCGACCCCGGTCGGCGTGATGGCCGGGACGTTCCTCGCCGAGTACGGCCGCAACTCGAAGCTCGCCGACCTCATCCGCTTCCTCAACGACATCCTGCTCTCGGCGCCCTCGATCCTCATCGGCCTGTTCGTCTACACGCTGATGGTGCGCCCGATGGGCTCCTATTCCGGCTGGGCCGGCGCGGTGGCCCTCGCCATCATCGCCACCCCGGTCATCGTGCGCACCACCGAGGACATGCTGCGCCTCGTGCCCTCGACCCTGCGCGAGGCCGGCGCGGCGCTCGGCGCGCCCCCCTCCATCGTGATCAAGAGCATCACCTGGCGCGGCGCCAGCGCCGGCATCGTCACCGGCATCATCCTGGCGCTGGCCCGCATCGCCGGCGAGACGGCGCCGCTGCTCTTCACGGCGCTGAACAACAACAGCTGGTTCCGCGCCGACCTGATGGGCGGCATCCCGAACCTGCCCGTGATGATCTACCAGTTCGCCCTCTCGCCCTACCCGAACTGGCAGCAGCTCGCCTGGGCCGGCGCCCTCCTCATCACCGTCACGATCCTCACCCTGTCGATCGTGGCCCGCTTCGTCATCAAGACCGAGCGGTCGCGCTGATCTCCGGCGCGCCGCACCTTCCCGCCTTCCGATCGATAGGATCTTGAACCGATGAACGCCGCCCCAGGGATCACGTCCGCGCAGCTCACCGGACGCCACAAGGCCGACGAGACCTCCCCGATCCGCATCGCCGTGAAGGACCTGAACTTCTACTACGGCAGCTTTCACGGCCTGAAGTCGGTCAACCTCAACTTCCACGACCGCCAGGTCACGGCGCTGATCGGCCCATCGGGCTGCGGGAAGTCGACCCTGCTGCGCACCTTCAACCGGATCTACAGCCTCTATCCGGAACAGCGGGCGGAAGGGGAGATCCTCCTCGACGGCCAGAACGTCCTCGACGCCAGCGTCGACCTCAACGAACTGCGCTCGCGCATCGGCATGGTGTTCCAGAAGCCGACCCCGTTCCCGATGTCGATCTACGACAACGTCGCCTTCGGCCTGCGCCTCTACGAGAAGCTGCCCAAGGCCGATCTCGACATGCGCGTCGAGGAATCGCTCCGCAAGGCCGCCCTCTGGGACGAGGTGAAGGACAAGCTCAAGCAGTCGGGCATGGGCCTCTCCGGCGGCCAGCAGCAACGCCTCTGCATCGCCCGCACCGTGGCCCAGCGCCCCGAGGTGATCCTGTTCGACGAGCCGACCTCGGCCCTCGACCCCATCTCCACCGGCCGCATCGAGGAACTGATCGAGCAGCTGCGCACGGAATTCACCATCGTCATCGTCACCCATAACATGCAGCAGGCGGCGCGCATCTCCCAGTTCACCGCCTTCATGTATCTCGGCGAACTGGTGGAATTCGGGCCGACGACACGCATCTTCATGAATCCGGAGAAGCGTCAGACGCAGGACTACATCACCGGCCGCTTCGGCTGATCCTCGGCGGACCGCTGCGCGGTCCGTGGCGGACCGTCGCACGGTCCGTGGCGGACCGGAATCCGGTCCGCGCCAGATCCCCACGCCATGGCCGGCCCCCGACAGGCGGGCCCGATCGAGGAGCGCAATCCATGCCCGACCACATCGTCAAATCCTACGACACGGACCTCGAAGACCTGCGCCGCTCGATTTCCGAGATGGGCGGCATCGCCGAGAAGATGATGACCGAGGCCGGCGAGGCCCTCGTGCGCCGCGATTCGCCCCTGGCCCAGGCGGTGATCTCCGCCGATGCCCGCCTCGACATCCTCCAGCGCGAGATCGAGGAGCGGGCGATCCTGCTCATCGCCCGGCGCCAGCCCCTGGCCATCGACCTGCGCGAGACCGTGACGGCGATCCGGGTGTCGAACGACCTCGAGCGCATCGGCGACCTCGCCAAGAACGTGGCCAAGCGCGTCGTGGCGATCGCCGACCAGATCCAGCCGCAGAAGATCGTCATCGGCGTCCAGCACATGAGCGATCTCGTGCAGGAGCAGCTCAAGGACGTCCTCGACGCCTATGGCAGCCGCGACATCAAGGCGGCGCTGGACGTGTGGGAGCGCGACGATGCCATCGACGCGCTCTACAACTCGCTGTTCCGGGAACTTCTGACCTACATGATGGAAGACCCGCGCAACATCTCGTTCTGCACCCACCTGCTGTTCGTGGCCAAGAACATCGAGCGCATCGGCGACCACACCACCAACATCGCCGAGACGATCCACTACCTCGTCACCGGCGAGAACCTCCTGGCCGAGCGCGAGCGCCCGAAGAACGACGCCTCCAACTACACCACCGTGGACATGCCCGGCGCGGCCTGAGACCGCGCGCGCCTGTTCGAAAGGGCACGATGAGTACGCGTATCCTGATCGTCGAGGACGAGGAGGCCCTGACCCTCCTCCTCCGCTACAACCTCGAGGCCGAGGGCTTCGTCGTCGACTCGGCCGCCCGCGGCGACGAGGCGGACCTGCGCCTGCAGGAGCAGGTCCCCGACCTCGTGCTGCTCGACTGGATGCTGCCGGCCCTGTCCGGCATCGAGCTCTGCCGCCGCATCCGCGCGCGCCGCGAGACCGAGCGGCTGCCCGTGATCATGCTCACCGCCCGCGGCGAGGAGGGCGACCGCATCCGCGGCCTCGGAACCGGCGCCGACGACTACATCGTCAAGCCGTTCTCGGTGCCCGAGCTCCTCGCCCGGGTGCGTGCCCTGCTGCGCCGGGCCAAGCCGGCCCACGTGGCCAACCTGCTGGTCGCCGGCGACATCGAGCTCGACCGGGTCAGCCACCGCATCCGCCGCGAGGGCCGCGAGATCCATCTCGGGCCCACCGAGTTCAAGCTCCTCGAATTCCTGATGCAGAGCCCCGGCCGGGTGTTTTCGCGGGAGCAGTTGCTGGACGGGGTCTGGGGCCACGACGTCTACATCGACGAGCGCACCGTCGACGTCCATGTGGGCCGCCTGCGCAAGGCCCTGAACCGGCCCCGGCAGAGCGACCCGATCCGCACCGTGCGCGGCTCGGGCTACTCCTTCGACGAGATGTTCGAGGGCGAGTAGCCGGACCGGCGCATCACACGATGCTGCGCACCACGCCGCCATCGACCCGGAGCGCCGCGCCGCTGGTGGCGCTGGCGGCCGGGCTGCAGATGTAGGCGACCATGTTGGCCACCTCCTCGACGGTGGCGAGACGGCCGATCAGCGAGGTCGGGCGGTGCTCGGCCACGAAGGCGCGGCCCGCGGCGTCGAGGTCGACTTCGCCCCCCGTCCCGCCGCCCTGCGCCATGCTCTTCATGAAATCGGCCACACCCTCGGACAGGGTCGGACCCGGCAACACGCTGTTCACGGTGACGCCGCTGCCCGACACGGTCTCGGCGAGGCCGCGGGCCACGGCGAGCTGGGCGGTCTTGGTCATCCCGTAATGGACCATCTCCACCGGGATGTTGACGCCGGATTCGGAGGAGATGAACACCACCCGCCCCCAGCCGCGCTGGACCATGCCGGGGGTATAGGCCCGCGACAGGCGCACGCCGCTCATCACGTTGGTGTCGAAGAAGCGGTGCCAGTCCTCGTCCGGAATCTCGAAGAAGGGTTTGGGCTCGAAGATGCCGGTGTTGTTCACCAGGATGTCGACGTCCGGCAGCCCGGCGACGACGCGGGCCGCCCCGTCCGGGGTGGCGACGTCGCCGGGCGCCCCGATGAAGCCGGCGTGATTGGTCTCGCGCTTCAGGCGCTCGACGGCGTCGCGGACGCGGTCCTGGGTGCGCCCGTTGATCGCCACGTTGGCCCCGAGTTCGCCCAACGCCTTGGCGATGGCATAGCCGATGCCGCCGGTGGAGCCGGTGACCAGGGCGCGCTTGCCGGAGAGATCGAGTTGCATGGGATCGTCCTTCGTACGGGCTTATGCCCCCGGGGATGCCCTCCCGGGGCCACGTCCTCTGGGGGCTTCGCCCGGTTCAACGCGCGGGACGGGCCCTGGTGCGATTCCGGCGTTCCCTCAGCCCTCGGGCCGCCGCCGCAGCGCGCTCGTGACCGCGCCGAGGCTCGCGAGGCCGACCGCGCACCACAGGGTCGCGGTCACCGGGGCGGCCGGCGCGCCGCCCTGGTGCAGCCCGAAGATCACCGCCACCAGGGCCGCGCCGAAGGATTGTCCGGTGAGGCGGGCGGTGGATTGCATGCCGCTGGCGCCGCCGCTGCGGTCGCGCGGGGCGCTGGTGATGATGACCTTGTTGTTGGGCGACTGGAACAGCCCGAAGCCGAGGCCGCACAGGGTCAGGCGCCAGGCGATGTCGAGGTGGGACGCCCCCGCCGGCAGCAGGGCCACGGCGGTCAGGCCGCACGCCATCAGGCCGAGGCCGGCGCCGCCGAGGAGGCCCGGCGCGTAGCGGTCGGCGAGGCGCCCGGAGATCGGCGCCATCAGCGCGATGGCGATGGGCCAGGGCGTCATCAGGAAGCCGGTCTGCGTCTCGGAGAGGCGCAGCACGTCCTGGAAGTAGAACGGCAGGGCGACGTAGGCCATCATCTGCGCCGAGAACGAGGCGACCGAACTCGCCATCGACAGGGCGAAGGCGGGGATTCGCAGGAGGTCGACGGGCAGGAGCGGGCGGGCCATCCGGGTCTGCGTCCAGACGAAGACGGCGCCGATCGCCACCGCCGCGCCGATCTCGGCCAGCGCCACGCCCCGGGTCGCGGAATCGCCGAGGCCGTCGACGCCGATGATCAGGAGCCCGAAGGTCAGGGCGTTGAGGACGGCGCTGCGGATGTCGAAGCGCCCGCCGCTCCGGGGCGTCGCCGGCAGGGTGCGGGCACCCACCGTCAGGGCGATCAGGCCCACCGGCAGGTTGACGAGGAACAGCCAGGGCCAGGTCGCCACGGACAGGATCGCGGCCGCCACGGTCGGCCCGGCCGCGGAGGCCATCGCCACTACCAGGGCTACGTTGCCGACGCCGCGCCCGATCAGCCGGTGCGGGTAGATGAAGCGCACGAGCGCGATGTTGACGCTCATGATCCCCGCCGCCCCCAGCCCTTGCGCGATCCGCCCCGCCACCAGCCAGTCGAGGGAGGGGGCGAAGGCGCAGGCCACGGAGGCCGCCGTGAACAGGACGAGGCCGGTGAGGTAGACCCGGCGATAGCCCAGGATGTCGCCGAGCGACGCCAGCGGCAGCAGCGAGGCCGTCACCGCGATCTGGAAGCTGTTGGTCACGAAGATCGCCGCGGAGGGCGCGACGGCGAGGTCCTTGGCCATCACCGGCAGGGCGACGTTGACGATGGCCCCGTCGAGCACCGCCATGGTCATGGCGAGGCCGATCGCGAGCAGCGCCAGCATGCGCTCGCGCACCGGCAGGCCGTCCGTCACGGGCTCCGGGGGGGCGGGGTGCGCGGCGTCGTTCGTCATGGGCGGACCCGTGGGACCCCGCGCCCGGTTTCGCAAGGGGCGGAGGAATCCCGCGTGTCCTTTGTCACGTCGATCCGGCGGCGCGGACCGGCAACCTGCGCTATCTGATGTCGGACGCGCCGGACCGCGCGCTGCCGGGAGTCCACATGGACGCGCTTCTCAAGATCTCCGCCCTCGTGCTGGCGGCCCAGATGTCCGTGATGCCCGTGTCCCCGGCACCGGCCCTCGCCCAGACGGCCGGGACGGACACCGCGCCCCTCGGCATCGGGCTCGAGGGCTTCGCCTATCCCCATCCGGTGTTCTTCCTCGAGCGGATGCGCGACGGCGAGCGCCAGCGCCTCGCCTACATGGACGTGGCCGCCGAAGGTCAGGCCAACGGGCGCACCGTCGTGCTGCTGCACGGGCGCAATTTCCCCTCGAGCTACTGGCAGCCGGTGATCCAGGCCCTCACCCGCGCGGGCTACCGCGTGGTGGCCCCGGACCAGCTCGGCTTCGGCAAGTCGGCCAAGCCCGTGGGTCCCTACACCTTCGACGCCATGGCGGCCGACACCCTGGCGCTGCTCGATTCGTTGAGCCTGAAGCGGGTCGACGTGGTGGCGCATTCCATGGGCGGGATGCTGGCCGTGCGCCTGACCCGCAACGCGCCGACGCGGGTCAACAGCCTCGTGCTCGAAGCGCCGATCGGCCTTGAGGATTACCGCTTCACGGTGCCGCCGGTCTCCGACGCCACCCTGCTGCGCCTGGAGGGCGACGCCACGGCCGAGTCCTACCGCCGCCAGCTGATGACGAACTACGCCCTGTCGCTGCCGGCCTCAGCCATCGAGCCCTTCGTGTCGCTGCGCGAGCGGGTGAAGGGCTCGGGCGAGTATCCCCGCTGGCTCCAGTCCTTCGTCAATTCCTACCAGGCCATCTGGGGCCAGCCGGTGGTGCACGAGATCCCGCTGATCGCGGTCCCGACGCTCTTCGTCATGGGCGAGAACGACCACAACGCTCCGGGCAAGCCCTTCGCGCCGGAGGCCCTGCGGGCGGGCATGGGGCGCAATGCCGAGCATGCGCGGACGCTGGCCGGGCAGATGCCGAGCGGGCGCGCCGTCGTGCTGCCGGGCATCGGCCACCTCGTCCACATGGAAGCGACGGACCGGTTCAACACGCTGACGCTCGAGTTCCTCAACGGTCACTGAGCGCCGGACAACCGCAACGAGAGACACGTCATGGGCATGAAGGTCGGACTGGGCATGGATGTCGGACTGATCGGCCTCGGCCGGATGGGTCGCGGCATGGCGGCGAGCCTGGTCCGGGCGGGCCACGGCGTCCGGGTCTGGAACCGCTCGCCCGGCGCGGCGGACGGCCTCGCGGGCGTCACGCCGGTGGCGAGCGCCGCCGAGGCCTTCGCGGGGGATGCGGCGATCACCATGCTGGCGGACGACGCGGCCCTGCGCTCCGTGATCGTCGAGGGCGGCCTCCTCGACGGCGTCCGGCGGCCGGGCCTCCACCTCTCGATGAGCACGATCTCGGTCGCCCTGGCGCAGGATCTCGCCGCCATCCATGCCCGCGCGGGCGTGCCCTACATCGCCGCCCCGGTCTTCGGGCGCCCCGACGTCGCCGAGGCCGGCGCCCTGAACATCGTGGCGGCCGGCGACCCGGAGGCGGTCGCCCGGGCCCAGCCCCTCCTCGACGCCATGGGCACCCGGACCTGGGGCTTCGGACCCGAGCCGCACCGCGCCAACGCGGTCAAGCTCGCGGGCAACTTCATGCTGGTCGCGGCGATCGAGGCGATGGGGGAGGCGGCGGCCCTGGCGGAAGGGCATGGCGTGTCGGGGGCCGACCTCCTCGACCTCCTGACCAGCACCCTGTTCGCCGCGCCGGTCTACAAGAACTATGGCGGCCTCATCGCCGCCCGGCGCTACGAGCCTCCGGGGTTCAACCTCAAGCTCGGCGCCAAGGACGTCGGACTGGTCCTCTCCGCCGCCGGAGCCGCAGGCGTGCCGATGCCCTTCGCCAGCGTGCTGCGCGACAACCTCATCGAGGCGATCGGCCACGGTGATGCCGACAAGGACCTCGCCGCCCTGGCGGAGGTCGCCCGCCGGCGCGGCCGGCCGGCCTGACGCCCGACGCCTTTCGGCTCAGCGGTTGAAGACGAACAGCGACACGCCCACCACCACCGGCACCAGGGCGGCGCAGCCGATGAACAGCGGCATGATCCAGCCGCTGCCGTCCTCCGGCCGGGCGGCCTTCTGCACCTTGGGCGGCGCGGCCTCGGTCTTCCGGGCGAGGGCGATGCGCGCATGCGAGGGGGCGTTCCCCGCCGCTTCGTCGTCGGTGCCGAGCTGCGACAGGCCGGGGTCGTAATGGGCGATCTTGTCGCCGGTCCGGCCGCTGTCGATGTCGGCCTTCAGCATGGCGGTGGTGGGCCGATCGGACTCGGGCGGCGCCTCGACCGTGAGATTGCCGGGGGCGGGGGGTGTTTCGGATCGGAGGGTCATGGGTCAGGGTGTCCGTGAGCGGATCTGGACGCGTGCAACGCGCCATGGCGTCGCCCGTTCGCCGCCGCCCCTGTGACGCAGGCGCGCCGGGCACCCCGCGCGGTCTCGGACCCAAGACGGATCGAGCGCAGGCCGGTCCTCGGGACCGGGACGCCGGTATCACGCGGCGCCGCGTTCCCGGTCCTGCGGGCCGGACTGGGTCTCGACGTGGTTCCGGCCGTTGCTCTTGCAGCGGTAGAGGGCGCCGTCGGCCCGGGTGACGAGGCTGTCGGGACTTTCGCCGATCCGCGATTCGGCGACGCCGAAGGAGCAGGTCTGCGGGCCGGTCAACGGCAGGGGCGTTTTCGCGATGCGGTGGCACAACGCCTCCGCGAGGGCCCTGGCCTGCGCCAGCCCGGTGCCGGGACAGACGATCATGAACTCCTCGCCGCCCCAGCGGCCCAGGGTGTCGCCGGGTCTGACACCGTCGCTCAAGGTCCCCGCGAGGGCGACGAGCACCCGGTCGCCGACCTTGTGGCCGTGCCGGTCGTTGATCGCCTTGAAGTGATCCACGTCGGCCAGGATCACGCTGAACGGCGCGCCGTCCGCACGGGCCTGGATGGCGCAGGCCTCCAGCGCCGCGTCGAGCCGGCGGCGGTTGTCCAGCCCGGTGAGCAGGTCGGTGTGGGCGAGGCGTTCGAGTTCGCGCGTCCGCTCCTCCACCCGCGCCTGCAGCGACGCGTTCACCGCGCGCAGTTCGTCCATGAGGTGGGCATTGTCCGCGAAGGCCCGGCGCAGGCGCCGCGCCATGCCGTTCAGGGTGTCCGTCAGGGCGTGGAACTCATGGCGTCCGCCGGTGGAGAGCCTGAGCGGGCGTGCACCGAGGTTGTTGGCGTCGATCTGCGCCAGGAAGCGGCTGATCTGGCTCAAGGGCTGCCCGACCATGTGCCGGATCACGACGAAGAAGATCAGCGCGAGCACGAACGATTTCAGCATCGCGTTGATCAGGATCACCACGAGCGTGTTCTTGACCTGATCGAGGGCGATCGCATCGTCGGAATGCAGCGTCCAGGATCCGACGGGAAAGATCTGACCGTCGCGCTCGGTATGCATGAGGGCGAAGGTCCGGCTGAAGGGACGTCCGAAGCCCGGGGTCACCGGGCTTTCCCGGCCCTCCGCATCCACCCGCACCGCGTGGCCCTGCGCGCCGGTCACCGTGCCGAGGGCTCGGACCCGCTCGCCGCGCTCGTCGCGCACCTCGACGCCGAGGACGACGGGGATCTCCTTCATGCCGGTGAGGATGCCGCCGAGCACCGCGGCGTTGTAGCGCCAGAGGGCATCCTCCAGACCGGGGCTGAAGGTGCGCTGCATCGCCGCCACGTCCTCCTGCAGCCGGTCGCTGGCCCGCCGGTACTCGATCGCCATCTGCACGCCGGTCAGCGCGACCGCCACCACCACGTAGCAGCCGAAGATGACCCGCATCAGATGCGTCGCCAGGGCGCGGCTGGCCGCCGGAGGAGCTCCCCCCGGTGCCCCATGCGACCGGAACCGGAACGGCGATCTCGGCATCCGCGGGGCTACTCGCTCGACAGGAAGGACGAATCGTAGACGGCACGAAGCTTAGCCAAATCCTCAGGCGCCGACCACGCTTCGACGATGCCGCGGTAGCGCGCGCTCGCGCGTTCCGCGGGCAGGAACGCGTCGATCCGGTCGATGACGGCGCGTCCCCACGGCGTACGCGGGCACATCACGCGACTGAAGATGGGCTCGGGGCTCTCCGCCATCGGCAGGCCGATCCAGGGCGCCGGCTCCCCCAGGGCCTTGGCGTAATAGGCCGCGATGTTCGCGAACTCGACGAGGTAATCGAGGCGGTCGTTCTGGAGCATCCGGAACGCCTCGCTGAACTCGGAATGCCTCTGGGCCGAGGTCGATGCCTGCAGGAGGGCGTCGACGCCCGGCGCGATCGCGCGTTGGCGCAGGACGCTGGTGCGCAGGTTCGGATGGTCGGTCAGCAGGCTGCGCAGCGAGAGCGGGCCGAGCGCTTCGAAGCGGGCCCGCTGCGTCTCCCGGACCACGATCCGCAACGGGTAGAACAGGCCCGTGGGGCGCGAGAAATACGCGTAGGCGTCGCGCTCCGGCGTCTGGACGCCGCCGACGAAGCACCATTCCATCCCTTGCTTCATCGCGCTCACCACGCGGGGGAAGGGCACCACCAGGGTCTGGTGCGTGTAGTCGGCGAGCTGGTCCATCAGGATGTGACGAACCCGATCGAAGATGCCGGTGTCGGCCTCGGGACCGTCGGTGATCATGTACGGCGCCGCGTCGTAGCGCGTCCACGTCACCTGCTTCGGCGGGCCCGGTTCCTCGGCCCGTGCGCCGGCCATCATCGCCAGGAGGGCGGTGACGGCCCACGCCACCCGCGTGACGGCGTCCCT
>NZ_JAIEOF010000356.1 GCF_019750675.1 Methylobacterium sp.
CTATCGTGACGTGCCTCCTCAGCCCGAGGCCGGGTACCCGGAGTTCCACCAGCCCGCCCCCCCGGCGCACCAGCCGGAGGAGGAGATGCTGTTCGGCGCTCCGGCAGCGGAGGTGCCACAGCCTGCCGCCGAGCCGGAGCCCCAGCCGGAGCCGGAGCCGGAGCCCGTGATCCTGCGCCCTGCCCTCGCCGAGCCCGAGCCCGTCGCACACGAGCCCGTCTCCGCGCCCGTCGCGCACCAGCCCGAGCCGGAGCCCGTCGCGCCCGTGCCCGTCGAGGCGCCGCCGGCCGAGCCGGAGCCTCCTGCGGAGCCGGAGCGTCAGGTGGTGGGCACCTACGCCTCGGGCGGCAACACCTACGTGATGTTCTCGACGGGGGTGATCGAGGCCGAGACGCCGCGCGGCCGCTACACCTTCGCGTCCCTCGACGAACTCAAGGCCTTCGTGGAGGCCGGCGGAGAGACGGACGCGCGCGGGGCTGCCTGAGGATCAGGCGAGCGGGTTGAGGGCGTCGTTGCGGACCGGCAACGGCGCCAGCATCGTCAGGCAGAACCCGTCCGGCGGGTACTCCATCGTCACCTCGGCGCGGACCTGGGCGGTGAGCACGCGCTGGAGCAGGCGCGAGCCGAAGCCCTGGCGCTTCGGGGGGCTGACGGTGGGTCCGCCGCGCTCCACCCAGGTGAAGTGCAGGGTGCCGGCCGGCCCGCCGGGCTGCAGGTCCCAGGTGATCGCGACCCGGCCGTCGCGGGTGGAGAGGGCGCCGTACTTCGCCGCGTTGGTGGTGAGTTCGTGGATCGCCATGCCGATCGGCACCGCGAGTTCCGAGGACAGGTCGACGGAGGGCCCGGCGAGCTGGATGCGGGCATCCCTCTCCCCGTCGAGGGCCCCCTCCGCATAGGGCTTCAACTCGTTGACGAGGAGATTGCGCAGGGACGCGGTCTGCCAGGTGTCCTCGGTGAGGACCGAGTGGGTGTGGGCCAGCGACATGATCCGCCCCACGAAGGCCTCGTAGAAGCTCTCGATGCTGGAGGCGGTGCGCGCGGTGGAGCCCACGATGGCCTGCACGGTGGCCAGGGTGTTCTTCACCCGGTGGTGCAGTTCGCGGATCAGCAGGGTCTGGCGTTCCTCGGCGAGGCGCCGCTCCGTCACGTCGGCCACCACCCCGATCAGGCGGCGGGGCAGGCGGTGGGTGGCGTCGCGCTCGAAGCGTCCGGCGAAGTCGAGGGTGCGCCAGGCCCCGTCCCCAAGGCGGCGGATGCGGCCCGTTGCCTCCAGCACGCTGTCCTCCCGCAGCGCACGGGTGATCGCGGCGCGGAAGGCCGGGCGGTCCTCCGGGTGGAGCACGGCGTCGAGGAACTCGCGCTTGCCGAGCGCGCCGTCCGACGGCGCGCGCCCGAAGATCGCGAACATGCGCTCGTTCTCCCAGATCGCCTGGTCGTCGAGCATGTGCCACTCGAAGATGCCGAGTTCGGCCAGCGCGGTGGCGATGCGCAGGCGCTGCTCGCCGGCCCGCAGGGCGTTGCGGCCCTCCACGCGGGTCGTGATGTCCTCGATCACCCCCACCACGGCGACGGGCCGGCGCCCGCCATCGGGCCCGAGGATCGCTTGGCCCCGCACTTCGGCGTTGATGGCGACGCCGTCGCTGTCCCGGCGCAGGCGGCATTCCAAGGCGAAGGGCCGGGTGTCGCGCAGGGAGGCGCGCACCTGGGCGCGGATGCGGTCGGTCTCGCCGGGCTCCAGGGCGGCCTGGAGGGTCGTCCAGGTGACGGCCGCCCCCGGGGCGTGACCCAGGATGTGCGCGGCCCGGCGCGAGAGCGCCACCTGCCCGTCGCCGAAATCGTAGCGCCACTCGCCGAGGCCGGCGGCGGTCAGGGCGGCCCGGTTCTCGTCGGCCCGCGCGACCTCGTCGGGATCGACGGCCTCGACCGCCAGCACCTGGAAATCGCCCCGCGCCGGCGAGGGCCGGATCCGCACGTCGAGGCCGGTCCCGTCCGCCCGCAGCCAGCGCCGGATGCAGACGCGCTGCGCCACGGCGCCGAGCACCGAGAGGGCCCGGCCGTTGAGGGCACCGGCGGCATAGCCGAGGAGGTCGCAGAGGGTGGGGTTGGCGTCCCGGATCAGACCGGCGCCGTCGACCACGAGGAGGCCCACCGGCGCCTGGGCGAACGCGATCGCGTGGAGGTGGGCATCGGCGGCGCCACTCATGCGGGTGATCGCATCACCCGTGCGGGCGACCGCATCGCCCGTTGAGGCGACCGCATGCCCCGTGCCCCCATGGCGGCAACCGAGGGCGGGTTCGATGCGTCCTGCACTCCACAACCTCACTCAGCCGGCCCGGCCGCGCGTCGGCGGTCCCACCCTCGTCGGCCGCCATCAGACAACCGAAGATCGGGCGGAACAAGGCCGCGCCGCGCGGGTCCCACGGGATTCCCGCTCGGCCGGCGCGTCCCGGGGCCGCCGGGGCGGCGCGCCGATGCTCAGGTGGGTGAGGCGCGCCGAAACTCAAGGTAGCTCGGCGGTCGACCGGCCGCTAGGGCCTTGGCCTCGTAGCGCGTGCCCGGCCAATCGGCCCAGGGCTTCATCCAGTCGGACGCCGTCGTCGCGGTCCAGGTCAGGTCCGGGCAGCGGGCGGCCCGCACCAGGGTCCAGCCGGCATAGTCGTCGATGTCGCTGGCGAAGCGGAAGACACCGCCGGGGCGGAGCACCCGGGCGATCTCGGCGAGCGCACCGTCCGAGACGAAGCGGCGCTTGCGCTGCCGGCGCTTGGGCCAGGGATCGGGGTAGAGCAGGTAGACCCGGGCGAGGCTCGCATCCGGCAGGGCGGCCAGCAGCGCCGTGGCGTCCTCGTCCCAGATCCGGACGTTGCGCAGAGCCGCCTCGTCCACCGCCCGCAAGAGCTTGACGACGCCGTTCACGAACGGCTCTGCGCCGATGATGCCGGTGCGGGGATGGGCGCCGGCCTGGGCCGCGAGGTGCTCGCCGCCACCGAAGCCGATCTCCAGCCAGACCTCGTCGGTGGGGACCGGGAACAGGGCCTTCGGATCGAGGAACTGGCCGGCCGGCGGCAGGGCCAGACGCAAGCTCGGCAGCAACTCGGTGAGGCGCTGCTCCTGGCCGGCGCGCAGGCGCTTTCCCTTGCGGCGGCCGTAGAAGGCGCGCTCGGCGCCTTCCGCAGTCTCCACAACGTGCCCGCCCGCATCATCGGCCGGATGCCCGCCCGGATGGGGCGGGAGGTGGTCCCGCCCCAGGCTCATGGGGTCAGGCCAGGGCCGACTTGAGGCTGTCGGCGAGGTCGGTGCGCTCCCACGAGAAGCCGCCATCGGCCTCCGGGGCGCGGCCGAAATGGCCGTAGGCCGAGGTGCGGGCGTAGATCGGCTTGTTGAGGCCGAGCTTCGTGCGGATGCCGCGGGGCGACAGGTCGAGGGCGTTCATGAGCACGTCCTCGAGCCGGGCCTCGTCCAACTGGCCGGTCCCGTGCAGGTCGACGTAGATGGAGAGCGGCTTGGCGACGCCGATCGCGTAGGCGAGCTGGATCGTGGCCCGCGTGGCGAGACCGGCCGCGACCACGTTCTTGGCGAGGTAGCGGGCCGCGTAGGCGGCCGAGCGGTCGACCTTCGTCGGGTCCTTGCCCGAGAAGGCGCCGCCGCCGTGGGGAGCCGCGCCGCCGTAGGTGTCCACGATGATCTTGCGGCCGGTGAGGCCGGCATCGCCGTCGGGACCGCCGATGACGAACTTGCCCGTGGGGTTCACGTGCCAGACCGTTTCCTCCGAGACCCAGTTCTGCGGCAGGGCGGCGAGGATGTAGGGCTCGACGATGGCGCGCACGTCGGCGGAATCGAGGCTCTCGTCGATATGCTGGGTGGAGAGCACGATCTGGGTGACGCCCACCGGGCGGCCGTTCTCGTAGCGCACCGTGACCTGGCTCTTGGCGTCGGGGCCGAGCTTGGCGGCGTCGCCCTGCTTGCCCTTGCGCGCGTCGGCGAGGTCCTTGAGGATCTTGTGGGCGTAGTAGATCGGCGCCGGCATCAGCTCGGGCGTCTCGTCGGACGCGTAGCCGAACATGATGCCCTGGTCGCCCGCGCCCTCGTCCTTGTTGCCGGCCGCGTCGACGCCCTGGGCGATGTCGGCGGACTGGGCGTGCAGGTGGATCGCGATGTCGTTGTTCTTCCAGTGGAAGCCCGACTGCTCGTAACCGATGTCCTTCACCGCCGCGCGGGTGAGCTCTTCCAGATGGTCGAAGGTCACCGAGTCGGGGCCGCGCACCTCGCCCGCGATGACGATGCGGTTCGTGGTGGCCAGTGTCTCCACGCCGAGGCGGGCTTCCGGCATCGCCGCGAGATAGGCATCCACGACGGTGTCGGAGATCCGGTCGCAGACCTTGTCGGGATGCCCTTCCGAGACCGATTCGCTCGTGAAGAGGTAATTGGAACGCGGCATGAAGGGCCCCCAAGTCTAGGCGCGCCCAACTTGTCGCGGCGCTTCACCTGATCTTTCGAGGGGTGAGTGTCTGGCAGCCGCCCCCGGATCGGTCAAGCCGAAAAACCGGATGAATCCGCCAAAACAAACGGAGCGTCCGTTAAATCAGCCGCCGAGCCGCCGGTCGAGAACTTTCAGTGCAGCCGCGATCCGACGCTTCTCCTCCTCCGAAAAGTGCTCGGCCACGTGCCGGGCCACGACCTCCGCGAGCCCTTCCCAGGAATCCTTCGGGGAATCCTTCGGGGCATCCTGCGAGGACGTGCTCGGCGAACGAGCGGCCGCATCGTAGGGTTGCTGCGGCAGCTCCGAGAAGCCGGGGACATCCGGATCCGTTCGGTCCAGCCCGTCGAAGAAGTAGGCGATGGGGACGCCCGTTAGGCGGCTGAAAGTGTCGAGATGCAGGGCGCTGATGCGGTTCGTGCCCTTCTCGTACTTCTGCAGTTGCGCGGCCGACATGCCGAAGCACTGGGCGACCCGCTTCTGGGTCAGCGACGCCTTCTTGCGCTGCTCGGCGATCCGCTGCCCCACATACGCGTCGCGCGCATCGGTCTTCTGCCCAGCCATTCGCCCGTCCCGTGCTCAGCGCCGCGCCCGTCCCGGAGGCGTATCCGGACTCGCCGGAACCGGCGTCGCGCCGCCCCCATCCTGCGGCGGCGGGACGTTATGTCCAGCCATGGGGCGCGTCAAACCGGCCACGCTTGCCCGGCTCTGTCACGGAACTCTCCCGTCACGCTCTCTTGCCGGTCTCATTTGCCGGTCTTCATCGCTCCGAAGGTCCGCCCGCCTCCGCACGGGCGTTCCGGGCCGCGGGCCTCAGACGAGGTCGCGCTTCAAGGCGTGCGTCGCCCGGCCCCAGCCCGTCTCCGCATCGGGATTGCGCAGTTCGCGCATGCCGGGCGCCCGGCCGGTCGTCAGATAGACGATCAGCGTCAACACCAGCATCACCTTCGCGGTCATCGCATCCACCCTCTCTCGAGGCGGAGCGTCTAACCGCGGATGCGAAGCGTGGCCTTGCGGTGGCGCACATTTGCAGTGGCTCACAGTTGCAGTGGCTCACCTGGGCATCTCACCGTCCCGCCACCGAGGACGCATTGCCCGAAGAATGACCTCGCCCAAAATCGGCGCGATTTCAGTCAGTTCCCTTGACCGAACGTGGAAGAACATTCAGCACGCCTATATTTCTCGCAACAGGCTGTTTAATGAGCGAATCCACGATGCAAATGCAGGCGACCATGCCTATACTCTAGTCCTGGCACAGCGCGAGCGCAGTGCACCAAAGGACATTATCGCTCATGACTATGGGGCACCATCAACACACCGCGACGATCCTTCCCTTTCCGGGGCGAGCCGGTTCGGCGGGCAAGGGCACGACCAGGAGCGCGGGCACGATCACGAGCCTGACCGCCGGGTCGTCCGGGCGCGACAAGCCGCGTCAGCCCGCGCAGCCCTGCTTCATGGATAGCTGGTATCACCAGGCGGCGATCGACGAGGCGGCCACGGCCATCAAGCCCTGATCCGGCGCATCCCGGTTGGCCGGGTCCGTCGGCCCTAGTGGACCGAGCCGTCCCCCCTCCCCGTCATGGCCTCGGCGAAGGAAAATTCCAGGATCACCGCGCCCTCCGCATCGGTGACCACGAGGCTCGCGCCCATCAAGCGCGCCTGGTTGCGCGGCTCGGCCATCATGGCGCGGATGGTGTCGCGGGCGGTCGTCCAGGCCGCGTCGGGATCGCGCAGATCCGTACCGACGGGATCAGCGACGACGTCCGCGCCGACATGCGTATGGAAGAAGTAGCGGGGCATCCGCACGGCTCCGGGCGCGCTGCGCGCCGCTTCGGGTAACGGCATCCGGGCAAACCGGCCCGGACGAAGTTTCGTATGCTCGGCGCACCCCGGAGGCGTAGATCTCCGCACCGGTATGGCCCGGCGCTTCTCGCTATCGCTTCTTGCCCAGCTCGGCCGCGATGTCCTTGGTCATCCGGCCGACCTTCCGGTGCGCCGCTGCGAGCTGGTCCTGGGTCACACCCCAGCGCTTCATCCAGAACTCCACGGCCTTCCGTTCGGAAAGGTCCAGGCGGTCCTTGTCGATGAAGCCACGCTTGTCCTTCAGACCGGCCATGGCAGTTCCTCCTGGGGGACGCGGACGGCCGTCAGCCCTCCTGCGTGCCCTGGCGCTCGGCGAGCGCAGCATCATATCCGGCGGTCCACTGCGCGTGGGCCTCGGTCCCCTCGGCGTAGGGACAATCCGCCCGCGCCAAGCCCTTGCCCGGGGCGTAGAAGCCCAGCGCGTAATGATCGAGATTGTCGTCCGGCGGCTCTGTCATGCCCGACAGATAGGGCGCCCCGCGCGCGCTCCAAGCGGTGCCGCCTCGGGCCGAGAGGTGGTGGCGTCCCCGGCAGGTCTCGAACCTGCGACCCCAGGTTTCATCCCACTTCGGCTTCCGCCGCCGCCCCCTGTGCCAGGGTGCGTTCGTGGTCTGGACTATCCCTTCACCCTAGGCGCCGTTGCCGGAGCCCTTAGGTGCCGCCCGTCTAGTCTCTACACCGTCCCGGCGCCCGCGGAACGGGCATCGGGCTTGGCTCGGGATCGGCCGCGTCCGAGCGGACGGTGGGCGTTCCCCGAATTTGAGCGGATCCGCCGCGCGGTTTCCCCTCGCGACGCCCAATTGTGATCTAGGAAACCTGTGCTCTGTCCAGCTGAGCTACGGAGACTCACCGAGGGCGTCCTAGCATCATCGCGCCGGGCCGCCAACCGGGGGCGACACCTGTGTCTCTCCTGCCGCAATGCGACATGAACCGTCCGCCCGGCGGCCCGGGCTTCCTTGCCGGGGGCCGGGTCCGGGCGGCACAATGGGCTCGGATTTGAACAGGGCGGCCGGGAGCGGGCATCGTGACGGGGGCGCATCGACGATCGGCGATCGGGGGCGGGGCGCTCCTCATCGGCGCCCTCGCGGCCGCCGGGCCGGTGCGCCCGGCCGTGGGCGCCACGGCGGAATGCCGGGAAGCCCCGGCCCGCAGGGACAGCCTGGCGGGCCTGGGCCTGCGCGGGGAACTCGCCCTCGCATCCGGCGCCCGCGCGGTCCTCGCGGGCATCCACTGGCCGGAAGAGGCGGGCGCGGACGCGGCCGCGCGGGCCTGGCTCCTGGCCCATCGGGGGCGCAGCCTCACGCTGGTGGCTCGCGGCGAGACGGACCGCTGGGGCCGGGACCAGGTGGATGCCAGCCTCGAGGGCGCGGCCAGCGCGGCGCCCGCCCCCTCGGACCCGACGCCGGTCGATCCGACGCCGGGCGAGTTGGCGCCGATCGATCTGGCGGGCGGCCTCGTGGAAGCCGGGCTCGTGCCCGTCGATGCGGGGGAGCGCGAGACCCTGTGCCGGCCGGCCCTCCTCACCCTGGAGGCGGGCGCGCGGAGGGCGGGCCGCGGCCTCTGGAGCCAGGCCGGCCCCGGGGTCCGCGACGGCGCCGCCCTGAGGGCCCGGATGGGACGCTTCGTGGTGGCGCAGGGCGCCGTGCTCCGGGTCGGCGAGCGGGCGCGCCGGACCTATCTCGACTTCGCCCGCAAGGGGGAGGACGGCCTCACCGTGACCGTGTCGAAACGCACTTGGCGCCGGTTGCAGGAACGTGGTTTGAGTGCCGAGAGTCTGCGGGGCCGTGAGGTCCGCGTCCGGGGCCGGCTCGAAGCCTGGCGCGGTCCGACCCTCGACGTCGCGAGCGCGGACGTGATCGAAATTCTGGACGGGGAGCGGGCGCCGCGGCGCTGAACGGCATGGTCTCGATGATAGGGATGGCCTCGATCGTGATCCCCCGGGCGGACGGCCCCTCCCTCCAGCATCGGTGCGGTGCCAGCCGTCCCGGCGCGAGCCGGCGCGGGGGCGCCGGGCCGGTCTGCGCGGCCCTGCTCGCGGGCGGCCTGCTCTCGGGCTGCATCGGCGACCAGTCCGGCCCCGTGGCGCAGCCCGCCGCGATCGCGGTGCCGCGCGAGGCCCCGCGCACCACCGGGCGCGAGCGCGCGGGCTCGGATGCCGACCACGCGAAGCTCGTGTCCTCGTTCGGCGGCGAGTACCGGGCGCCCGCGAGCCTGCGCCTTCTCACCGAAGTGACGGACCGCCTCGTGCGGGCCACCGACCGGCCCGAGGAGACCTACGCGGTCACCCTCCTCGATTCGCCCGTCATCAACGCCTTCGCGCTGCCCAACGGCCGCCTCTACGTCACGCGCGGCCTGCTGGCGCTGGCCAGCGACACCTCCGAGATCGCGGCGGTGCTCGCCCACGAGATCGCCCACGTCACCCTGCGCCACGCCACCGCGCGCACCGAACTGGCGCTCCGCTCGCAGCTCGTGAGCAAGGTCGTGGCCGACGTGCTCAACGATCCGGCGACCGGCGCGCAGCTCCAGGACCAGTCGAAGTTCGCCCTGGCACGGTTCTCCCGCGACCAGGAGCTGGAGGCGGACGGCGTGGGCGTGCGCACGCTCTCGCGGGCGGGCTACGATCCCTTCGGCGCCGGGCGCTTCCTCACCGCCCTGAACCGGACCACCGCCCTCAAGACCGGCACCGGCATGGCCGGCGAGCCCGACATGCTGGCGACCCATCCGGGCACCGCGGAGCGCATCACCCTGGTCACCCGCGCCGCCCGCCTGATCGGCGCGCCGGGCCTCGGCGTCGACGAGCGCGCCCGTTACCTCGCGGCCGTCGACGGGATCGCCTACGGCGACAACCCGGGCGACGGTCTCGTGCGTGGGCGCCGCTTCCTGCATCCGGGCCTCGGCATCGCCTTCGAGGTGCCGGAGGGCTTCGGCATCGAGAACACCCGCAACGCGGTGCTGGGCACCACCGGCGAGGGCAGCCGCCGGCTGCTGTTCGACCAGGTCGAGAGTCACGCCGGCCAGGGCCTCGACGAAGTTCTTAAGGCGACCTGGAACGACGTCATCGAGCCCGGCTCCGTCGAGAACCGCATGGTGGCCGGCAATGCGGGCGTCACCGCCCTGTCGCGCGGCAAGGACTGGACCTTCCGCCTCGCGGCCATCCGCATGGGGGAGCGGACCTTCCGGATGATCATGGCGGCCAAGGGCGGCACCGACCCGGACGGGGCCTTCCGGCGCTGGACCGAGAGCCTGACGGCCCTCGACCCCGCTGAGGCCCGCGCCCTGCGGCCCCTGCGCCTCGTCGTCGTCACCGCCGCCCCCGGCGAGACGGCCGAAACCCTGGCGCAGCGCATGGTGGTCCCCGACAAGGCCCTGGAGCGCTTCCTCGTGCTGAACGGCCTGGAGCGCGGTGCCGGCGTGCGCGCCGGCCAGAGCTACAAGGTCGTGGTGGAATAGCCGGATCGGCCCAAGAGCGCCTGCCGCGAAGCGGCGGCCAGCGCAGGCCCGGGTCTGCGGGCCGATATCCGCGAAAAATCGTCGCAGTCGTACGATCAGGTCCACGGCCGGGCTTCGTTTCCAGCATCCTGAGAGCCGCAACCGACGACGGCACCCACAAGACGTCCGTACATTTGTCCGCAACCTTAGCGAGAGCCGTGCTGCAGCGCGATCTCTGCTTTAGTTTGAGCGATATTAGCTCAAATGAACGCACGGCTTTTTATCGAGACGAAAGATGAACCTGAGGCTATAGTTCGACCGCCTCCGTCTCCACCGCCATACACCCCCCTCCGGACGGTGCAGCGTCCCTGCGTCATCGAGACCCGACATGTTCGAGACCCTGACAGGCTTACTGGACCGGAACGGCCTGTCTCCACACGGGATCTGCCTGCTGTGGCGCCCCGAGCTGATCTGGACCCACGTGGCCTCGGACGCCATCATCGCGCTGGCCTACTTCACGATTCCCGTGGCGCTCGGCGTCTTCGTCACGCGCCGGCGCGATATCGTGTTCGGGTGGATGTTCTGGGCCTTCGCGGTCTTCATCCTCGCCTGCGGCACCACCCACCTGTTGGAGATCTGGACCCTGTGGGTGCCCGACTACGCCCTTGAGGGCGCCGTGAAGGTGATCACGGCGGCGGCCTCGATCGTCACCGCGATCCTGCTCTGGGTGCTGCTGCCCCGGGCCCTCGCCCTGCCCTCGCCGGCGCAGTTGCGCAGCGCAAACGCCGCGCTCGAGGCCCGGATCCGCGAGCGCGACGCGGCCCTGGACGCCCTGCGCGAGGCTTACGCGGAGCGCGACCGCGCCGAGGAGATGCTGCGCCAGACCCAGAAGATGGAGGCGATCGGGTCCCTCACGGGGGGCGTGGCGCACGACTTCAACAACCTCCTCGGCGTCGTCATCAGCAACCTCGATCGCATCGAGCGCTTCCTGCCCGCCGAGAGCGGGGCGCAGCGCTCCCTGCGCGGGGCCATGGACGGGGCCGAGCGGGCGGCCGTCCTGGTGCAGAAGATGCTGGCATTCGCCCGGCGCCAGCCCCTGCAGGCGGCGCCCGTGGAGCCGAACCGGCTGATCCACGACCTCGGCGAGCTGCTGCGGGGAGCGCTGGATACGGTCGAGCCGCCGGTCCTGGATCTGGCGCCCGACCTCTGGAGCATCCGCGTCGACGCCAACCAACTCGAGAACGCCCTGCTCAACCTCTCGGTGAACGCCCGCGACGCGATGGCGGGCAGCGGCCGCGCGGTGATCCGCAGCCGCAACGTGCCGGCCGCCGAGGCGGCCCGGATCCCCGGCCTGGAGGCGGTCGATTACGCGGCGATCGGGGTGGAGGACAGCGGCACCGGCATGAGCGCCGAGGTGATGGCCCGCGCCTTCGAACCGTTCTTCACCACGAAGGCGGTCGGCCAGGGCACCGGCCTCGGGCTCAGCCAGGTCTTCGGATTTACGAAGCAATCGGGCGGCCACGCGGAGATCGTGAGCCGGCCGGGCCTCGGCACCACCGTCTGGCTCTACTTGCCACGCGACCGGACGGGCGTATCGTCGCCGGTGCCGGACACGGAGCCCGCGCGGACCACCCCCACCTCGCGCCTGGGCTTCGCCTGAGGACGGGAACCATCCGGAGACACCCGCGAACATGAGCGCGCGCATGAAGGGAAGAGCATGAAGGGACGCGCATGAGTGCATCGCCCAAGCCCCGGGTCCTGATGGTCGAGGACGAGTCCATGCTGCTCGAGGTCATCACCGCAGATCTGGAGGATGCAGGCTTCGGTGTCCTGCAGGCCGCCACGGCCGAGGTCGCCATCAACATCCTGCGCACCGAGGCCTTCGTCGACGTGCTGTTCACCGACATCCGCCTGCCCGGCCAGATGGACGGCTGGCAGCTCGCCGAGGCCGCCCGGGCCCTGCGGCCGGACCTGCCCGTGATCTACGCCACGGGCTTCACGCAGACGCCCCCGCGCCTGATCGAGGGCAGCGTGTTGCTCACCAAGCCCTACCGGGCGGCGGCCGTGATCAAGGCGATCACGGCCTTCACGGCGCCGCCGGAGGCGTGAGCCCCCTGCCCGGTCCGACCCGTCGCGCGGTCGCGGCGAACGGACTCGCGGGCGCCGCCCTGCTGGCTGCTCCGGGATCGGCGGCGGCGGGCGCGTCCGACGGGACGGCGCGGGAGAGCCGGCCCCTGCGCATCGCGATGTTGCTCTACCCGGGCATGACCGCCCTCGACCTCGTCGGCCCGCAGGCCCTCCTCGCCGGCATCGCCGCGGGCGGGCTGCACCTCGTCGCACGCACGGCCGGGCCCGTGACTTCGGATACAGGCCTGGCGCTGGTGGCCGGCGACAGCTTCGAGACCTGCCCGCGCGACCTCGACGTGCTGTTCGTGCCGGGGGGCGACGGCACGCCCGCCCAGATGCGCGACCCCGACACCCTCGCCTTCCTGCGCGACCGGGCGGCGCGCGCGGGCTGGATCACCAGCGTCTGCACCGGCTCGCTGATCCTCGGGGCGGCCGGCCTGCTTCGGGGCTACCGCGCCACCTCGCACTGGTGCGTGCGCGACCGGGTACTGCCGCGCCTCGGCGCCATCCCGGTGGATGAACGCGTGGTCTTCGACGGCAACCGGGTCACGGCGGCGGGCATCTCGGCGGGGCTCGACTTCGCCCTGGCGCTCTCCGCCCGTCTCGCCGGGTCCGAGGCGGCGCGCACGAGCCAGCTCGTGGCGGAGTACGCCCCGGCGCCGCCCTTTGCGGCCGGAACGCCGGGAATGGCCGGCCCGGCCATCACCGCCCGCGCCCGAGCGATCCTCGGCCCGCTGATCGACGGCGCGGACGCCGCTGCCGCCGAGGCGAAGATCACGGGTCCGTGATCGGAGCGCGGCCTGAAACCTGCTGGTGCAGGCATTCGCCGTTTGCCACCGCATCGGGCAATCGCCAAGATCGCCGCGCAATCGTCAAGACCGGCCAAGACCGGCCAGGATCGCGGATCACGCGCTCCCCACCAGGATAGGACCCCACCCATGGCATCCGGCCTCGCGGGCGACCTCACCCGCACGAAATCCCTGGACCAGCTGAACAGCGATGCGGAGGGCGGTGAGCACAAGCTCGCCCGCACCCTCGGGCCCTGGAGCCTGGTGGCGCTGGGCATCGGCGCGGTGATCGGTGCCGGCCTGTTCTCGCTCACCGGCATCGCGGCGGCCGAGCATGCGGGGCCCGCGGTGGTGATCTCCTTCGCCATCGCCTCCATCGCCTGCGCCTTCGCGGGCATGTGCTACAGCGAGCTCGCCGGCATGATCCCGGTGGCGGGCTCGGCCTATACCTACGCCTACGCCACCATGGGCGAGTTCGTGGCCTGGATCATCGGCTGGGACCTCGTGCTCGAATACGCGGTGGGCGCCGCCACCGTCTCGGTGAGCTGGTCGAGCTACGTCACGCGCTTCCTGCGCGACACGCTGGGCATCAACCTGCCGCCCGCCCTCGTGCATTCGCCCTTCGAGACCTACAAGCTCGCCGACGGCGGCGTGGCGCACGGCCTCGTCAACCTTCCGGCGATCTTCATCATCGTGGCGGCCTCGGCGCTCCTGATGATCGGCATCCGGGAATCGGCCCGGGTCAACGCCGTGGTGGTGCTGGTCAAGCTCGCGGTCGTGGCGGTCGTGGTCGGGGTCGGCCTGTTCTACGTCAAGGCGCAGAACTACGTGCCGTTCATCCCCGAGAACACCGGCACCTTCGGCGAGTACGGCTGGAGCGGGATCATGCGCGGCGCCGGCGTGGTGTTCTTCGCCTATGTGGGCTTCGACGCGGTCTCCACCGCGGCGCAGGAGGCCAAGAACCCCCAGCGCAACATGATGATCGGTATCCTGGGGTCGCTCGCCATCTGCACGGTGATCTACATCGCCTTCGCGGGCGTGCTCACCGGCCTCGTGCATTACGACCAGATGAAGGGCGACGCCGCGCCCGTGAACACCGCCATCGCGCAGACGCCGTTCCCGTGGCTGCGCAGCCTCGTGACGCTGGGCGTGATCGCGGGCTTCTCCACCGTGATCCTGGTGCTGCTGCTCGGCCAGAGCCGGGTGTTCTACTCCATGAGCCAGGACCGGCTGCTGCCGGGCTTCTTCTCCAAGATCCACCCCACCTGGAAGACGCCCTACCGCTCGAACCTGTTCTTCATGGTCTTCACCAGCGCGCTCGGCGGTTTCCTGCCGATCTCCCAGCTCGGCCACATGACCAGCATCGGCACGCTGCTGGCCTTCATGCTCGTCTGCGTCGGCGTCATCATCCTGCGCCGGACCCAGCCGGATGCGCGGCGCGACTACCGCACCCCCCTGGTGCCCCTGGTGCCGATCCTCGGCATCGTCAGCTGCTTTGCCATGATGGTGTCGCTCGATGGCGAGACCTGGCTGCGCCTGCTGATCTGGCTCGCCGTCGGCCTCGTCATCTACTTCGCGTGGAGCCGCCGCCACAGCCGGGTCGGGCGGGAAGAGGCAGCCTGAGCTCGGAATGCGCTCCACGGTCCGGGGTTATCGGATCCGAGCGTCGGAGTTTCCCAGGATAAGCGCGTTCCCCTCCCCCTCGTGGGGAGGGGTCAGGGGTGGGGTGGCTCCACCTGCCTCAGCCGGCTGAGGGTCACCCAACCACCCCCACCTCCAACTCCTCCCACAAGGGGGAGGAGGGCCGAGCCTCGCCTCAAGCGCTGCGCGCAAGCGCCAGCATCGGCAGCGCGCAGGCCGGCTCGCCCACCGCGATGGTCTGGCGCTCGCGGGCGATGAAGGCGGTGGGCATCACGGCCTGCATGTCCGCCTCCACGCTGAGCAGCATGGTGTCGGTGTGGCAGGGATGCAGGTGGATGATGGCGAGCGCCTTCACGCCGGCGGCCTGGGCGAGCTCCACGCCCTTCTGCCAGGTCGAGTGGCCCCAGCCCCGGCAGACCGGGTACTCGCCTTCCGTGAACATGCCGTCGTAGACGACGAGGTCGGCGTCGCGGACGAACTCCATGAGGGTGGTGTCGGGCCAGGGGTCGCTGTGCTCGATGTCGCTGATCACGCAGAGCCGGCGCCCGGCATGCTCGAACCGGTAGCCCACCGAACCCTGCGGATGATTGAGCAGGATGGTGTCGACGGTGGCACCGTCCGCGAAGGTCAGGCGCTCGCCCGCCCGGAAGCCGTGATGGGCCAGCCGGCAGGGAATGATGTCGAGGGTGACGGGAAACAGCGGCGGCGAGAACAGCCGGTCGAGGGCTGCCGCGGCGCTCGCCCCGTCGAGGTTGCCGCAATAGGTGTTGAGGGTCCGGGAGGGATCGAGCACCACGGGCTTGAAGAACGGCAGCCCGGCGGTGTGGTCGAGGTGCAGGTGGCTGAAGAGGAGGTCGATCTCCTTGGGCATCCCGTCGCGGTGGTGGCGACCGCAGGCGTTGAGCCCCGAGCCCGCATCGATCAGGAACAGGCGCGTCCCGCAGCGGATCTCCAGGCACGGCGTGTTGCCGCCGAACTCGGTGTAGTCCGGACCGCTGACGGGGGTCGAACCGCGCACGCCCCAGAACTTCAGGGTGAGGCCGTCTTCCGTGTCGGGACGCGGGGAAAGGGTCATCGTTCGATTACCATGTGCCCCGATCCCGTGACGGTCGGGAGCCCTTCGTCGCGCCGACATGATTCAATCCTCACGGGTCGGCGAGCGGAACAGTGCCGGGATCGAAGTGGAATAAGTCTTGAGGTAGTAAGCCGCTTCCATTGCCGATGTGCGAGCCCGCACATGGCCCCGACCCGTGCCGGGGCGGACGGGGAACCGCGGCGACGGCGCAACAGGCCGAACCTCACCGCTGCGCCACCGGCCCGATCGCGGGCGGCGCGAGCCCGGCCGGCGGCGGCAGAACGCCCGAGAGGCTGAGGCCGACGAGGCGCGGCCAAGTCTCCGCATAGGTGGTGACGAGGGGCGCGAAGGCCGGTCCCGTCCGTTCGTAACTGGGCACGAAGCCGGGCATCCGGGTACGCGACAGGACCGAATCCGGCGCGATCCAGCGCGACCACACCGCCTCGGCCACCTGGACCGGGCGCGGCCGCGCGGCGATGACCACGACCTCCTGGCCCGCATAGGCCAGGGCCTCCGGGCGGCTGACGTCGCCGAGGGGAGTGCCCTTGGCGGCCAGCGCCGCCCAGAACGGGTGCTGCGCACCGTCCGAGTAGGTGGTGCGGATGGCAGCACTCCCCTCCTCCACCAGGGCCGCGATGCGTGCCTCCTCGGTGCTGCGGTAAGCGACGGCCAGGGCCTCCTTGGCGGGGTCCTTGAAGGGGGGGAAGACGTAGCGCCCGGCGGCGACGCCGACCACCGGCTCCTCGCCGGTGGCGTCGAAGCGGTCGGCGCCCTCCTTGAGCTGGCGCCAGAAGGCGATGTTCGGGTCGGTGCGGTAGCGGGCCATGTTCGCCGCCGTCATCCGAAAGGGGAAGGACTGGAACTGGAACGCGGCCTGCCCGCCCGCGAAGGCCTCGCGGGCGATGGCGTAGATCTCGCCCACCACCCGGTCGGTCATGGCAAAGCAACCCATCGAGGAGCAGACCCCGTGCACCATCACGGCGGAGCCGGTGGAGCCCTGGGCGCGGTCGTAGGCGTTGGGGTAGCCGACGTCGAAGGAGAGGTAGTAGCTCGAATTCGGGTTCATCTGGCGCTGGGGCACCGTGTAGAACCCCTCCGGCGTCTGGCGGTCGCCGGTCTTGCGCTTGGGCCCGAGCTGGCCCGACCAGCGGCAGATCGGGAATGTTTTCACGTGAACGAAGCGGCCGCCGGCGGCGCGCTTCCAGACCTCGATCTCGGATTCCTTCTTGTAGGCCCGGAACAGCACCGGCGCGGCGGCGGTGGTGCCCTTGGCCTGCATCAGCGCGAGCGTCGCGGCCGGGATCGGCGCGGAAGCCTTGCCCGGCTCGGCCGAGGCCGGGCACGCCAGCGCCCACAGGACGAAGAAGGCCGGCGCCGCAAGCTGGATCGACGTCCGGCGGGCCGGTTTCCGGGACAGAGAGACCATGCACGGCCCTGAAGAGCGATCCGTCCGCTGGCGGACGCCCGTGCACGATGCACGCCCTCCTGCCTATCGCATTCCAATGGGGCCGCAATAGGGGCGGCCCCGAAACGGGCCGCTCAGGCGGCCAGCACGCCGTTGCGCTCGACGCGCAGCACCGCGTCGAACGGCTCGGCCGCCTGCAGGATGCCGTCGTCGGGCAGGCAGACGATGAGACCCCGCCCGGCGCGGGCAGCGCGCAGGGCCGCGAGGCGGTCGCGCATCGCGGCGCTCTTGCGGTCCTCCAGGGCGATCGCCACCACGACGATGTCGGGGCGGCGCACGAGGCAGCGGGCGAGGTCGATGGCCACGCGCTCGCGCGGGCCGATGGCGTTCTCGCCGAGGCTGGCGCCCCCGCCGGCCAGACCCGGCTCCACCCGGCTCTCCAGGCCGAGGCGGTAGACGGCCGGCTCCAGGCCCTCGTCGGCGAGCACCCGGCGCACCAGGGCCCGCACCCGGGCCTCGGCGCCGGCCTCCTCGCCGTTGATGCGGCCGAACAGGACGTTCTCCTCGAGGCTGGCGGCCGCCGTGAGCCGGTCCGGATCGTAGAACTCCACGCCGCCGCGCAGGTGCGGGGGCATCAGCCGCGCGAAGGAGCGGCGGGCCTCCACCAGCCGCCCCTCGAAGGCCGCGTCGATGAGGCCGAAGCGGTGGCGGGTCTCGCTGTAGCGCAAGGCGAGACCGATCAGGCGCTTGCGGTCGCGCTGGCCGGCGGGGCCCCGCCGCAGGCCCGTCGCCTCGGGCTGGCGGCCGACGAGATCCTCGAAGAAGCCGCGCTCGGAGGCCGGAAACAGGGAGAACGTCTCGAAGAGCGGATGGTCGTCCGGCAGGTCGGCGAAGATCTCCACGAGGCTGCGGGCGACCTGCAGGCCGATCTCCGTGAGGGGCCGGCTCAGGCCCTCGGCCTCAAGCACGGCGCGCAGATACGGATGGGCGGCGACGTGCTCGGCCGCGAAGGCCGGCCCCACCGCCTCGCCGAACAGGATGTTCTCGCCCACCGTGGCCTGGTGGTTGTAGCGGGCGGGGTCGAACGGCTCCACGAGGCGCCCCGCCTTGTCGGCGGCCAGCGCCTCGCGCACCGCGTGGCGGGCGGCCACAACGGCGCGGGCGATCTCGGGCTCGGCGTTCGGGTCGACGGTGCCCTCCAGGCCGCGGGCATACGCGAAGGCGTCGAGGCCGGTGATCCTCAAGGTGGCGATGAGCTCGTCCCGGTCGGGGACGTGGCCGGCGCCGTAGAGGATGTTCTGGCGCAAGGTCCCCTC
This sequence comes from Methylobacterium sp., assembly GCF_019750675.1. Lineage (GTDB taxonomy): Bacteria > Pseudomonadota > Alphaproteobacteria > Rhizobiales > Beijerinckiaceae > Methylobacterium. The sequence continues at coordinate 18,119 of NZ_JAIEOF010000356.1, forward strand.
GATGAGGATGGCCTCGGCTCCCGCGAGCGCGATGCGGCGGGCGCGCTCCTCGGGCTCGAAGGCACGCAGGTCGAGGCCCGCATAGGTCACCGCGCCGGCCGAGGGTTCGAGCTGGCCCGCCAGGATCGCGGCCAGGACCCGGCTGCCGCTGCCGCGCTCGCCCAGGATGGCGACGTGGCCTGGCATGGGCAGGGCGACATCGACGCCGGCCAGCCGCTCGCCGGTGGCGGGGTCGTAGGCACCGACCCCCCGGGCCACCAGGGCGCCGGATTCGGGGAAGGCGGCGCCGCCCGAGCGGACGGGCGCGCGGGTTTCCAGGGCCGGCACGCCGAGGGCGACCTCGCGGAACGGCCCGGCCAGCGCGCCGTGCAGGCCGACGAGGCGCAGGGCCACGCTGAGGGCCACGACCGCCAGGGCGAAGGCGCCGCCGGCGGCGAGCACCGCCCCCGGCTCCACGGGCTCGGTGGTCCCGTCATGGCCACGCCAGAGGGCCACCGCCACCACGATGGCCGGGAGCAGGATCGCCAGGGCCATGGAGGGCGCCCGGGCCAGGGCGAGGCGAGAGTCGGATGCCGCCAGGGCGTCGCGGGTGGCCGCGCCCTTCGCGGCGAGGCGGCCGCGCTCGAAGGCCGCCGCCCCGTGGGCCCGCACCGCCGGCATGCGCCGGATCAGGTCGGCCAGCGCCCGCCCCGCGGTGCCGCCCGCCCGCAGGCGCAGGACGGCGCGGTCCTGGACCCGCCGCTGGATCAGGATGCGGGCGAGGCCCGCCGCCAGCAATCCGGCCGCCACGGTGGGCAGGAGGCGCGGGGCCGCCATGCCCGCCAGGACGAGGGCGAGCCCGGCGCTGCCCAGGGCCAGGGCCGGCACCAGGATCGCCAGCCCGAACAGCGTGTCGAGGCGGGCCAGCAGGTCGCCGAGGGTCTGCGCCAGGGCGCGGGCCTCATCGCGGGCGCTCGGCGGCGCGCGCAGGATCGCCTCGGTGACGCGGCCCTGCAGGGCCGCCACGGTGCGGGCCTGCGCCCGGAAGCAGAGGCGGGCCACGGCCCAGCCGAGGCCGGCCGAGGCCAGGGCGGTCGCCGCGAGGCCGAGGAAGGCGGCGCGCACCAGTTCGGCCGCCGGCAGGGTCCAGCCCGGAAAGGCCACGAAGGGCCCCTCGGCGGCGGGCCGCCAGGGCAGCGTCGCGGCAACGCGCAGGAACTGGCCGGTCGCCGCGCCGTCATGGACCTGCATGCCCACGAGGTCGCGCAGGCACAGGAGCGCGAGCAGTGCGAGGGGCCCGCCGAGGCCGAGGGCCAGCCCGACCGCGGCGACATGCTCGCGCCGCGCGGTCCGCCAGGTGAAGGCGATCGGATCGCGGTCCATCGGCACCCTGTGTCCACGACGCCCCGGGAAACGGGGCCCGGGGAGCGGCTTAGAGGATCGTTCCGGCGGGCGAAAGCGCGGGGGCGCACGGCGGCGTGCCCGGTCGCCCGAACCCCGGCCGAACAAGTGCCGGCCGCAAAATCGGTGACCCCTTCGGCGAAACCTGCTTTAGAGTGGATGGCCCGGCGGGTCCTCCCGGGCTCCGCCGCCCCGCAACGCCCCTCTTCATTCCACGCGAAATCCCCCGAACCTCCATGTGCGAACTGCTCGGCATGAGCGCGAACGTGCCCACCGACATCCGCTTCTCCTTCGCGGCGCTCGCCCGGCGCGGGGGCGAGACCGGCCCGCACGCCGACGGCTGGGGCATCAGCTTCTACGAGGGACGCGGTGCCCGCGCCTTCCACGAGCCGGAGCCCAGCGCGCAGTCGGAGCTCGCCCGGCTCCTGCGCCGGACGCCGATCAAGAGCCGCATCGTCATCGCGCACGTGCGCAAGGCCAATCGCGGCCGGGTGAACCTCGAGAACACCCATCCGTTCAGCCGCGAATTGTGGGGCCGGCGCTGGACCTTCGCGCATAACGGCCAGCTCAAGGGCGTGAAGAAGTGGCCGCTCACCTGGTTCAAGCCGGTGGGCTCCACCGACAGCGAGCACGCCTTCTGCTGGATGCTCGACCAGCTCCAGCAGCGCTGGCCCGACCTGCCGAGCCCGGCCCGGATCGACCGGGCGGTGGCGGACCTCTGCGCGGAGCTGCACGGGCTCGGCGTGTTCAACATGCTGCTCTCCGACAGCCGCACCCTCTACGCCCATTGCGGCAAGCGCCTGTGCTACCTCACCCGCTGCGCGCCCTTCGGCACCGCGACCCTGGTGGACGAGGACTGGCGGGTGGACTTCGCCCAGGAGACGGGGGCGAAGGACGTCGTCACGGTGATCGCCACCAAGGCGCTGACCCGCGACGAGTGCTGGATCGACGTGGAGCGCGGCCACGTGCTCTCCTTGCGCGACGGCGCCGTGCGCATCCTCAAGCCGGCGCCGACGAAGACCGGCGGGGCCAAGCCCCCGCGCGCCACCCGCGTGCCTTCCCCCTGCGGCTGTTGATGCGGCGCCGGCCACAACCGCCACGGTTTCCCGGCGGGATGCGTCACCGGCACAGATGCGCTACAACGCCCGACATCAGTGGACCGCGCGGGTGCTTCTCGGACGCCTCGGGCCGACACGAACCCTGACCGCCCCAGATTACGACGAGCCATGACACGCGACGTGACCGACACCGCCCCCGACGCCCTGTCGGTCTCCGCCGACGGCAGGCCGAACCTCTCGTCGAACATCCGCACCCATCTGGGCGAGCACCTGCGCACGGTCTACGACCGGCTGCCCACGGACGAGCAGCCGAGCCGCTTCGCCGAGCTCATCGAGCAGCTGGAGGCCGCCCTCAAGGCGCGCGGCGAGGCGATCGAGCCCGAGTTCCGCAACGGCCTGCTGGCCGCCGTGCCGTCCCTGCGCGCCTTCGCGCTGTCGCTGACCTCGAACCCGGCCCGCTCGGACGACCTCGTGCAGGACACCCTGCTGAAGGGCTGGCAGCACCGCGCCCGCTTCCAGCCGGGCACGAACCTGAACGCCTGGCTGTTCACGATCCTGCGCAACATCTTCTACTCGGACCACCGCAAGCGCGTGCGCGAGGTCGAGGACCAGGACGGCTCCTATGCCGCCCGCCTCGCCACCGCCCCGCACCAGGGCGACCGCCTCGACGTGGAGGACCTGCAGACGGCTCTGGGCAAGCTGCCGCCGGACCAGCGCGAGGCCCTGGTGCTCGTGGGTGCCGAGGGCGTCTCCTACGAGGAGGCCGCCGCGATCATGGGCTGCAAGGTCGGCACCGTGAAGAGCCGTGTCAGCCGCGCCCGCGGCCGCCTCGCCGAGCTCCTGGGCTACGACGAGGAGGACCTGAGTTCGGACCGGCTGATCCAGTCGGCGATGCCCAAGGACGCCTGATCCCGGACGTCCGCGACCGCCTGCTCGACAAAGCTCCAAAGGCGCCCGCCGGAGCAGTGGACGCGGCCGCCGGCTCCGTTCGCTCCCAGAACTTTCGACGCATCCCTTCCGGGATTTGCACGTTACTGCCCTGAACCCGGCAGCGCTTCACAGCGTCGCGGGACCAAGTTCAGGAGCACTCATCATGAACCTCAAGACTCTTCTCGCCGCCTCTGCGATCGCCCTCAGCCTGCCCATGGCCGCCCAGGCGCAGGGCCTGGTCCGTGGCGCCGAGCGCGGCGCGCAGGACGGTGCGGACGCGGCCGGCCCGATCGGTGCGATCGTCGGCGGTGCTGTCGGCGCGGCCACCGGCACGGTGGGCGGCATCCTCGGCGTCGACGACCGTCCCCGCTTCCGCAGCTACGTCACCCGCGAGCGTCGCTCGTCCTACGATTACAACGGCGACGTCCGCGTCGGCACCGTGCTGCCGAGCTCCGGCGTGACCTATTACGAGGTTCCCGCCGAGTACAACGCCCGCGGCGCCCGCTACACCATCGTCAACGATCGTCCGGTGCTGGTCGACCGTGGCCACCGCATCGTCGAGGTGATCGACTGATCCGCCTCCGTCGCGCTCGACCGCGACGGAGCGAAGGCCCCCGGCGCCCGGCGCAGGGGGCCTTTTTCATGCGCCGCGTCCCGCCGTGAACAGCCGGGCGGACCCGGATACAAATTTCCGCGCGTCGGGAACGGAACGCATGCAACGCCGACGGCCTCAGGCCGTTGCCGTCGACGAGCCAGGGCGCCGCCCGTTCCCGCGCGGCGCAGAGTCCGATCCTCACCGACGCGAAGGACACCCTCACCATGGCGGACGAAGCCCAGAACGATCCCGCGCTGCCGGAGCCGGTGCGCGACCATCTCGGCCAGCAGCTGCGCTCGGTCTTCCCCACCGGGGACGCGGCGCCGCAATATCTCGGCGACCCGGTGGTCCCGGAAGCTTTCGAGCCGCAGATCAAGCGTCTCGAAGTCCGCCTGAAGACCCACGAGGAGGGGACCGGCGCCGTCGAGCAGGCCCTGGAAGGCCTGATCGGCGATCTCGGCGCGGATCCGAAGGCGCGGCCGCGCGACGCGCTCTGAGCGGGTTTCGCAAAAGGGTCGCCGGTTTTGCGGCTAAAACCCGCGATATACTACAGAGCTAAGCAGGCTGAAGCGTTGGCTTGCCAAGGCGAGCCTGCTTAGGCCGCCGGCTTCGTCGCCAGGATGTCGCGGATCTCGGCCAGCAGCTTCACGTCGGCGGGCACCTCGGCGGCGGCCTCGGGCTTGGCTTCCTCCTTGCTGACGAGGCGGTTCATCGCCCGGATCACGAGGAAGAGCACGAAGGCGACGACCATGAAGTTCAGCGCCACCGTGATGAACTGGCCGTAGCCGATCACCGCGCCCTGCTTCTTGGCGTCCGTGTAGGCCGCCCCCTTCTGCACGCTCGACGAGAGCGCGATGTAGTAGTTCGAAAAGTCGAGCCCGCCGGTGATCGCGCCGATGATGGGCATGAACACGTCCTGCACGGCGGACGTGACGATCGCCCCGAAGGCGGCGCCGATGATGACGCCGACCGCGAGGTCGACGACGTTGCCGCGCAGGGCGAATTTCTTGAATTCCTCGAGCATTCCCGCCTCCCGGCGATCCGGCCCCCCGGGTCGCGGGGGCCGGCGGGAACCTTAGGCGAGGCGCGGGCGCCGCGACAGGGTGGCGCTCAGATGTCCACCCCTCGATCGCGCTCCGGAGCGGGCTCGGCGGGCTCCGCCAGGGCCGGCACCGGGCCGCCCCGCGCCTCCGCCTTGGCCCGGCGCCGGTACTGCGCGGCCCCGATCGGCAGGGTGACGAGATAGCCGACGGCGAGCGCCACCATGGCCTCGAACGGATAGCTGATGAACAGGCCGAAGGCCGCCACCACCACGAGGAAGATCGGCAGCACCCAGTCGCGGGGCACGCGCTTGCCCATGGTCTTGCCCGAGAAGGTCGGCACGGTGGAGACGACGAGGAGCGCGATGCAGAGCATGTAGCCGAGCACCACGGGGGCCGCCCAATGCTCCATCGGCAGCCCGAGGAAGTTGAGGTAGAGGGGCAGCATCGCGGTGAGCGCGCCGGCCGGCGCCGGCATTCCGACGAAGAAGTCCTTCTTCCAGGCCGGGCGGTTGGGATCGTCCAGCATCGCGTTGAAGCGGGCGAGACGCAGCGCCATCGCGATGGCGAAGATCAGCGCCACGATCCAGCCGAGCGAGCGCAGCTCCTTCAGGGCGAAGCCGTAGAGGATCAGCGCCGGGGCGCAGCCGAAATTGACGAAGTCGGCCAGGGAATCGAGTTCCGCCCCGAAGCGCGAGGTGCCCTTGAGCATCCGCGCCACGCGCCCGTCGATGCCGTCGAGGAAGGCGGCGGCCACGATGGCGATGACGGCGGGCTCGAACTTGCCTTCGAAGGCGAGGCGGATCGCGGTCAGCCCGAGGCAGAGCGCCATCAGGGTGATCATGTTGGGCGCGATCATCCGGAACGGCACCGGCTTGAAGCGGCGGGGCCTCGGCTCGTTGGCGTCGGGAGCGAAGGGGGGGAACAGGTCGTCCATGGAAACCCCTCAGATGCGGCGGAAGACGCGCTCGGGCCCGCCGCCGAGATCGGCCAGCACGGTCTCGCCGGCCACCGCCTTCTGGCCGAGGCCGACGAGCACGCGGGTGCCGACGGGCAGGTAGACATCTACCCGCGAGCCGAAGCGGATGAGGCCGAAGCGCTCGCCGACGTTCAGGGTGTCGTTGGCGTGCACCCAGCCGACGATGCGGCGCGCCACCAGTCCGGCGATCTGCACCACGCCGATGCGCACGGGTGCGCCCCGGTGCGTCGTTTCCATGACGAGGCCGTTGCGCTCGTTGTCGTCGCTGGCCTTGTCGAGCTCGGCGTTCAGGAACAGTCCCGGCGTGTAGTGGATCTGCCCGATCCGGCCCGTCACCGGAACCCGGTTCACGTGGCAGTCGAACACGTTCATGAAGACCGAGACGCGCAGCATCGGCTCCTGCGGCAGGTCGAGCTCCGGCGGGGGCAGCACCGTGGAGATCAGGTTCACCCGCCCGTCGGCCGGCGAGACCACGAGGCCGTCGCCCACGGGAGTGACCCGCTCGGGGTCGCGGAAGAAGTAGCAGACCCACAGGGTCAGGATCAGGAAGATCCATCCGAGGAACTGGGCGAAGTAGCCGCCGATCACCGTCAGCACGATGCCGATGACGATGAAGGGATAGCCCTCCTTGTGGATCGGCACGAGCGTCCGGCGAATCGTCTCGAGGAGGTCGGTCATGGATGTTTTCGGAAAGCTTTCGGCGGGTGGGCGGCCGGAGGCCGCCCGGGCAGGGGCCCTCTCTTAAGGCACGCGAGCCCATCCGTCATACGGTTTCGGATCAGGGACGCGCGAGCGTCTACCCGAGCGGTCCGTCCGTGCGTCGCCACGGCATGACGTATCAGCCGTCCGCCTGGACCAGGGGCGGCAGCCGCGACAGGCGCAGGGCGATGATCAGGGCAAGCCCATAGAGGGTCGCGAAGAACGCCACCACGCCGATCCAACCCGAATGGGCGAAGAACCAGCCGCCGGCGGTGCCGAGCACCGAGGAGCCGAGATAGTACAGGCAGAGATAGATCGAGGAGGCCTGCGCCCGGTCCCGCGAGGCGCGGCGTCCGACCCAGCTGCTCGCCACCGAATGCGCGCCGAAGAAGGCCACGGTGACGAGGACGATGCCTAGGATGATCAGGGCGAGCTGGCTCGACAGGGTCAGCCCGACGCCCGCGAGCCCCAGCAGGATGGCGAGCCAGAGCACCTTGCGCCGCCCGAGCCGGCTCGCGATCTCGCCCGTGAGCGCCGAGGAGAAGGTGCCGAACAGGTAGACCACGAAGATCGCCCCGATGGCACTCTGGCTGAGCGAGAAGGGCGGATCGAGCAAGCGAAAGCCGATGTAGTTGTAGATGCACACGAACCCGCCCATCAGCAGGAACGCCTCGGCGAACAGCCAGGGCAGGCCGGGATCGCGGAAATGCTGGGTGAAGGTGCCGGGCACCTCGCGCCAGCGCATCCGGTTGGCCTGGAAGCGGCGCGAATCCGGCAGCAGGTAGACGAAGGCGATGGCGGCCAGCAGCGCCAGCACGCCGATGGTGCCGAGCCCCCAGCGCCAGGAGGCATGGTCCGCGATGATGCCGGCGAGCAGCCGGCCGACCATGCCGCCCAGCGCGTTGCCGCCGATGAGCAGGCCCATGGAGAGGCCGATGGCGCGCCCGTGCATCTCCTCGCCGAGATAGGCCATCGCCACCGCCGGCAGGCCGGAGGCGGCCAGCCCCGTGAGAGCGCGGAGCACGAGGAAACCGTGCCAGCTCGGCACCAGGACGGCCACGATGGTGAGGAGCGCGGAGGCGAACAGCGAGGCCACCATGATGGGCTTGCGGCCCCAGACCTCGGAGAGCGGGCTCACCACGAGGAGGGCCACCGCCAGCATGGCACAGGGCAACGACAGGGCGAGGCTGCTCTCGGCGGGCGAGACCGCGAAATCGTCGGCGAAGACGGGCAGCAGCGGCTGCACCCCGTAGAGCACCGCGAAGGTGGAGAAGCCGGCGGCCCCGAGCGCGATGGCGGTGCGGCGGAAGGCCGGTGTCCCGGCCTCGATCAACCGCGGGCTCGCCTCGTCCGGCCGCCCCTGCGACTCACCCATACCGGCTCCTGTCCCGGGCGGCTCGCCGGAGCCGACCCCTTGCGCGTCCGGCGGGTATAGGCCGGACGCGCGGGGCGGGAAACCGGGCCCGGCGCCGGGAGATCGGGAAAATCCCCCGGCGCGGATCGCTCGCGGCGACCTGCGCCGCGAACGAGGTTCAGCGCGGGGCCGGAGCGGGCGGCGGGGCCGCCTCGCCCTGCTGCTGGATCAGGGGCGTGATCCGGCGGACCGTGACCCGGCGGTTCTCCCGCGAGGCGTTCTGCGTGTTCACCTTCAGGTTCTGCTCGCCGTAGCCCTGCGTGGTCAGGTTCTCGGGAGGCACCCCGAAGTTCTGCGTCAGCACCGTGGCCACGGACTGGGCGCGACGGTCCGAGAGCGAGAGGTTGTCGACGTCGGCCCCGACCGCGTCGGTGTAGCCCTCGATCAGGAAGACCTCCTGCGGGTTGCCCTTGATCGCCCGGTTCATCGCCGCCGCAATGGTGGCGAGGCGGCTGGCCTGGTCCGGCGTCACCGTGAACGAGCCCGTATCGAAGTTGATCGTGTCGATGTCGACGCTGCGCATGCGGGCGCGCAGCTGCGGGCTGTAGCGGACCTGGTCCAGGGTGTAGCGCCGGTCCACCGCCACCACCGGCGGGGCCGAGAGGGCCTCGTAGACGGCGCCCTCGTCCGCGCCGTCGTAATCGACCACGTAGCGGTTGCGCGGGATGCGGATGTCCGGCGGCGGCAGGTCGACGACGTCGTCGTAGATCGGCCGGCGCGCAGCCCCGCCGAAGCTGTTGTCGATGATGACGACCTCGCGCCCGTCGCGGTAGCGGCGGGAGCGGCGCACGAGGCGGCCGTCGTCGTCCACGATGGTGACGATCTGCTCGCCGCCGGGGCGGTCGAGATACGTGATGGTGTCGCCGCCGCGCCGCTCGCTGCGATACGCCCGTCGGTCGAGATCGCGGAAACGCTCGTTCTCGTCGTGACGGATGAAGTAGTTGTCGCGGTCGCGCACGATGATGCGCCCGGGCTCGCGGATGTAGGTCCGGCCGCCTTCGGAGAATTCGCGCCGGTCGCGGCGGACCTGATCGTAGTCGCGCACGTCGTCGTCGTCCCGGAACCCGCCCGGGATGTAGCCGGGGCGGCCCGGCGCGTTGAAGCCGGTGCGCGGCTCGCGACGCTCGAAGGCGTCCCGACGCTCGCGGTCCTCGCGCCGGTCGTCGACGCCGCGACGGTCGAGGCCGTCGCGGTCGTCCCGCCGGTCCGCGCCACCACGCCGGTCGAGGTCGTCGCGGCGGGTATCGCCCGGCCTCAGGTCGGGCCGGCCCGGTTCGCCACGACCGGTGCCGTCGCGATCATCGCCGTCACGGCGCAGGCCATCCCGGTTCGGACCGTCCCGGTCTGGACCATCGCGGCGCGGGTCGCGGTTGCCCGAAGCGGGGCCGTCCCGGTCGGGACGACCGTCGGTGGCCGGGTTAGGGCCGGCACCCGGCCGGCCATCGGGCCGCTGGGCATCGGGGTTCTGCGCGCCGGGCGGCACGAAGGGCCGTCCGGGCACGCCCGGGCGGGCGTTGGGCGCCACGGCCCCGGGCTGTCCGTCGGGCGTACGGGGCTCGCCGGGCGCGGTCGGACGGGCCGGCACGGCCGGGTTCGGCGCCGCAGGGTTGGTGGGGCTCGCCGGGTTGGTGGGCGTGGCCGGATTGCGGGCATCCGGGGCGCCGGGCTGGGCGCCGGGGCGCGGCGGCGCGGCGTTCGGGCGACCGGGCTCGGGCGTGGCCGGACGGTCGGGCGCGTTCGGGCGCTCGGGGTTCCGCTCGCGGGCGGCCGGCGGAGCCGCCGGAGTCTCGGCACCGGGCGCACGCCGGGCCGGACCCTGATCGCGCTCGGGCCGCTCCTGCCGGTCAGGGCGTTCCTGACGATCGGGCCGCTCCTGACGCTCGGGACGCTCTTGGCGGTCAGGGCGCTC
>NZ_JAIEOF010000128.1 GCF_019750675.1 Methylobacterium sp.
GCCTTCGGCGTGCTGGCGATTCGCGGCGTCCTCTACACCCTGTCGGACAACCCGTTCTACCTCGTGGGCGTCCAGCTCCTCGACGGCATCGGCGCCGGCATCTACGGCGCCCTCTTCCCCGTCATCGTCGCCGACCTGACCCGGGGGACCGGCCGCTTCAACGTCTCGCAGGGCGCGGTCGCGACCGCCCAGAGCCTCGGCGCGGCACTGAGTGCGACGCTCGCCGGCCTCATCATCGTGTCGGCGGGCTACGCCACCGCCTTCCTGGCCCTGGCGGCCATCGCCGCCCTGGGCTTCGCCCTCTACTTCTTCGCGATGCCGGAGACGCGGGGCTATGAGCCCAGCCGCTCCGGCGCCGATGATGGCGGCCTGACGCCCGTCCCCGTGCCGGCGGCCTGACCGCCATGAGTGCGGCCGACGACATCCTCGCCTTCGCCCATATCGGCGACCTCCATCTCACCGCCGCGGACGCCGAAAACGCCCGCGATTTCCGCGCCATCGTGGACCAGATCAACGCCGTGGACGGGCTCGATTTCGTCTACGTACCCGGCGACAACGCCGAAAACGGCACGCCGGAGCAGTACGCCCTGGTCCGGGCCGGGCTCGACCGCCTGCGCCGGCCGGTCCACGTCATCACCGGCGACCACGACATGGAGGGCGGGAGCCTCGACGCCTTCTATGCAGGCCTCGGCGCGTCGCGCCTGCCCTATGGGGTGACGGTGTCGGGCACCCGCTGCCTGTTCCTCGACATGTGCGGGCCGGGCTCCGGCGGACCGGATTTCCGCCTCGCAGCGGAGCAGATCGCCTGGCTCCGGCGGGAGGTGGACGCCGCCGATGCGGAGGGACACGACTGTGCCCTGTTCATGCACAGCTACCCTGCCGACCTGAAGGGGGAGGGCGAGGCCGCGACCGTCGCCGAGATCGTGCACCGCTCGCGCATCCGCCTCGTCGAGATGGGGCACACCCATTACAACGAACTCGCCAATGACGGCCGGACGATCTACGCGGCGACCCGCTCGACGGGCCAGATCGAGGAGGGGCCGGTCGGCTATGCCATCGCGGCGATCGATCGCGGCGTGGTGAGCTGGCGCTTCAAGGAGCTGGCGCAGGGCTGGCCCTTCGTGGTGATCACCGCGCCGGCCGACCGGCGCCTCGCCCATGCCGAGGACCACATCGTCTCAAGCACCACCGAGATCCGCGCCCTGGTGCTCGGTGCCGGCCGGATCGCGGTCTGCGAGTTCAGCATCGATGGCGGTCCCTGGCGCCCCATGCGGCGCGCCGAGGGCGAGCGCCGCTTCCGCGCCACGGTCGACTGGCCGGCGGGCGGCCGGCGCCTCGCCGTCCGGGCACAGGATTCCGAGGGCGGCGTCGGCGAGGACCGGATCGAACCGGCCGGCGACGTCGGCGCCCTCGTCCACTCCAAGGGCCTCGGCAGCGACGCCGATTCCGTCGGCGCCTGGCCGGACCGGGGCATCCTCGGCACCCAGCTCGGCCCGAACCGCAACGGGCGCCACTGGTAGGGCGCATCCGCCTTACCCGACTTTCTTTCCGACCAAGGATTCCGAGCCCGATGGGTGCGCTGACGCTGACCCCGAACCTCGTCACATGGGCGATCGCCGCCGTGGCCACGCTGGGGGTGATCACCCGGCCCTTCTCCTGGCCGGAGGCGATCTGGGCCGTGCTGGGCGCCGTCGCCCTCGTGGTCTTCGGTCTGATGCCGGCCGGGACCGCCTGGGAGGGCGTCCTCAAGGGCACGGACGTCTATCTATTCCTCGTCGGCATGATGCTGATGTCCGAGGTGGCGCGGAAGGAGGGGCTGTTCGACTGGCTCGCCAGCATCGCGGTGCGGGCGGCCAAGGGCTCTCCCACCCGCCTGTTCACCCTGATCTACGTCGTCGGCACGGTGGTGACCGTCTTCCTCTCCAACGATGCCTGCGCGGTGGTGCTGACCCCGGCGGTCTACGCCGCCACCAAGGCCGCGAAGGTCGAGAACCCGCTGCCCTACCTCCTCATCTGCGCCTTCATCGCCAACGCGGCGAGCTTCGTTCTGCCGATCTCGAACCCGGCCAACCTCGTGGTCTTCGCCGAGCACATGCCGCCGCTCACGCAGTGGCTGGCGATGTTCGCGCTCCCCTCCGTACTGGCCATCGTCGCGACCTACGCGACCCTGCGGCTGACCCAGAATTCCGTCCTGCGCAGCCAGCAGGTCGCCACCGACGTCGAGGCCGTGCACCTGTCGCGGACCGGGCTCGTGGCCGGGCTCGGCATCGTGGCCACCGGCGGCGTGCTCATCGGCGCCTCCGCCCTGGGGCTCGACCTCGGCCTGCCCACCTTCGTGGCCGGCGGCCTCACCACGGCGGCCGTCCTTCTGATGAAGCGCGGCGGCCTCGTCGAGGTCGCCAAGGACGTCTCCTGGAGCGTTCTGCCCTTGGTCGCCGGCCTGTTCGTGCTGGTCGAAGCGCTGGAGAAGACCGGCGTGCTGCGAATGATCGCCGATGCGCTGAAGCAGGCGGCGGCCGCCTCGCCCGTCGAGACCGCCTGGGGCGCCGGCACCCTGATCGCGGTGCTGTGCAACCTCGTCAACAACCTGCCGGCCGGCCTGATCGCGGGTGCGGCGGTCCAGACCGCGCACGTGCCCGACAAGGTGGCGGGCGCCGTGCTGATCGGCGTCGACATCGGCCCGAACCTGTCGGTGACGGGTTCGCTCGCCACCATCCTGTGGCTGACCGCGATCCGCCGCGAGGGCCAGGACGTCGGCTTCTGGCGCTTCCTGAAGCTCGGACTCCTCGTCATGCCGCCCGCCCTCCTGCTCTCGCTGGCCGGCCTCCTCCTCGTCTGATCCCTCGCGTCTCAGCCCGAAGTTCCCCGCCCGAAGTCCCCAGCGCAAGGTCCCCCGTGAACGCCGCACTGCTGTATCCCTTCATCCTCGTCGCGGGCGTCCTGCAGGCGCTGGGCAACTCGATGAACGCGCAGTTGCGCGGCCGGCTCGTGAACCCCTGGCTCGCCGCCTCGGTCTCGTTCCTGCCCATCGTGTTCGTGTTCGCCACGCTGTTTCTCGTGATGCCGACGCCGCTGCCCACCCTGGAGACCCTGGGCAAGATGCCCTGGTACGCGCCGCTCGGCGGCGTGGCCGGCGCGGTGGCGGTGTTCGGCGGGCTCGCCTTCATCGACAAGGTCGGGGCCGGCCCCTTCAACGGCCTGACGCTGACGGCCAACATCCTGGCCTCGCTCGCCATGGATTCCTTCGGCCTCTTCGGCCTCCAGGGCGGCGGCTTCAAGCTCATGCCCTGGCTCGGCGGGCTTCTGATGGCGATCGGCGTGTTCTTCATCGCCCGCAGCACCGCCGACACGAGTGGGGACAAGGACGGCGGGCACGGCCTCAACCCGAAGCTGCTCTACCCCTTCATCGTGGTCGCGGGCATCCTCCAGGCCGTCGGCGTCGTCTGGAATTCCCAGCTTCGCGGCGCCCTGGTGAACCCCTGGCTCGCCGCCACGGTGTCGTTCCTGCCCGTCGTGTTCGTGTTCGTGGTGGTGTTCCTCGTGCGGCCGACGCCGCTGCCCACGCGGCAGGACGTGTCCGGGGTGCGCTGGTGGATGCCGCTGGCTGGCATCACCGGAGCGGTGGCGGTGTTCGGCGGCCTGCTCTTCGTCGACAAGGTCGGCGCGGGCGCCTTCAACGGGCTCCTCATCACCGCCAACCTCCTGACCTCCGTGGCCCTCGACCATTTCGGCTGGGTCGGCATGAAGCAGGTCAAGGCCGGCCCCGCCCGCCTCGGCGGTGCGGCCCTGATGGTCGCCGGCATCGTCCTCATCTCGGTGTTCTGAGCGGTCCCTGCCCGTTCGAAAACGCGAAGCTTGAGGACAAGCGGTTGCAGCCGCCGGGAAACGTTGGCCTTTTCGGCGCCCGGCGTGCTAAACCTTCGACGATCCCGCCCGGAGCCGATCCGCGTCAAGGGTGTGTGGACAGCCTCTCGTGCCGCCCGATTGCCGTCTCCCGGCCGAGTCCGGCGCGCGTCACGACCTGATCGGTCACCGGAATCCGGCGCCCGGACCGCCCACGCGGCCGCGCCGACGGGCATCTGCGACGCCGCGCCGAGCGCGTGCGGGAGGGTTCAAGGACAGGAATGCAATGAGCGACGAGACCGACGCCCGGACCCGATCCGAGGAGCGTGCCGAGCGGGCCGAGCGGATGGCCAAGGAAGGCGCCCAGGCCATGGCCGAGCACCTCGCCTCGGTGAAGGCCGTGGACGAGCGGACGGTGAAGCTGCGGGCCCTGCGCCTCGCCAAGGAGGCCGCCGACGCCGAGGCGAAGGCCGCCGCCCCGCCGCCGGCGCCCAAGCGCAAGCGGTCCTGAGACGGCCCGGCGGAGGAGAATCCATGGCATTCGATCGCTCCCGTCGACCGAGCGACCCGCGACAGGCCGCCGAGGCGGCCTTCAAGGCCGCCACCACCAAGCCCGTCGAGACCGCCAAGCCGGTTTCGGCCTCTGCGGTCTCCCCGGCCTCGTCCGTGCCCGGCGCCCGCGAGATGGTGAGCCTGCGCCTCGACCGCGCCGTGCTCGAGCATTTCCAGAAGGACGGGCCCGGCTGGCAGGACCGCATCAACGCGGCGCTCAAGGCCGCAGCCGGCCTCTAGGCCGAGCGGCACGGCGCATCGCGCGTCTCGACCGGGTCGGTCGACGATGACTAGCCGAACCCGCCCCGCTTCAGCCGCATGACGGTGCGGTCGAGGGCCCCGAGGAACGCGGAGCGGTCGCGGGCCGAGAACGGCTTCGGCCCACCGGTGATCGCGCCGGCCTCGCGCAGATCCTGCATCAGGTTGCGGGTCGCGAGCGCCATCCCGATCCCACTCTCGCTGAACGGCTTGCCGGTGGGCGCGAGCACCTCCGCGCCCGCCTTCACGCATCGGCTGGCCAGAGGCACGTCGGACGTGACCACGATGGCGCCGGGTCGCGCCCGCGCGGCGATCCAGTCGTCGGCGGCATCGAATCCGTCGCTCACCACCACCCGCTCGATCCAAGGCTCGCGCGGCAGGGCCATGAAGCTGTTGGCCACCACACACACGTGGAGCCCGTAGCGGCCGGCGACGCGGTAGGTCTCGTCCTTCACCGGGCAGGCATCCGCGTCGACATAGACGACGATGGTCCGGGGCGTCTCGTCCCCGCTCATTGCGCGGCGACCGCGTGCGGGGGGGCGCTGGATACCATCGCCTCCGCTCCGACCCGCTCCAGGGTCGAGACGCTGAGGGGCTGCCCGCGCCCGCGCAGCGCATGCGCGCCGAGGGGGCGGGCACGGATGCCGGCGGGCAGGCGTGCGATTCGGGCCAGCAAATCGTCGGACACGAGGATCTCGGCCCCGAGCGGCCGGCACAGGGATTCGATGCGCGCGGTCACGTTCACCGCATCCCCGAAATACGCGATCTTGTGCCGGTCGACGCCGACTTCCGCCGTGACGATGGAGCCGCCGTGCAGGGCGGCGCGCAGGCGCGGCACGGTGCCGAACCGTGCCGTCCAGGCCTCGGATTCCGCCTCCAGCCGGTCCATCACGTCGAACACGCAGGCGACGCAGCGCGCGTCCTTCAGGCCGCGGGCCATCGGCCAGGTGATCATCGCCATGTCGCCGATATAGTCGTCGATGGAGCCGGCGTTGCGCCGGACCGGCTCGGCGAGCGCCGCGAAGACCGCGCCGAGATAGGCCTGGGCCTTGAGATCGCCGTGGGTCTCGGCGAAGGCGGTCGAGCCGACGACGTCGAGGAACAGGAAGATCCGCTCCTCGCGCACGGGCTGGTGGTAGCGACCGACGAGGAAGTTCACGAAGACCTCGCCGCCGATGAGGTCGCGCATGCGGATGACGAAGACCAGCATCGCCGAGACGGCGAGACAATAGGCCAGCACCCGCGGGGTGATCCGCACGGCGTGGCTGAGGTCGTCGTCGGTGAGGCCGAAGGCCCAGACCAGCAGGCCCCCCAAGGCGATGCCGGCGGCGATCATCAGCACGTAGGCGAACTCGGCCGCCGGTACGTAGAACTTCGCCGGCATCCGGCGCATCCGCGCCTGCAGCCCGCCGAGGATCATGCCGCGGTCGAAGGCGAGGGTCGTCCCCCCCACCGCGAGACCGTAGGTCAGGCCCGCGAGGGGCGTCGCGCCACCGGCGAACAGCACGTTGTAGAGGAGGCCGGCCCCGCCGCAGGCGATGAGGATGAGGAGCCAGAACCAGCGGTGCTGCGGCAGCATCAGCGGCGTCCCCCGTGCGGCGCCCCGGCGGGGGCCGGCGGCGGCGATCCGGCGGGGATGGGGGAGGGAGCAGCGCTGCGCAACGGATGAGCCCCTTCGGGGATGGGTCCGGAGGCGGCGCAGCCCCTTGGCGCACCGAGCTTCGAACCCCGTCCTGATCATCGTCGCATGATGGCGCGAGTAAGGCCAAGGTGACGCAGGCAGCCGGATCGGGGACCGGTGTGGCCGCCGCGCGTTGGCAGGGTGGATCACCATCATGCGAGGACGAGGCCGATGCGGAGCAGGACTTTCGGTGCGGCGGACCGGGCGGTGCCCGTCATCGGGCAGGGCACCTGGCACCTCGATCAGGCGGACCGCGCCACCGCCGTCGCGACGCTGCGCGCGGGGCTCGATGCCGGCATGACACATATCGACACCGCCGAGATGTACGGCGAGGCCGAGCCGGTGGTGGGCGAGGCCATCGCGGGCCGGCGCGCGGAGGTGTTCCTGGTCTCGAAGGTGGTGCCGGGCAATGCCAGCCGGGCAGGCGTGGTCGCCGCCTGCGAGCGCTCGCTCAAGCGCCTCGGCACCGACCACCTCGACGCCTACCTGCTGCACTGGCCGGGCCGCTATCCGCTGGAGGACACCATCGCGGGGTTCGATGCCCTGAAGCGCCAGGGCAAGATCCTGTCCTGGGGGGTGAGCAACTTCGACGTCGCCGATCTGGACGAGGCCCTGGCGATCGCCGGCCCGGGTCAGATCGCCTGCAACCAGGTCCTCTACCACCTGCAGGAGCGCGCCATCGAACACGCGGTCCTGCCCTGGTGCCGGCGCAACGGCGTCGCCCTGGTCGGCTACTCGCCCTTCGGCAGCGGCGACTTTCCCGAGGCCGGAAGCGCCGGGGGCCGGGTGCTCGCCCGCCTCGCGGAGGCACACGGCACGACGCCACGCGGTATCGCGGTCGCCTTCCTGACACGGGACGAGGACACCTTCACCATCCCGAAGACGGCGCGGCCGGAGCGGGCCCGCGAGAACGCGGCGGCCGGAGCGATCACCCTGACGGCGGAGGATCGCGCCGCCCTCGATGCCGCCTTCCCGCGCGGTCCACGCCCACGGAGTCTGCCGATGCTGTAGCGGACCGCGCGAAGTTGTGGCCAATGGCCGGGAATGACCGGGCCCGGACGATCCGCGCCGGACCCCGCGAGAGGAATGCGAACGATGGCGCGATGGCTGGGTCCGGCATGTCTCGGCCTGTGCTGCCTCGCCGGGGCGCCGGCCCTGGCCGAGGAAGCCAAGCCCGACAGGCGCAATCCGGCACAGCCCAATGGCGAGACCCTGACGATCGACGAGAAGGGCATCACCCTGGCCTTTCCCGATGTCGCCAAGCTGCGCATCGGCGGCAAGCTGCAACTCGATTACGGGGCGGCGGCCATTCGGCAGGCCGGCTTCCCGGAGCCGTTCCCCGAGAACTTCGCGGTGCGCCGGGCCTGGATCGAGAGCTATCTCACCCTCGGCAAGAGCCTGGAGCTCGCCTTCCAGTACGATTTCGCCGACCCGATGCGGCCGATCAACGATGCGGCCGCGGCGTATACGGGCTTCGAGAACACCCTGCTGACGGTGGGCAACATGAAGGAGCCCTTCAGCCTCGACCAATTGACTGGCGACAACACCACGCTGTTCACCGAGCGCTCGCTGGCCGATGCGTTCGCGCCGGCCCGCAATCTCGGCTTCGCGCTGGGCCGCCACGGGAAGGACTGGACCATGGTCGCCAGCGTCTTCGGCGGCAACGCCAACACCGGGGTGGGCAGCGAGGGCGTGGCCGCCACGGCGCGCGCCACCTACGCGCTCCTCCACGAGGACGACCGCGTCCTGCATCTCGGCCTCGCGGGAAGTTTTCGCGATCTACCCCGTGACGGGCAGGGGCTGTCCCTGTCGAGTCGCTCCGAGGCGTTCCTGTACCAGCGCAACTTCGTCGATACCGGCGATATCCGCGACGCGTCGAGCGTCGGCCGGATCGGTCTGGAGGCGGCCTATCGCGACGGGCCGTTCCTGGTCCAGGCCGAGTATATCCGCACCGGGGTGGAGCGCACCGGCGGCGCCCGCCCGGTGAGTTTCCAGGGTGGCTACGTCCAGGCCAGCGTCGTCCTCAACGGCAAGGGCCGGGCCTACAAGCTCGCCCCCGATTACGGTGCCACCTACGCGACCTTCTCCGGCGTACAGGTGGCGGAGGGCGACCGGGTCTCCCGGGGCGGGATCGGCGTGTTCGAACTCGGCACCCGCTTCAGCGCCATCGACCTCGACGACGCCGGCATCCGTGGCGGCATCGAGCGCGACGTCACGGTGGGACTGAACTGGTATCCCGATCGCAACATCCGCATCGTGGCCGACTACGTCCGCTCCCATACCAGCCCCTCGGCGGTGCAGGGCGGCCGCGCCATCGACGCCGACGCCTTCATCGGGCGCTTCCAGCTGTACTGGTGACGCGATGGCCCGGCCGGGGAACGGGCGGCCGGATCGCTACTCGCCGACTCCGAACAGCTTCTCCAGGAAGTTGCGGTCGTCCTGGCTCGGACCACGGCTCGCATCGGCGTGCCGGGCGGCGCGGGGCGCGGGCGCTGCGGCCTGCGGTTCGCCGAGGAGCGCGCCGATGAGGCCGCCCGGCGTGCTGTTGGTCACGGCGGGTTCGGCGGGGGCGCGGTTGCGCCAGTTCTTGGCCCCGGGGAGCATCGCGGGGCTCTGGCCCTTCAGCGCCACGGTCATGTAGGCCTTCCAGATCTCGCCCGGCAGGTTGCCGCCCGAGACCTTCTTCGTCGGCTCGCCGTCGTCGTTGCCGAGCCAGACGCCGGTCACCAGGGTGGCGGAGTAGGCGATGAACCAGGCATCGCGAAAGTCCTGGCTGGTGCCGGTCTTGCCGGCGAGGTCCCAGCCCGGCACCTCGGCCTTCTTGGCGGTGCCGGTGACGAAGGTCTCGTGCATCATCGCGTTCATCATCGAGACCGCGTTGGGGTCGATGACCCGGCCGAGCCCGCCTTCCTTGCGCTTGTACAGAACCTTGCCGTCGGCGCTCTTCACGCTCGCGATGACGTAGGGGATCACCCCCGTTCCGCCATTGGCGAAGGCCGCGTAGGCGCCGACCATCTCCAGCGGCGTCACCTCCGAGGTGCCGAGCGCGATCGAGCCGTTGGCCTGGAGCGGGGAGGAAATCCCGAGGCGCTGGGCCGTCTGGACCACGGACTTGGGCCCGACCTCCTGGCCGAGGCGCACCGCCACGGTGTTCAGCGAGAGCGCCAGCGCGTCGCGCAGCGTCACCGGCCCGCGATAGTCGCGCGAGTAGTTCTCCGGGTTCCAGCCCTTGATGCTGATCGGCGCGTCGTCCCGCACCGTGTCCGGGGTCAGGCCGTGTTCGACCGCCGCGAGGTAGACGAAGGGCTTGAACGACGAGCCGGGCTGACGCTTGGCGGTGGTGGCGCGGTTGAACTGACTCTGGGCGTAGTCGCGACCGCCGACGAGGGCACGGATGGCGCCGTCCGGCTTCATGGAGACGAGGGCGCCCTGGGCGACGTTGTAGCGGCCGCCCTTCTGGTTCAGCTCGTCCACCAGCGCCTTCTCGCCGGCGGCCTGGAGGCCGGTATCGACGGTGGTGTTGATGACGATGTCGCTCTCGAACTTGGGCAGGAAGTCGTCGAGGACGTCCATCACGAGGTCGGCGACGTAGTTGGCCGAGCCGCCGCCGCGCGCGCTGGCGGGCCGGGCCGGGGTCGCCAGGGCGAGCTTCGCATCGGCGGGCTTGGCGAAGCCCAACTCCTCCATGGCGGCGAGCACCTGAGCGGCGCGGGCCTGGGCGGCGGGCAGGTTGCGGTTCGGCGCCAGGCGCGAGGGCGCCTGCACGAGGCCGCCGAGCATCGCGGCCTCCGCCAGGGTCACGGATTTCGCCGGCTTGCCGAAGTAGCGCTGGGCGGCGGCCTCGACGCCGTAGGCGCCGGCCCCGAAGTAGACGCGGTTCAGGTAGAGTTCGAGGATCTCGTCCTTGCTGTACTTGTGCTCCAGCCACAGGGCCAGGATCGCTTCCTGGATCTTTCGCGATGCCGAGCGCTCCGGGGTGAGGAACAGGTTCTTGGCAAGCTGCTGGGTCAGGGTCGAGCCGCCTTGCGACACGCCCCGGCGGGTGATGTTCTGGGCGACCGCCCGGGCGATGCCGACGGGATCGACGCCGAGGTGGCTGTAGAAGCGCCGGTCCTCGATCGCCACGAAAGCGCGCGGCAGGTAGGGCGGCAGCTCCTTGATGCTGACGACCCGGCCGCCGGTCTCGCCGCGATTGGCCAGGAGCGAGCCGTCGCTCGCCAGGATCGCGATGTTGGGCGGCCGCTTGGGCACGGCGAGCTGGTCGATCGGCGGCAACTGCGAGGCGTGGTAGGCCACGAGCCCGGCGACGCCGATCACGCCCCAGAGGCCGAGGACGAACACACCGTAGACGAGGCGTCCGAGGATCGAGCGGCGCGCCCGGCGCGGCGCCTTGCGCAGCGCCCGCGCTGGCGGTGCGGCGGATGCGCGGCCCTTCCCGCCGCGTCCGCCCTTCGAACCTGACTCGCCTCGTGCCACGCCGCCCCCCGCGCGATCGGCGCGCGACAGCCGCAGATCGAGGTCGGCCGGGTCCCCGGCGCGCCCCTCGGGCACGTCGAAGTTCGGCTCCCCCCTGCCTCCGCCTGCGCGTCCCTTCGCCATGCGTCCCGTCTGCCCCCAGGTTCGTTCGTGATTCGAGCGACCCTGCTTGCGCACGGTAAATGCGGCGGGTTTAAGGGGTGTTAACCGGGCAATTTTTCAACGCATTGAAAAATCAGGGGAAATTTGGTGGCCTTGGCGCCCGGTGCATCGGATGTTCAGGGGGGCTGCCGATCACGTCCGACGCGCGAGAACGGCCCTATGCGCGTCGGGCCGATCCGCTCGGAGCGGGCGGCCTTCGGCACTCCGGCGGCCGGCGAGGGGAGGGACCTCTGTACGCGCCGATCCAGGAGCGGTCCGGTGCGCCGAACCGGCTCAGCCCTTCTTGCGCAGGGGCCTGACCGACACGACGCCCCGATCGAGGAATCCGGTGGCTGCACCGAAGGCCTGGAGATCCGTCTGTCCGGGGCCGGTGATCAGCTGAAGGTCGCCGCATCCGGCCGAGCGTGCCGCCTGCGACGCTGCTTTCAGAAGCAACCGGCCGATGCCGCGCCGCCGTGCGTCGGGCGCGACGAGCAGGGTGGTGACCTGCGCCGTCGGCAGGTTGGCGGCGAGAGACGGATACCAGTGCAGGACGACGAGACCGCTCGGCGGTCCCCACTCGACGGCGACGAGGATCGCGCCCGGGCCATGCCGAAGGGCTTCGATCCGCTCGGCCAGGGCGTCGGCAGCGACGGGGTGGCCACAGGCACGCAGGAGATCGGCGATGCCGGCCGCGTCGCCAACGGTCGCCGCCCGGATTTCCAGCCCGTAACGGCTTGCCACACGTCACTCCGATCGGCTCCGCCAGGGCTGTCCGGCGGAGTGAGGGTCATGGGCGAGGGTTATGGGTAAGTCAGTTCGAGTTCCGCCGCATCAGGCCGAACAGGGCGAAACCCGCGAGCGCCGCCAGGCCGAGCGCCAGGGAGCGATTGTCCTGCAAGTGACGCGCGGCGGCCTGGCCCGCCTCGCGCAGGTCGTTGCCCAGGGGCGAGCCGGTGAGGATGCGCTCGGCGCGATCGTGATTCTCCGGCCGGGTCGCGATGGAGACGGCGAAGGCGTCGTCGTCCAGGCGATCGATCTCGACGCTGTTGCGCGCGAAGCCGGCCCGCGACAGGCGATCCCGTGCCGCACGGGCGGCCCTGAGAGACGGGACGGTCACGGACGCCAACACACTGTCAGACATCGAGTTTTCTCCTTGGGTTCCTGCGGAGCAAACTGAGCCCGTACCGGAGTGGTTCCGCGGAGCCCGGCGCCGCTCCCCGCGTCGGCTGTCCTTTAAGCTCCCGGCAACCGACCGGGCCCTAAGCCGGGGCGGACCCGCCGGGCCGGGACCCGGACCGCCGTCTCAGGAGCTTACCGAGCTTGCGTGATCCGTTCGTCCCCGACGCTCTCGCCGACCGTCTGCGCGAGAAGCGCCGCAGGACCCGGCCCCGCGCGACTCTGGCCTACGAGCCGGCAAAGCCCATCTTCGCCGAACTTCTCGATACGCGCGGCCACGGCACCGGACAGTTCGTGCGCCTGTCGCAGGGCATGGTCGAGGCCATCACCCGGGGTGCCAGGGAGGAAGGCTGACGGCCTTCTCTTTGGATTCCGAAACCCTCCGACGTGACGGCTCTCGGGAGCTAACGATCGCAGCCGATGCAGATGTCGCGGACCACCCGCTGCCGGCCGACGCCGGTGCGCTGGTTGGGCAGGTGCCCGTCGAAGGCACGGTCGGCGGAGCGCGCGGCGGGTGGAACGGGCTTGCGAGGTTCAGGGCTGATGGCGCTCGGTGTGTCCGGCCTCGGCGGCACGGTCAGGGCCATGTACTGGGCAAAAGCCGGCAGGGGAGCGATCCCGATCCCGAGGGCGCAAACCAACTGCATCCGCACTCGGGATGAGCCGATGGCGGGTCGAGCGAGACGTCGCGTATCCATTTCGCGTCTCCGGGTGAGGTGTCCGGGTGTCGTCCGGATGCGGCGATCGGGCCTGCACCTCGGCTGGAACGAGGGGGAGCACGGATCGTTCCCCGTCCCTTTCGCCGACACCCGGCCGGGACCCAGAATCATGTTGCATCTCCTCGTCGCGGACGGGAACGACCGTGAGGGTCGGGCCAGTCACGTCGCGGGCACGGGCGTCACATCGGCGGAGGCCTACGCGGCGATCCTGCGCCAACTCGCGCCGGGCACCGTCTGCACGCTGATCAATCCCGCGGATGCGGACGAGGCCTTGCCCTCGGGGACGGCGTTCTCCGATTACGACGGGCTCGTCGTCACGGGCTCGACCCTGCACGTCCGCGACGGGGGCGACGCCGTGCGGCGCCAGATCGACCTCATGCGGCACGCCCTCGAATCCGGGTTGCCCGTCTTCGGCTCGTGCTGGGGGGTTCAGGTGGCGGCCGTGGTGGCCGGCGGCGAGGCGGGGCCCAATCCGAAGGGGCCGGAATACGGGTTCTCGCGGGATCTCGTGCTCACCGAGGCCGGTCGGACTCATCCGCTCCTCACGGGCCGGGACCGGCGCTTCGACGCGCCCGCGATGCATCTCGACGCCGTCGTCGCGCCGCCGCCCCAGGCCACGGTGCTGGCGGGCAACGGTCTCCTGTCGGTCCAGGCCATCGAGATCGTGCACGGGCCGGGGGTGTTCTGGGGCACGCAGTACCACCCGGAACTGGACCTCGACGCGCTGGCCGCCATGCTGCGCCTGAGCGCCGAGGACGTGGTCGAGGCGGGCGCCTTGCCCGACCGCGCGGCGGTGGAGGCCTATGCCGCCGACCTCTGCGCGATTCACGTCGCGCCGGAGGCGCATCCCGCACTCGTCGCGCGCCACCGGCTCGGGCCGGATCTCCTGGAGCCGGTCCGGCGGCGGGCCGAGATCGGCAACTTCCTCGAACACCTCGTGCGCCCGCGGGTCGAGGCCGCGGCCTGAACCTCAGGCCGTGCGCAGGACGCCGGTGGCCGGTCTCGGCCGCGCGCTCACGATGTGGAAGGCGCGCGGACGCTCGAACAGGAAGTCGAACCGGGTGTTCCGGACCAGCCGTTCCAGAGCCAGGGGCACCAGAACCGCCACCACCGTGACGGCGAGGCTCGCGACGCCAATGTCGGTGATCGCTTCTGTCTTGGCGATGAGCGTCCGGGTGAACGCCATCGGCAGGAAGAAGGCGAGGTAGATCACGATCGAGCGCTGGCCGCAGGTGCGCAGGAAGTCCGTGACGGGTCCGCCGGCCCGGGTCAGCAGGGCGCCGACCGTGATGATCGCCAGGGCCCCGGCGCCACCCAGAAGGAGGCTCAGGCCGGGCAGCTGGGCGAGGGTCGGCGCGAAGGAAAGATGCGTCTGCGTGAAGGCCATCACGGCGTTGACGACCGCCCAGAGGGCGAGGCCGGTCAGGGCCGCGCCGGCATTGCGCCGCACCCAGTCGGCGAACGTGAAGATGCGCTCGGCGCAGAGGTAGCCCAGCAGGAACCAGACGTAGCGGGCGCAGAACTCGTCCACCAGGTTGCTGCCGCTGTGGACCGGTATGCTTTCCAAGAGGATCGCCAAGCCGAGGAGCAGCGGCGCCGGCACCCGGCGGAGCAGCTTGGTGCAGACCGAGAACACCGCCAGGACATAGATGAACCACAGGGTCGAGTAGGGCTCGACCACCGCCATCGCCAGGTGGCTGAGGAAGGCCATCGGCCCGGCCCCGTCGACGATCTGGCCGTACTTCACCACCGACTGGATCAGCACCCAGAGCACGTAGAAATACGCGAAGTGCACGAGGCGACGGTCGAGGAAGAGGCGCCAGTCGCGGTCGATCACCCGCCCGAGGAACAGGCCCGACAAGAGGAAGAAGTCCGGCATCCGAAACGGTTTGGCGAAAGTCACAACGGTGTGGAGGAAACCCTCGCCCCCGAGGG
This sequence comes from Methylobacterium sp., assembly GCF_019750675.1. GTDB lineage: Bacteria > Pseudomonadota > Alphaproteobacteria > Rhizobiales > Beijerinckiaceae > Methylobacterium. The sequence goes on from NZ_JAIEOF010000128.1 coordinate 14,785, forward strand.
TCACGCCGGTGCTCAAGGTCGCGTGCATCATCACCACCAGGACGATGCAGAGCCCCTTGGCGACGTCGACCCAGGCGAGGCGGTTCGCCTCGTCCGCGCCGGCTCGCCCGATCGCCCCCACTTCCAATGCCGACACGGTCGCGCTCCCTTCACATCGTCGGTGACCCTCCGGCGGGAAGTCTTAAGGAGCGGATACGGGGGCGTGATCGGTGCGGATCATGCCGAAGAACGGGTAAAGGCCATGCCCTGAAATCGGGGACATCGGCTGGGCCATCGCCGCATCCTCAGACCGGATCGCGCTTCGGGCCCCTGCGCTCCCGGCTCATCCGTGTCGCGGCGTGGAAGTCGTCGGGCTTCGTTCGGACCCAGGCCAGGAACCGCGACATCTCGGGTTCGGCGCGCAAGGATTCGACGTCGGCGAGGCGCCGGGCGATCTCGGCCTCGCTGAAGCGGGCATGGATGGCCGAGTGGCAGATTTGGTGCAGACGCACCGTGCCGGCCCGCGCACCGCCCTTCAGCTTCGGGACGAGGTGATGCAGGCTGGACTTGGCGCGCGGTGGGATCGGGCGCTCGCAGAGCGGGCAGATGACCGGAGGTTTCGCCGCGGGCCCGTGGGTCGTCGGATCGTCGTCGCGCCAGAGGCGGTCTCGTCGTCCCATTTCGGTTCCCCTAAGGCGCATCCGCCGCGAGGGCCCCGGCTCGGGCAGGGGCACTCCCCGGCGGGAACAACGCCTCCGCCTCCCGGTCCCATGCGCCCAGGATCGAGACGTGGTCACCGTCCAGGATGGTCAGCCGGGCGCGGTCTCCCGCCCGTTCGGCCAAGTGTCGGGCATGGGCGAGGGGAACTACCCCGTCCCGCCTGCCGTGCACGATGAGGACCGGGCCGGCGGTCGCGGTGATCCGTTCGTCGGAGCGGAAGGTGTCGCGCAGGAGCAGGCCGGTCGGCAGGTAGGGAAAGCGGGAGGCGGCCACAGCCGCCAGGGAATCGAAGGGCGCCTCCAGGTAGAGGCCGAGATGGGGCACGCTCACGCCCGTCGCCACCGTCACGGCGGCTCCGAGGGAATGGCCGTGCAGCAGCACCGGCGCCCCCGGGGCACGGGCCGAGACGGCCCGGTAGGCCGCGTCCGCGTCGGCGATCAGGCCGGCCTCGCTCGGGGATCCGGTCGAGCCCGGATAGCCCCGGTACGCGATGGACAGAACGCCCCAGCCCTGAGCGCGCCAGGGGTCGGCCGAGAAGCGCGCCGCCGCCGGCTCGGGCTGCGAGCGGTTCCCGTGGAAACTGAGGACGACGGCGTGGCCCGGCGCGGGCGGACGCCAGTAGCCGAGGAGGCGCTCGCCATCGACGGTCTCCACATGGATCGCCTGCGTGCCGGCGGGCGCCGCCCGAGGGGTCGGGGCGGCCTCGTTTCGGAAGGCACCCGGATAGATCAGGTGCCGCTGAAAAAGGGCCAGGAGGAGGGTCGCGCCGGCGAGGACCGCGAGCGGCGCCGTGATCAGGATCGAGACGAGAAGGCGCATGCATCCGAACGTGTGTGTCGGCGGTCGGAGATCCCGACCGGTCCGGCCATGCGCGGACCCGTCCCGGGTCCGGGCTCGCCGAGGTTCGAGGCTCGTGGCCGGGGTGCCGGCTATCCGTGACAAGCTAGGGACTGGACTTTGGCGTGTCACCAGCGATGTTGCGTCGCGTGAGAGCCCTGCGTCCCGATCTTTGCCCGCGCCTCGCCCCGCATGGCCGGTGCGGAGTTTCCATGCGCGCCGTTCGCTCGCCCGCTTCGTCGGGAGAGGGAGACCCGCGGCGTGCCGGCGGCCACGGCGACGCGCCGCTCCGCCGCGCATGACGACGATCCGGGACGAAGGGAGCGGCGCGGGCAGGCCTGTCCTGAGCATCAACATCCTGCTGATCACGCTGATCTTCAGCGGCCTCGGGTTCGGGATCGGGGCCGAGGCTCTGGAGGGGTCGGGTGCGGCCTTTGCTTTCGTGATCGCCGGATGGGTTCTCGGGCTGTGCCTGCATGCGTTCGGCCACGCCCTCGCGGAGGTGCGGTGCGGCCTGTCCGCGGCCGGGGCCCTCACGCTCGATCCCCTGCGGGCGCCCGATCCCGTGGCGACGATGCTGCTGCCCGTGGTCTTCACGATCCTGGCGGGCCTGGGCTTTCCGGGCGGGGCCTCGCCCGGGGGCGAGAGCCTGAGCAGGGGGCGACGGTCGGCCGTCGCGGCGGCCGGTCCCGCGGCGAGCCTCGGCTTCCTCCTGGCACTCGTCATGCTCTACACCCTCGCCACCCCGGGTTCGGAGGTTCTGCGGGCCGTGCTCGCGGTCTCGGTGCTGTTCCAGGGGACCGCCCTCGTCCTCGGGCTGATGCCGATCCCCGGCCTCGACGGCTACGGCATCCTGAGGCCCTGGCTGCCCGGCGACTGGTCGTGGACCGACCGGATGGCCCGGCACGCCGCGCCCGTCCTGCTCGGATTGTTCCTGCTCTCGAGTGCGTTTTCCCGTCCTCTGCTGCGCGCCAGCCTGCGCCTGACCGCCGGCCTCGGCATCGATCTGTCGGACGTGATCACCGGGTATCGGCTCATTCGGCTCTGGTAGCCGTACGCTGTTCACAACCTGAGGTTTGCGAAAGTAAGAATGCAAGATCACGGATACGTGTACGAGGCGCGGGCGTTTCGTGCGGTATCGGCGTATTTCCTGTGATGCGTTCAGGTCTTTGAAGGTCGGGTCCGGCCGGTCGTGGACGCCATGAAAGAAGAGGTGAGTTGTTTCATCATGACGGACGCGATGCCACCGAAGCCATACCGTGTTCTTCTTCTGGATACGGCCGGACGCGTGCTCCGTACCAAGGTTCTGTCCGCCTGCGAGGAGGCGGATGCCATCGCGCGGGCCCACGCACTCATGGATGGACGCGCGGTGGAGCTCTGGGACGGCGATCGGCTCGTGCTGCGCCTGAATCCGCCCGACACGCCTTCGGCGTGAGCGCAGTTCGGGTTCCCCGGGTGCCGCGACCTTCGGGCACCCTGTCCGCCGGCGGGGACTTTCGTGCTAGGTGCGCTCCGTGTCCGGACTCGGGAGCCATTATCGGCGCGGAAGCCGGCGGAGACCCGTTCATGGCCCTCAAGACGACCTTCCTGGTCCAGACCTTCGTGCTCAAGCGCAAGCGGCTCACGCCCGGCGACCGTGAGGTCGCGGTGACGGAGAGCGGCGCCCTCAAGAAGGCCGAAGCCATGGCCGCGCGTTTTCCCGGGACGGCGGCGATCAAGGTCGTGGCCGACGACGAGACCGGCGAGTTGGAGAGCGCCACCATCCTGGCCAGCTTCGGCGAGGTGCCGGATGATTTCGCCGAGAGCTTCCAGGGCTCCTGACGCAGGCGCGAGACGGGGCCTCGTAGAGGCGCACGTCCGCACGCCGAACGGGAAAGGCCCCGCCTGCGCGGAGCGGGCGGAGCCTTTCGGACTGCGTTCGGGTGTCAGGCGTTACGGGCAGGCGTGGCGCAGGCCGTCATTGCCCAGGTAGGTCCCGGTGCGGCGGTCGTAGGACCGGAAGCGCTGGACGCAGTATGCGACGTCGTCGCCTCCCGGCGCGATCTCGACGGTCTCGGTGGCGTAGCCGGCCGGTGCATAACCACCGCCATACGCTCCGTAGCCACCGCCATAATAGGCAGGCGCGTAGCCACCGCCGTAGTAATCGTCGCCGTAATACGTGCTGCCGAGACCATAGCCGATGCCGGCACCCGCCAGGCCGAGGCCGATGCCGAGCCCCAGTCCGCCGTAGCCACGACGGTATCCGTAGCCCCGTCCGCCGTAACCCGCGCGGTTGAAGCCGCCCCGGTCGTATCCACCGCGGACGAAGCCTGCGCCGCCGCCCCGGTAGCCGTTGGCCGCCACCAGACCGGTGCCGGCGCCGGCATTGCCGATGATGCCCCGGTTGAAGCCGCCACGATTGAACCCGCCCTGGGCGAGGCCGCCGCGGAAGCCACCGCCACCGAAGTTACCCCCGACATTGCCGCCCCGGAAGCCGCCCTGGGCCATGCCTCCGCGGAAGCCGCCGCCACCGAAATTTCCGCCGCGGAACCCGCCGCCGCCCATGCCGCCACCATGGAATCCGCCGCCACCGCCACGGAAGCCACCACCGCCGCCCGGACGGGCATCGGCGGACGCGGGAATCATCGAGAGTGCGCCGACCAGAGCGGCCGAGGCCAGGACTATGCGCTTCATGGGAGAACCTGTCGTTCGTGTGCCGATCCCGAGGACCGGACTTCTGGTAACCGAACGCCCGGGCTGACGATAAAGTTCGTTTCTCACCCTGTTCTGCGTCGGTTTGCCGGAGCGGTGATTGACAAAACGGCCGCCGACCTCGAACCTGGAACCATTCCGAGGGGGGCTCCGAGTGCGGGAGCTGAGATTGGGCGCGTCGCCCTGACCCTTGAACCTGATCCGGTTCGTACCGGCGGAGGGACGGGAATCTCAAAGACGACGCATATCCTCGAGCGTCATCCCATCCACCTCCACCGCCTATGAGTCGGATCGTCTCCAACGCCAGGAGCGAACCCGATGAATGCACCCGTTTTGCCCAAGGATCTGCCGCAGGGCCAGCCGCATGCGGTGACAACCGGCCCGATCATGGGCTCGCGCAAGGTCTACGCGGCGGTCGCCGGACACGACGACATCCGGGTGCCGTTCCGCGAGATCACCCTCAGCGATCCGAAGGAGGCCCCGGTGCGGGTCTACGATCCGTCGGGTCCCTACACGGAGACGGATGCCAAGATCGACCTCCATGCCGGCCTGCCGCTGGTGCGCGAGCCCTGGATCGCCCGGCGTGGCTACGCCACGGTGACCCCGCGCGCCGTCAAGCCCGAGGACAACGGCTTCGTGCCGGAAGACAAGCTCGTGGCCCCGTGTCCGGCCACCCGCGAGATCCGCAAGGCCGGCCCCGGCCAGATGGTGACGCAGTACGAGTTCGCCCGCGCCGGAATCATCACCGAGGAGATGATCTACGTCGCCAACCGGGAGAACCTCGCTCGCCAGACGATGCTCGAGGGTGCCGAGGCCGCGCTCGCCGACGGCAACAGCTTCGGCGCCGCCCTGCCGGCCTTCATCACGCCCGAGTTCGTGCGCGACGAGGTGGCCCGTGGCCGGGCGATCATCCCGGCCAACATCAACCACCCCGAGGTGGAGCCGATGGCGATCGGCCGCAACTTCCTCGTGAAGATCAACGCCAACATCGGAAATTCCGCCGTCACCTCCTCGGCCGCCGAGGAAGTCGAGAAGCTGGTCTGGGCGACCCGGTGGGGCGCCGACACGGTGATGGACCTCTCGACCGGCCGTAACATTCACAACATCCGCTCGTGGATCGTGCGCAACTCGCCGGTCCCGATCGGCACGGTGCCGATCTACCAGGCCCTGGAGAAGGTCGGCGGCGATCCGCTCAAGCTCGACTGGGAGGTCTTCAAGGACACCCTCATCGAGCAGGCCGAGCAGGGCATCGACTACTTCACCATCCACGCCGGGGTGCGCCTCGCCCACGTGCCGCTCACCGCGCGGCGCGTCACCGGCATCGTCTCGCGCGGCGGCTCGATCATGGCGCGCTGGTGCCTCGCCGGGCACCGCGAATCGTTCCTCTACGAGCGCTTCGACGAGATCTGCGACATCATGCGGGCCTACGACGTCTCGTTCTCCCTCGGTGACGGCCTGCGCCCCGGCTCCATCGCGGACGCCAACGACGCGGCGCAGTTCGCCGAACTCGAGACGCTGGGCGAACTCACCAAGATCGCCTGGGACAAGGGCTGCCAGACCATGATCGAGGGCCCCGGCCACGTGCCGATGCACAAGATCAAGGTGAACATGGAAAAGCAGCTCGTGGAGTGCGGCGAGGCGCCGTTCTACACCCTCGGCCCGCTGACCACCGACATCGCCCCCGGCTACGACCACATCACCTCCGGCATCGGCGCCGCGATGATCGGCTGGTTCGGCTGCGCGATGCTCTGCTACGTCACCCCGAAGGAGCATCTCGGCCTGCCCAACCGCGACGACGTCAAGGAAGGCGTGATCACCTACAAGATCGCGGCGCATGCCGCCGACCTCGCCAAGGGCCACCCGGCCGCGCAGCTGCGCGACGACGCACTCAGCCGCGCCCGGTTCGACTTCCGCTGGGAGGACCAGTTCAACCTCTCCCTCGACCCCGACACGGCCCGCGCCTACCACGACGAGACCCTGCCGAAGGACGCCCACAAGGTCGCGCATTTCTGCTCGATGTGCGGGCCGAAGTTCTGCTCGATGAAGATCACGCAGGACCTGCGCGCCGAAGTGCTGGCGATGGAGGCGGCCGGACAGGTGCTGGGCGAGGCGACGCCGATGAGCCAGGCCGAGCGCGAGGCCGGCATGGCGGCGAAATCCGCCGAGTTCCAGGCCGAGGGCGGCAAGCTCTACGTCGACGCGGCGGAGTAGAAGGTCGCGTCCCGGGCCGGCTTCAGCTGACCGGCCCGGGACAGGCGTTGCGGGTGAGAATCGCCCGCGGTGCGCGGAAGTTCAGTGGCGTGGTCTCGCGCGCCTCATAGGCATCGTGGAGCGCGCCAATCATGAGATCGGCCACGGCATCGAAATCGGGCGGCGTGCCCAGGGAAATCTCTCGCTCGTAGTTTTGTTTCGGACTGGTCTGCACGAAGCCCAGTCGATGGAGGGCCGCCTTCGAGGACGCGGATAGGAGGTGATCCGTCGCGTCCGGGGCCTGCGCATAGGCGCCCGACGAGGCTTCGCAGTACATCTTCGTATCGCCATCGAAGAAGATGTACTGCACGTAGCGCTGGTCCGCTCGGACGACACTCACGGCAAGGAACCGATCCCGGGACGTGGAGCGCGGGCCGCGCAGGTGAATGCTGTTCAGTTGCGTGACCACGGCACGGCGATGGGCTTCGATGAAGGCGGCACGGTCGCGACCGTCCGAAGCGGCGTCCGAGGTCGACGCGAAGGCGATCCCCAGCATCATCACCGCGCTCGACCGAGCCCCCCTTCGCCCCTGTCCGGTTAGGATCATCCCGGTTGGCTTCGAATGCCGTCCTCGGGGGAACTTACCCGATCATGCGAAATGCTATCATAGGTTGAATGGTGCGGCATCGCCCATGCGCATTCTGTCTCCGTCTTTTCACGCGAACAGCCCGTGCACGAACCAGCGTGCGGGCGCTTCCCGCGTGGGTAACCCCTCGCGATAGACCCAGAGGCGGCGGCCGGCCTCGTCCTCCACCACGTAGTAGTCCCGCGCCGGACCCGGCGCCTGCCACCACTCGTCGGCGATGCGCTCGGGCCCGTCCGCATGGGCGACGCGGTGCAGGCGCCGGCGCCAGCGGAAGCGGTGCGGCGGCCCGTCGGGGGCGAGGGCGATGACGTCCTCGGCGGCCTCGCCCCGGCCGAGCAGCACCAATGGTCGCGGTTGCAGGCGCGGCCGGCCCGCCTGCACGGGCAGGCTCGCGCGCCAGGGTTCCGCGCGTCCGGCGCGCTCGGGCAGGTGGCTCGCGCGAAAGCCGAGCCGCATCATCCGCCGCCCGAGGCGCTGGCGCAGGGCGTCGCCCAGGTGCTCGGCCCCCGTGCCATCGGGCGCCTCCACCAGCATGCCCTGACGCGCGCCGATCGTGCCGGTGGCGGTGACCGTGAGGCCGATCGTCTCGAAGCCGAAGCCGGCGTCGAGGGCCGGGCCGAGGCGGTCGAGGCGCAGGGTCAGCAGGCGCTCGATCTGGGCCGGGCAGCGGGTCGGCAAACTCATCCCGAGGTCGAGGGTGCGTACCACCCCGTCGACGCGGGTCAGGGACAGCCGCACCGCGCGGGCCCCGAGTCCGGCCGCCTCAAGCCGGGGCGCCAGTCCCGCCATCAGGTGCGTGGCCGTGGCGACGATGGTCTCCGGCCGCCCGATCGGTTCGAGGAAGCCGCGCGCGGCCTCGAATTCGCGCGGGTCCTCCGTGCAGACGAGGGGTTCCGGCCGGTGACCGAGGGCATGATCGAGCCGCAGCAGCAGGGTCTCGCCGAAGCGCCGGGCCAGGGGCGCACGAGGTGCGGCGGCAAGGTCGCCGATCCGGCGCAGGCCGAGGCGGGCCAGGGCCTGCGCCATGGCCGGATCGAGGCGCAGGGCCGAGACCGGCAGGGTCCATAGGGCCTCCGCGTTGCCTCCGGGCGCAACGAGGCCACCCCCGCCATGCCGGGCCAGGGCGAAGGCGCAGGCGGGGGTGTCGGCGAGGGCGATCCGCGCCGGAATCGCGCCCTCGGACAGTCGCCGGGCGAGATCCGCCAGGAGCTGCGCCTCGCCGCCGAACAGGTGGCTCGCCCCCGCGATGTCCAGGAACAACCCGTCGTGGCCCTCCGCCCGGCCGTAGGGCGCGACGACCGGGGTATAGCGCTTGGCCCAGAGGCAGAGCCGGTGCAGGGCGGCGGCGTCGGCCTCCGGGTCGGCGGGATGGACGGAGACGGGCGTGCCGATCCGGGCGCGGGCCCGGGCCAGGGTCTCGCCGGGTTCGAGGCCCAGCGCCCGCGCCTGCGCGTCCACCGCGATCAGGCGCAGGCCGCTGGCCTCCATCGCGGCCACGACCATCGGCCCATCATCTCGAGCTCTGGACCCGCCCGCCCGCCTCAGCCGTGTGACCGGCCAGTGCTCCAGCCAGACCGAAACGATGCGCGGCATGATCCCACTCCAGAAGCCAGTGTCCGGTCCGCCCGTTGCGGCTTCGGTCGAGGGTCGCTTGCCAGCACGGCCGCTCGATGCAGCCGAAGCGGTCGCGCAGGGCCTTGCCGGCGGCGATCCGCCAGCGGGTCGCCGCCACGTTGGGGCTCTCCGCCTCCGGGGGACGCAGAACGAGGAGGAGCCGGTCGGTTCGCCCGGCCGCGAGGTGGAGCCGGCGGCTCTGGGCCAGGGGCAGGGCGGCGTCGACGAGTCCCGCCACGGCCGCCAGGCCTCGGGACCGCAGCGATTCCTCCAGCGCCCGGTAGGCGTCGCTGTCGCTGGCGACCTCGAACAGCAGCAGGCGGGCCGGGTCGAGGCCGAGGCCGGCGAGCCCATGCCCGTAGGGGAGGGGATGGCCCTGGCCCACCACCAGCAGGGCTTCGCCGCGCACTCGGGCGAGGTGGCGCGCCACCAGGGCGAGGGCGAAGCCGAGGGCCGCCGGCTCGTCGCCCGCCTGGGCGGGGGCGATCTCGTGCAGCTGCCCGAGGGCCAGGCCGCCCTGCGCGAGGCGCGAATCGACGTCGTGGATGCCCAGCGGAAGGGCACCCCGAAGGACCGGGGCATCCCCACGCCCGGCCACGAGGTCGCGCAGGGCCGCCAGGTTCGAAGTGGCCGAGGCCCGGGGCGCCGCCTCGCGCGGCAGCGGGTCCGCGCCCGGCCGGTCCGCATGCGGACCTTCGATCTGCGTATCGGGAGGGTCTTCAGGGCTCTGTCTCATCGGCTCCGTTCCATCCCACTACGCTAAGAACAAAACAGGAACACACTCAATCGGTTTCCGGGGCCATGCGGAATTTCATCCGCCCTCAGGGACTTGGCCTGTGGACGGCTGTGGATGCCTGTGGATGGCTGCCTCCGGCCGGCATCTTCGCCACGCTTGACCGTTCGGCGAGGTCAGGGCAGCACTCCCCACCTGCCGCGCTCAGCAGACGCGGACCAGACCGGAGAAATTCATGCGTCTCGCTCGTGCCCTCGTGGTCCTGTCGGGCCTGATCACCGTGGCGGGCGGGCTCCCCGCCATCGCGCAGACGGCGGGCCAGCCCAGGGGCGAGGCGGCCAAGGCGCGCAAGCCGCAGTCCGTGTCGCAGCCGATCCAGGTCTACGACGCCCGCTTCGAGAACGGCGACCTGCGCATCTCCGGCAGCGTGCGCAAGCCCGGCACCGTGGTGGTGCTCGACGAGGACATCTCGATCATCGCCGACAGCCGGGGCCGCTTCGTCTTCCGCCTGCCCTACGTGCCCACCAACTGCATCGCCACCCTGAAGGCGGGCGAGGACGAGCGCGAGGCGGTCATCGCTAATTGCGGCCCCGCCGGCCAGCCCGGTCCGAAGGGCGAGACGGGCCAGAAGGGCGACACCGGCGACAGGGGCGAGACGGGCCCCGCCGGTCCGCAGGGCGTCGCCGGGCTGCCCGGTCCTCAGGGGCCGAAGGGCGAACCGGGTGCCAAGGGCGAACCGGGTGTGAAGGGCGAAACGGGCGCTCGTGGTGAGGGCGGCCCGAAGGGCGAAGCCGGGCCGAAGGGCGACACTGGTCCCAAGGGCGAGCCCGGAGCACGGGGTCCGGCCGGCGAGCGCGGGCCCGCGGGGTCCAGGGGCGAGGCCGGTCAGGCTGCCCCGGCGGCCCCCGTGCCCGCATCCCCGTTCCGTGTGGTGCGCCAGGACACCTGCCCGGCCTCGGGCTGCGCCATCACCTGCGAGGGCACCGAAATCCTGGCTTCGGCCCTGTGCCTGAAGGGGGGCAGCGCCATCGTGACGGCGGGGGCCGACGGCACCCTGAGCGCGGCCTGCCCCAGCGAAGCCCAGGGCCTCGTCGGCCTCTGCGCCCGGCGCTGAGGGGCGGGACGCCCCGAGCGATCGCCTCTCGCCGAAACGGAGCCGTCCGGTGTAAGGACGCGCTTCGTTTCGCGCCGAAGTCGATGCCGCCCATGCCGTCTGCCTCATCCAGTCCCGTTTTCAGCGCCCGCGGGGTTTTCCGATGAGCGCGGGCATCTGGGGCAAGCTCGGGGGGGCAGGCCTCGGCCTCGCCATCGGCGGCCCCCTCGGCGGCCTCGTCGGCGGGGTGGCGGGGCATTTCCTGGTCGACCGCGAGGGCGCCCTGTTCGGGACCACGCCGCGTGACGTGGTCTTCACCACCGGCCTCGTGGCGCTCGCTGCCAAGATGGCCAAATCCGACGGCGTGGTGACGCCGGCCGAGATCGAGGCCTTCGCCAAGGTGGTACAGGTGGACGAGCGGGCCCGGCCCGGGGTCCAGCGCCTGTTCGACCTTGCCAAGGGCACCGCGAACGGCTTCGAAGCCTACGCCCGGCAACTGGCCAACACCTTCCACGACGAGCCGGCCCTGCTGGAGGACGTCCTCGACGGCCTGTTCCACATCGCCAAGGCGGACGGGGCCATCCACGAGGCGGAGGAGCGCTACCTGCGCGCGGTGGCGGAGACCTTCGGCTTCGACGAGGCCGCGTTCCGCCGCATCGCCGCCCGGCATGTCCGCCTCTCCGACGATCCCTATCTCGTTCTGGGCCTCGACCACGATGTCGACGATGCCGGGCTGAAGGCCGCCCACCGGGCCCTGGTGCGGGAGAACCACCCGGACCGGGCCATCGCCCGTGGCCTGCCGCCGGAGGCGGTGGCCATCGCCACCCGCCGTCTGGCCGCCATCAACGCCGCCTATGACCGGATCAGCGCCGAGCGGGGCCTCACGTGAAACCGACCCCCGAGAGTCCCGTCGCCACCAGCGTCCACCCGTCGCCCAACCACGGTGAGCGGCGGACCGGTCCGGTCGATCTCCTCGTCCTGCACTACACCGGCATGGAGAGCGCGGCGGCCGCCCTGCAGCGCCTCGCCAACCCCGTGGCGGAGGTCTCGGCCCACTACGTGGTGCTGGAGGATGGCCGCGTGGTGCAGATGGTACCCGAGGGGCGCCGCGCTTGGCACGCGGGTCAGGGCTCCTGGGCCGGCATCAGCGACGTGAACTCGCGCTCGCTCGGCGTCGAGATCGTCAATGGCGGCCATGCCGGCGGATTGCCGGCCTATCCGTCCGCGCAGATCGAGGCCGTCATCGCCCTGTGCGGCGATCTCTCCCAGCGCTGGAACCTCGCGCCGCACCGCATTCTCGCCCATTCGGACATCGCGCCCGAGCGCAAGGAAGATCCCGGCGAGCACTTTCCCTGGGCGCAGCTGGCAAGCGCCGGCATCGGACACTGGGTCCCGCCAGCTCCGATCCGCGACGGCCGCTTCTTTGCAGAGGGCGATGCCGGACCGCCGATCGAAGCGTTGCAGGCGATGTTCGCCCTCTACGGCTACGACCTGCCCGTGGGCGCCACCTTCGACGCCCGCATGAGTGCGGTGGTGACGGCGTTCCAGCGCCATTTCCGCCCGGCCCGCGTCGACGGCGTCGCCGACGCCTCGACGATCACCACCCTGAGGGACCTGATCGCGGCACTGCCCGGGCGGTCGGGCGACGCGATTTCGGGGTAGGGCGCGCCTCTCACTGTGCGGGGAGGGCACAGGGGCGGCGCCGGCCTCGATCGGCCGAGGTGCGCCCGACCAACCCGGCCTCCCCACACCCTCGACGGATCTCGGGCCGAGCCGAGATCCGTCGGGGTGGAAGGCAGGGGCGCGCGTCAGGCCCGGTGCTGGACCGCCTCGCCGCCATGCCCGCGTGCCTCCTCCGTCACCGTCCCCCGGGTGCGCCACAGGCTGTAGACGATGCCCGCGATGAGAAAGACGACGGTGACTGCGAGGGAGACCCACGGCGGGACGTGGACGAGATCGAAGGTGTCGGCGACCACGATCTTGCCTCCGATAAAGATCAGGATGAAGGCCAGCGCCGTCTTGAGATAGGCAAAGCGGTCCACCATCGCGGCGAGCGCGAAGTAGAGGGCGCGTAGCCCCAGGATCGCGAAGATGTTCGAGGTGTAGACCACGAAGGTGTCGGTGGTGATGGCGAAGATCGCCGGCACGCTGTCGACGGCGAAGATCACGTCGGCGCCGTTGACCAGGATGAGTGCCAGCGCCAGGGGCGTCAGCCAGAGGGCGGTCTTGCCCGTCTTCGGGTCGGGCTTTCGCACCAGGAAGCGCTGCCCGTGCAGTTCGGGCGTGATGCGCAGCACCCGCTGGAGCAGGCGCACGGCCCGGTTCTCGCGGATGTCGCCCGCCTCCTCTTCCTTCGAGACCAGCATCTTGACGCCGGCGAAGATCAGGAAGGCGGCGAAGATCGACAGCACCCAGGCGGCCTGGTGCACGAGGGCCGCGCCGAGGCCGATCATCAGGCCGCGCAGCAGCACGGCGGCCAGGATGCCCCATACCAAGACCCGGTGCTGGGACGTGCGCGGGATGCCGAGGGAGGTCAGGATGACCGCGATCACGAAGACGTTGTCCATCGACAGCGACTTCTCGACCACCAGGCCGGCGACGTATTCCTGGCCCGCCTGCGGCCCGAGATACCACCAGACCCATCCGCCGAAGATCATGCCGAGGGTGAAGTAGAAGGCCGTGAGGAGCAGGCTCTCCTTCACGCCGATCTCGTGGTTCTTGTCCCGGTGCAGGAGCCCGAGGTCGAAGGCCAGCAATCCGGCGACCAGGGCATGGAAGCCCAGCCACATCCAGACCGGCTTGCCGAGCCACTCGTAGTACAAAATATCAACCATGACGCGGACCGTCGATGCTTCTTGAGGAGAGAAAGCATCGGCTCCGACATCACGGAACGCATCACGAAGCATCCCGCCAGAGGGGCCCGCAGCCGATGAGGCGCAGTTGGGACTCGGACCTTGGCGAATCAAGGGCATCGTCCCGTCACGCTTGACAGGGCCGCCGCTGGCCGGCTTCCCAGGACGCATGACTGAAACTGAGCCCAAAGGCCGGGAGGCGGACGGCCCCGCCATGGTCGGCGGCCCCGCCGTGATCGGCGGCGGCCCCGCCGGCCTCGCGGCCGCGGAGGTGCTGGCGCGGGCCGGCCACGCCGTGACCCTCTACGACCGGATGCCAAGCGTGGGGCGCAAGTTCCTCATCGCCGGGCGCGGCGGCCTCAACCTCACCCATTCCGAACCCCTGCCGGCCTTCCTGGCGCGCTACCAGCCCGAGAGCGGCCCGCTCGCCGAGGCCATCGCGGGGTTTGCCCCGACCGACCTGCGGACCTGGTGCCACGATCTCGGCCAGCCGACCTTCGTGGGGTCGAGCGGCCGCGTCTTCCCCGAAAGCTTCAAGGCCTCGCCGCTCCTGCGGGCCTGGCTCCGGCGCCTCGACGGGTTGGGCGTCCGCATCCGCACCCGCCACCGCTTCACAGGGTGGTCGGCCTCCGGCGGCCCGGTCTTCGAGGCTCCGGAGGGGCGGGTCGAGACCGCCCACCGCCCAGTGCTCCTGGCCCTCGGCGGCGCGAGCTGGCCGCGCCTCGGCTCCGATGGGGCCTGGGTGTCCCTGCTCGAACGGGATGGCATCGCGGTGGCGCCGCTCAAGCCCGCCAATGTCGGGTTCACCGTGGCGTGGTCGCCGGTTTTCGCCGAGCGCTTCGCCGGCACGCCCCTGAAGCGCATCGCCCTCAGCCTCGAGGGTATCCGTGTGCGCGGGGAGGCGGTGATCAGTGCGGACGGGATCGAGGGCGGAGCGATCTACGCCATCGCCCATCGGATTAGAGCCGCCACCGAGCGTGGCGCGGCCTGGCTTCACCTCGACCTGAGACCCGATCTCGACGAGGCAACCCTGACGCGGGCGCTCAGCGATCCGAAGCCCGGGCTGTCGCTCGCCAACCGTCTGCGCAAGGGCGCGGGGTTGACCCCCGTGGGCATCGGGCTCCTGCGCGAGGCGGCCCACCCGCTGCCCGTAGCCGCCGAGGCCCTGGCGGCCCTGATCAAGGCGGTGCCGCTCCGGCTCCTGGCGCCCCGCGGGCTCGACCGAGCGATCTCGACGGCGGGCGGGGTCCGCTTTCGCGAACTCGATGCCGGCTACATGCTGGCGCGGCGCCCCGGCACCTTCGTGGCCGGCGAGATGCTGGACTGGGAGGCTCCGACGGGGGGGTATCTCCTCCAGGGCGCCTTCGCCTCGGGCCGCGCGGCGGCGGCGGGCATGCTGGCCTGGATGGATCGGGCCGCAGCGGGGCCATGACACGAGGGCTCACGAAAAAGGCTCCCTCTCGGGGGAGAGGGAGCCTGATGGTCCGGCGCGGTCGTTCGGGGCCGCGCGGCGTCGGGTCTCAGCGGCAGTACACGTCGCCGTAGGCGTCGCGGTAGGTGCCGTAGGGGCAGCGCGGGGCGGTGGAAGCGCCCACGATGGCGCCGCCGGCGCCGCCGATGGCTGCACCCGCGAGCGCGCCGCCGGCGCGGCCGGTGGC
>NZ_JAIEOF010000266.1 GCF_019750675.1 Methylobacterium sp.
GTGCCGGCGCTCGCCGGCGAGCGCCAGGGCGCGGTGGAGAGCTTGTTCTAGGCTGCGAGAGAAGCTGGGCAAAGCGTGGCCTCTGTGTGGGATGCCTATTTCTTTTCCATAACGCACTGGAGAGGATGTTGGTGTTTGCGCGCGAAGTCCATGACCTGCGTCACCTTGGTCTCAGCGACTTCGTAGGTGAAGATTCCGCATTCGCCGACACCGTTGTGGTGCACGTGCATCATGATCTGGTAGGCGTCTTCCTGCGACTTGTTGAAGAATTTCTCGACGACGTGAACGACGAATTCCATCGGCGTGTAGTCGTCGTTCAGCAAGAGAACCCTGTAGAGGCTCGGTCGCTTGGTCTTCGGCTTGGTGCGGGTGATGATCGCCGTGCCCGAGCGGTCATCGTCGTTGCCCCCCGGTTCGCGGGGGTCATCGGCCGAGCGCGCGGGCGACGCGTGGCGGTTCGGGCGGGGAGTTTCGGGGCCGTCCGCGCGCGCTGATTCGCTGCCCCGTAGCAGGACGTCGGTCATCTGAATCGCATCGACCCCATGGTGCGGCATGCTGCTCGTGAAGCTGCTGGTCCGCGGGTCGCGCCGGCGAGGCGCGCTCGCATCGTCAGCAATCTATAGAGCGATCGGCCGCTTCGCCAGTCGGCTGCGCGGACTTGTCCGATTCCTCCGGACCGGCACGGTCCCGAAAACGCGAGCGGCCCCGCGCGATGTCTCGCGCGGGGCCGGCTCAGGGTCTCGTCGTCAGGGGTGGAGGGGCGGGCGGGAGGCCCGCACCCTCCGCCCGATCAGGCTGCCAGCTTCGGCGCGATCACGGCCGGGAACTTCGGGAAGTTCTTGGCGTCGAAGAACGACTTCGGATCGAAGAAGGCCTTGGTGTCGAAGAACGCCTTGGGATCGAAGAAGGCCTTCGGGTCGAAGGTCGCGCCTTCGCCGGCCACCGGAGCGCCGACTTCCTTGGCGAGGCCCTGGTACAGCTCGCTCATCACCTTCGCCTGGCTCTGCAGGCGCTCGTAGGAGGCCTTCAGGTAGGCGCCCTGGATCTCCATGGCGGCCTGCAGCGTGCGCGCGCCGGCCAGCTTCTTCATGGTTTCGCTGCCCGCGGCGTAGGATTCCTTGGCGAAGTCCGCCCACTCGATCCCGGCGGTCTGGTTGGTCTTCGAGACCGTGGAGACGGTTTTCATCAGCTTGGCGATGCCGGTCTTGTTGATCTCGGCGGCCTTCTCGAACATCTGGGTCATCGGGTGCTCCTCTGCGCCCTCTTCGGGGCATCCCTGTCGATCGGGCAGGGTCCCGCGGAGCCACATCCGGCTCGTTCCACCTAAGTGTGCGATGCAACACGAAACGTCAAGATATATATTGCGATGCACCATCGGGCCGAATCGCGATAAATTGCCGGCCAGCCATTAACCCGGCCGTAACTGCGTCGACCTAGCCTGATTGACAGATGTTGCGGGGGCACGGCGGCGACGCGGCCCCTCCCGCCCAGATGTTGCAGTGCAAGCCGGCCGTGTCGGGCCGCGCATGTCGAGGCAGTGAGTCGTGATGCGTAGCCCTACTCCCCGCGTCGGCCGGGTGCCTGCGTTGTCGGCCGCCATCGCGGCGGCAGCGGTCCTTACGGCCCTGGCCTCCCCGGCCGAGGCGCGGCGCGGTCACCACCATCGCGGCGGCGGGGGCGGCGGCTACAATCCCCCCTACGCGGCCATGGTGGTCGACGTGAAGACGGGCAAGACGCTGCACGCGATCAACGAGGATTCGCTGCGCCACCCCGCCTCCATCACCAAGGTGATGACCCTCTACATGCTGTTCGAGCAGCTGGAGCGAGGCCGCTTTACCCTCGAATCGCCCCTCACCATCTCGTCCTTCGCCGCCTCGCAGGCGCCCTCCAAGCTCGGCCTGCGTCCCGGCTCCACCATCGCGGTCGAGGACGCGATCAAGGCCATCGTGACGAAGTCCGCCAACGACGTGGCCTGCGCCATCGGCGAGAACATCGCCGGGTCCGAGCCGCGCTTCGCCGAGATGATGACCCAGAAGGCCAAGGCCCTGGGCATGTCGCGGACCAACTACGCCAACGCCTCCGGCCTGCCGGACGCCGACCAGATCACCACGGCGCGCGACCTCACCGTTCTGGCCCGAGCGATCCAGGACCGCTTCCCGCGCTACTACCGCTATTTCCAGACGCGCTCCTTCGCTTTCCGGGGCCGCGTCATCGGCAACCACAACCGCCTCCTCGGCAACGTCCAGGGCGTCGACGGAATCAAGACGGGCTACACCCGTGATTCCGGCTTCAACCTGATGACGGCGGCCCGCCTCGACGACCGTCAGATCGTCGCGATCGTGCTGGGCGGCAAGTCCGGCGCCAGCCGTGACCGGATCATGGCCGATCTCGTACGCCAGTCCCTGCCGCGGGCCTATGCGGGTGCCCGCCAGACCCCGGCGACGACAGAGGTCGCCGAGCGCGCCCGTCCGGCGGTCGTGGCCGATGGCGCGTCCCGCACCCGCACCCAGGTCGCCTCGGCGGACGACGAGGACGTCGAGACCACGGCCTCGACGATCCGTGGCGGCCAGCCCCTCGACATCACCCCGTCCCGCACCGCGACGACGACCCCCGGCAGCGCCGGCATGAAATTCCGCTCGGGGACGCTCCCGGGCTCCGCTCAGGCCTACGCGGCGACCGGCGGGCAGGCCCCCTTCCCCGGCGCCAAGACCGATGCGCGCCTCGCCTCCGCCGACGGACCCCGCGCCGAGGCGCCCAAGCCCGTCTCGGGCGCCCGGATCACGCCCACCGCCTGGGTGATCCAGCTCGGCGCCATGGACGACGAGGACAAGGCCAAGTCGATGCTGGCCGAGGCCCGTAACCGGGCCGGCGGCGCCCTCGCAAAGGCCGCGCCCTACACGGTGAAGGTCGAGCACGGCGGCGCCACCCTGTTCCGGGCCCGCTTCTCGGGCTTCGCCGAGCAGGACACGGCGCAGGATGCCTGCAACGCTCTGAAGCGCAGTGGCTTCAGCTGCTTCGCCACCCGGAGTTGAGCCCCCGCGAACGCGGGTGATGCGGCCCCCGAGGGGGCCGACGATGCTTCGCCCGCGCCCGGTGCGTTTCGCCGGGAGGGCCACCGAGCCGCCTGAACCCTGTCTGACAACGCGCGTGGAGTATCAGCGATGTCGGTTGTTAAGCCTGTCACGGGCCGCGTTGACGCGGGCCGCCTGCTCGGCCGTGCCTCCCTGGTCGGGATGCAGGCGCTTCATCAACGACCGGTGGGCCACCCGGATCTGCTCCAGGGACGCCCCGCGCTCAAGCCCCAGGATCTGATAGGCCTCCTGCTCCGTCATCGCCCCTGGGTCCGGCGGGCGGCGCGGCCGCGGGTCGGCATCAGCCTGAGCGTCTATACGCCAGCCGGGGTGCCGGCGGTCCAGATACGCCTCTAGCCGGCGGGACGTTTCGGGGTTGCGCCCGAACAGGGCGAGGAGGCCGGACAGGGGAATCGCCCCCAGGGACTGGCCCGCGTAGGGGCCGGCGAGTGCCACCCCCTCCCCGTCCGCGTCGAAGCGGATGGTGGCTCCGGAGAGCCGGCGCGGATCGTAGCGCGCCGCAAGGGCCTGGCCGCGCCGCCGCAGGCCGGTGAAGCCCTCCAGCAGCCAGATCGCGCCGGCTCCAAGCAGGATCGCGAATTCGATCCGACCCCGCACGAGGAAGAGGGCCGCCGCCGCGAGGGCGACGTAACCCCCGACCTTCCGGATCAGGCGTGTGCTGAGCGAGGGATAGCGGCGCAGGGCGTCCCGGCCGAACCACCACAGGATGAGCAGGGCGAGGCCGCCCGCGAGGATCGTCATCGGCCGGCGCCGTACTCGGCGCTCACGCGTCCGCCGATGCGCAGCTGCACCCCGCCGAGATCGTGAACGCCCCGTGACGGCGCGGCCGGGCGCCGCGTTCCGGTGCCGCAATCAGGCCGTGGCGGCAGGCGTACCCCCTCCGGCGCGTCCTCGGGACAGAGGCGCGGCGGCACCGGGCGCTCGCCGGCCCCGGCCGCGCCGGGGACGAGGGCGCCGAGACACAGGAGGGCGAGGAGGACGTGACGCTGGGAGACCATGCGGTGCTTTCGAAGATTGGTCCCGAGCCTTAGCGATCGCGACCGCCTCTGACGAGGCTGCCGGGTTCAGAGGCGCGTCTCCGCGACGTCGGTGGTCGTGACCCGGACCCGGCGGGTTCGGCCGTCGCGCTCCACCATCAGGTCCACCGGGGTGCCGAGGCCGGCCGCCTCCATCGCCGCGGTGAGGTCGGCGAGGCGGTGGACGGGCCGGTCCCCGGCGCCCACGATGATGTCGCCGATCTCGCCGGTCTGCGGATCGACCCCGCGCAGGCCGGCGGCGGCGGCCGGCGAGCCCCGCAGGACGCGCAGGATCACGACGCCGTCGATGCCGAGGCGTGCGGCGGTCGCTTCCTGTCCGGCGATGATACCGATCCCGGGATTGCGGGTGCGCCCGTTCCGGATGAGTTCCGGCACCACCC
Organism: Methylobacterium sp.; assembly: GCF_019750675.1. Taxonomy (GTDB): domain Bacteria; phylum Pseudomonadota; class Alphaproteobacteria; order Rhizobiales; family Beijerinckiaceae; genus Methylobacterium. The sequence continues at coordinate 4,510 of NZ_JAIEOF010000266.1, forward strand.
GGTTCACCACGTCGACGGGAATCGCGAAGCCGATGCCCGCGCTGGTGCCGGAGGGCGAGTAGATCGCGGTGTTCACGCCGATCAGGCGCCCGGCGGAATCCAGCAGGGGGCCGCCGGAATTGCCGGGGTTGATCGCCGCGTCGGTCTGGATGACGCCCGAGAGCTCGCGCCCCTCCCCCGTGGGCAGGCGGCGCTGCAGGGCGCTGATCACGCCCGTGGTCAGGGTGTGGTCGAGGCCGAACGGATTGCCGATGGCGTAGGTGGATTGCCCCACCTTGAGGTCGGCGGAGGTGCCGATGGCGAGGGGCCTCAGGGCCGCGCCAGTGCGCCCGAGGCGCAGGACCGCGAGGTCGTAGCTCGGCGCGGTGCCCACGACGCTGGCGGAGACGACCTCGCCGGAGGAAAGGCGCACCGCGATGGAGCCGCCGCTCTGCGCGGCCGCCGCGACTACGTGGTTGTTGGTCACCACGTGCCCGGCCGCGTCCCAGATGAAGCCCGTGCCGGTCTGCGAGCCGTTGCCCTGCTCGGCGCCCTCGCCTTCGACGCCCATCAGGGCCCGCCCCTGCGCGGCGGCCTGCGCGAAGACATGCACCACCGAGGGGCTCGCCCGGGCGAAGAGATCCACCGTCGCGGTCTCGGCGGGGGCGAGGTCGCCCCGCGCGGTTACGGCGCGCGGGGTCTGCGCGGCATAGAGGAAGCCGTTGACGTAGGGCTGCGCCACGTAGAGGGCGAGCAGGACCAGCGCCGCGCCGGCCGCCCACCTCAGGAAGCGATCCGGCGACCGAGCGGCCGGGTACCGGTCGGACATGTGACATCCCCTTCACCATGCGGCGAAAACCGTATCGCACCGCGTGCGCATTAACTGGTCGGTGACGCAATGCCCTTCAACTGGACCGATCCCGTCGCGGGGTCGAGGGTGCGTCAGCACACCGAAACCCGCGTTGGCCAAAGATAAAACCGGCGCGTCGCACCAGCGCCTATACGTCAAACTCTCAGGGGGAGCCGTCCAAAAGCAGCCATATTCTGCGCGCTCATCAGCAATGCTGGTGCGTGCGAGAGACGAGGATGGATCAGGTGCGGACGATCATTTCGGACATGCCTGAAACGACCGCAAAGTTGCCTTAGTGATGCTTCCTTTTCCCCCGTATGGTGCCCTGCAGCAAACGTTCAGGTTCGAGGTCCTACAGGTCTTGGGCCGAACGACGGCATCGCGGGACCCCACGCCCACGATTGAAGGAATGAGACTCATGGAAACCCAAGCCCTGGAACGTCCCGCCGATCTGACGATCTGGCGTACCGCTCCGGTTCCGGCGCCCCTGGCCCAGCCCGCGCGCTACCGCACCCTGCGCGAGGCCATCGAGGCCGCGGCCGGCGCCCTCTCGGACCCGGCCAAGCAGCCCTGGATCATCACCGAGGACGGCGAGGTCCTGTCCCCGAACTGGATCCGGACCTACCTGAACTGAAGCCCGCAGGTCGGCGCCGTCTCGGCGCCGCACGCTTCGCGAGCCGACCGCCGAAACTTCCGCGGCCGGCTCACGAGCGTCACCAGCACGTATGAGACGATCATCAGCAGGAACCACGACCCGAATTTCTGCCATGGCACCGGGGCCCAGCCAGCCACCTGGGCCGGATAGAGCCAGACCCGGGTGTAGGTGCCGATGTTCTCGGCGATCCAGATGAACACGGCCACGAGCCCGAAGCCCAGCAGCAGCGGCATGCGGCGGTGGACCCGCCAGACCTTGAAGTACACCCAGGTCCGGCCGAACAGCAGCGCGGTCGCGGCGAACAGCGCGAACCGCATGTCCCAGACCGCGTGGTGGCTGAAAAAGTTCAGGTAGATCGCCCCGGCCAGCGGCAGCGTGGAACGCAGGCGCGGATGGTGCGCGAACCGGAAATCGAACAGGCGCCAGACGCGCGCGATGTATGACCCGACGCTGGCATACATGAAGCCCGTGAAGAGGGGCACGCCCGCGATCCGCAGGAGGCTCGCCTCCGGATAGATCCACGACCCCACGCTGGTCTTGAACACCTCCATTACCGTGCCGACGACGTGATAGAGGGCGATGATCTTCGCCTCCTCCCAGGTCTCCATCCGCGTGAGCAGCAGGCCTGCCTGGATGGCGATGGCCGCCAGGGTGAGCGCGTCGTAGCGGCTCAGGGCCGCGTCGGGCGGATAGAACAGGTAGCTGGCGATCAGGGCCGCGCAGAGCAGGCCGCCGAAGAGACAAGCCCAGCCCTGCTTGATCCCGAAGCGCAGAAACTCGTAGCCCCCGGCGACCCAGGGCCCCCGTGCCTGCGCCCAGTCCCCGACGCGCGCCTCCGCCGCGACGAAGCGGGCCAACGGCGGCCAGAGCCGTGCCGCGCTGGCGGCCGTCGTCGCGTGTACCATGCCCCGCCCTCCCCATCCCCGGCAGCCTCGGCCTGGGCTTGGGACAAAAAAAGGCCGCTCCGAAGAGCGGCCCGAAGTCTAGGGAGGAAACGCCCAAGAAGGGCTGCCGAACCGCGACGCCATCGCGATCCTGCGATGCACAATCTAAGCTGCAACGCACCAAAGACAAGGGCGTCGTGCGACCGGTTCGACATTTTCTCCGGCATGCCCCCTGCGCGTCCAGCGCATCCCGTTTCCCGGCTCCGGTCGGGAGGTGGTTCGGTCGCCCCTCAATGGTCCGCGAGGAGTTGGGCGATCTCGGCCTTCAGCGCATCGGCGAGGTCCTTGCGCTCCAGCGCGTAGGCGATGTTCGCGGTCAGAAATCCGAGCTTCGAACCGGTGTCGTAGGTCCGGCCCTGGTAGTGCATGCCGAAGAACGCCTGGTCCTTGGCGAGCTTGATCATCGCGTCGGTGAGCTGGATCTCCCCGCCCGCGCCGGTCTCGCCGGCCGAAAGGATATCGAAGATCTCGGGCTGGAGGATGTAGCGCCCGGAGATGATGAAGTTCGAGGGGGCGGTGCCGGCCTTGGGCTTCTCCACCATGCCGTTGATTTCGAAGGTCTGGCCGAAGGTCTGGCCGACGCCGACGATCCCGTACTGGTGGGTCTCCTCGGGCTTCACCTCCTCGACCGCGATCACGTTTCCGCCATGGCGCTCGTAGGCCGAGAGCATCTGCTGCATGCAGCCACGGCTGAGCATGTCGGGCAGCAGAACCGCGAAGGGCTCGTCGCCCACGATCTCGCGGGCGCACCAGACCGCGTGGCCGAGGCCGAGGGGGGCCTGCTGGCGGGTGAAGCTGGTCTGGCCGGCGGCCGGCAGATCACGCTTGAGTTCCTCGTAGGCCGCGGTCTTGCCACGCTCCTGGAGCATTCGGTCGAGCTCGAAGGCGACGTCGAAATGGTCCTCGATCACCGCCTTGCCGCGACCGGTCACGAAGATGAAGTGCTCGATGCCGGCCTCACGGGCCTCGTCGACGACATGCTGCACCACGGGCCGGTCGACGACGGTGAGCATCTCCTTCGGCACGGCCTTGGTGGCCGGGAGAAAGCGTGTGCCCAAGCCGGCGACGGGCAGGACGGCTTTGCGAATCGGTTTCATCGAGCGGGACCCGGTAACGAGGAAAGTGAGAAGAACCCGGAATGGATTGACGAACCTTCAATGCAGCCGCGCTTAAACCCGGACGGCATCGCCATTGACCGGACGGGCATAACCGAGAAGCCGGTTTTCCGATATATCGGCGATGGTACGATTGGGGAGCGGGTCTGATGGCGGTTCTGGTGACGGGCGGGGCCGGCTATATCGGCAGCCACATGGTTCTGGCTCTGCTGGATGCCGGCCACGAGGAAATCGTCGTCCTCGACGACCTCTCGACGGGCTTCGACTGGGCCCTGCCGCCGGAAGTCCGGCTGGTCGTGGGCGACGTCGCCGACCAATCCCTCGTGACCGAGATCATCCTCCAGCATCGCATCGACGCGATCGCGCATTTCGCCGCGCGAATCGTGGTGCCGGACTCGGTCGCCGATCCCCTGCATTACTACCTCGCCAACACGGTGAAGACCCGCGCGCTGATCGAGACGGCGGTGCGCTGCGGGGTCAAGCACGTCATCTTCTCCTCCACTGCCGCCGTTTACGGCGAGCCCGAGACCGTACCGGTGCCGGAGAACCTCCTGCCTGCGCCGATCAACCCTTACGGCCGCTCGAAGCTGATGAGCGAGTGGATGATCGCCGACGCCGCCAAGGCGCACGGCTTCTCCTACGTGATCCTGCGCTACTTCAACGTGGCGGGGGCCGATCCGCGCGGCCGCACCGGGCAGTCGACCCCGAACGCCACGCACCTGATCAAGGTGGCGACCCAGGCGGCCCTCGGCCAGCGCACGCATCTCGATGTGTTCGGCACCGATTATCCCACCCGGGACGGCTCGTGCCTGCGCGACTACATCCAGGTTTCCGACCTCGCCGAGGCGCATCGCGTGGCCCTGAACCACCTGCGTTCCGGCGGCGAGAGCCTGACCCTGAATTGCGGCTACGGCCGGGGCTACTCGGTGCTGGAGGTGATCGAGGTGGTCAAGCGCGTCTCCGGCCGGGATTTCGAGGTCCGGCTGTCGCCGCGCCGACCCGGGGACCCGGCCCAGATCATCGCCGAGGCCCAGCGCATCCGCGACCTCGGCTGGTCGCCGAAGAACGACGATCTCGATGCGATCGTCGCGCAGGCCTTCGCCTGGGAAGAGGCCCTGACCCGGCGCAACCGCACGTGAGGATCGTCCAGGCCCTGGTCCTGGCCGGCGCGCTCGGGCTCGGGGCGCCGGCCGGAGCCGCCCCGCAATCCGCCAAGACGACTGCGACCGCGCCGACGCCCGAAGCGAAAGCGCGCTTCAGGGCGTTCGTCGAGGCCCTGTGGCCGGATGCGGAGGCGCGCGGGATCTCGCGATCGACCTTCGACGCCGCCTTCTCAGGGGTCAGCGAACCCGACCCGGACATCCTCGCCCGCACGCGCCGGCAGAGCGAATTCGGGCGCCCGGTCTGGGACTACCTCGTGGGCGCGGTCTCACCCGCCCGGATCGCCCGGGGGCAGGCTCAGGCTGCGCGGCTCGCGACGACGCTCGCGGCCATCGAGGCGCGCATCGGCGTGCCGCGGTGGATGGTGCTGGCGATCTGGGGCGTCGAATCGGATTTCGGGGCCAGCGGCGGCGCGGTCTCGACCATTCGCGCCCTGGCGACCCTGGCGGAGGCCCGGTTCCGCGGCACCCTGTTCCGCGACGAACTCCTGGCCGCCCTCGCGATCCTTCAGCGCGGCGACATCACGCCCGAGCGCATGAAGGGCTCCTGGGCCGGCGCCATGGGTCAGGTGCAGTTCCTCCCCTCGAGCTTCCTCGCCCATGCGGTGGATTTCGACGGCGACGGGCACCGCGACATCTGGGGCTCGGAGGCCGATGCCCTAGCCTCGATCGCCACCTACCTGAAGACGCTGGGGTGGAACCCCGCCCTGTCCTGGGGCTACGAGGTCGTCCTGCCCCGTGACTTCGATCTTGGCCGGTATCGCGGCGATCTCTCGGACTTCGCCCGGCGCGGCGTGCGCCGCACAGACGGCAAGGCGCTGCCGGGGGCTGGTAACGCCAGCCTGTTCCTGCCCGGGGGGCTCGGCGGCCCGGTCTTCCTCATCACCGACAATTTCGAGGTCGTGCGGGCCTACAACACATCGGATTCCTACGCGCTCGCCGTCGGCCACCTCGCCGACAGGCTGGCCGGCGCGCCGGCGCTGGCCGCGCCGTGGCCGGTTAAGGCCCCGCGCCTGGACAAGGCGGGCCTCCAGGCCCTGCAGGCGGCCCTTTCGGCACGCGGCCTCTATGCGGGCGAGGCGGACGGCCGGGCCGGACCGAAGCTGCGGGAGGCCGTGCGCCAGTTCCAGATCGCCGAGGGACTCCCGGCGGACGGCTACGCGACGCCCGCCCTGCTGGCCCGCATCGGGGGCAACCTTTAGACCTGCGCCGCGTCGTCGTCTAAGGTGGTGGCATCGATCGGCTCGCCGGTCAGAAGCGTGAGGCGTTCCATGACCTTGCCGGCAGCACGCGCGGCCCGGTGTTTCCTGACGCTGTGTGCCCTCGCGGGCGCCTTCGCCGTGTTCGCGGCGGGCGATCCGGCGCGGGCGCAATGGGGTGATTCCTACGACGCGCCCCGGGGCGGCGATTATGATTCTCCCCGCCGCCGCGCCCGCGACTATTATCGCGACGACAGCGGGTATGGCGCGCGCTCGGCGGCCCGTCGCTACGCGCCGCCGCCGCAGGAAGCGCCCCGGCAGTTCTACTGGCCGTGGGAGGACCGGCCGCAGCAGGCCCAGCCCGCTCCGGTGCCGAGCGCCCGCCCCCAGGCACCCCGCCCCCGCTCGTATGCGGACGAACCGCGCGGCTCCCGCGAGGAGGCACGGCCGCCGCGCCGCCGCCCACGCCCGGCCCCCGTCGTCGCCCAGCCGAAACCGGTCGTGCCGAAGGTGGAGCCGACCACGCGGATCGCGGTGTTCGGCGACACCCTGGCGGGCCATCTCGGCAGTGGCCTCTCCAACGTCTTCGAGGACAATGCCGAGATCGGCGTCATCGACCGCTCGAAGGCCGATAGCGGCCTCGTGCGAAAGGACGTGGTCGATTGGCCTAAGGCCGCCGAGGAGTTCCTGAAGACCAACCCGAAGACCAGCTACGCCCTCGTCATGCTCGGCGCGAACGACCGCCAGCCCATCCGCGAGGGCGACCAGACCTTGGAGCCCCTCGGCGACCGCTGGCGCGCCGTCTACGCGGAGCGCGTGGACGCCCTCGTCAAGGTCTTCGCGGACCAGAAGGTGCCGTTGATCTGGGTCGGCGCCCCGCCGATGCGCAGCGAATCCCTGTCGAAGGACATCGCGGCCCTCAACGAGATCATCCGCGAGCGCGTGGCCAAGGCCGGGCAGACCTACGTCGACATCTGGCCCGCTTTCGTCGACGACCGCAACCGCTACACCGCCACCGGCCCCGACCTCGAGGGGCAGGACGCGAAGCTGCGCACGGCGGACGGCGTGCACTTCACCAAGGCGGGCGCGCGCAAGATGGCGCATTTCGCCGATGTCGAATTGAAGCGCCTGATGGGCACGGGATCGGCCGCGCCGGCCGCGGTCCCGGCCATCGCCACCGCGCCGCCCCCGGCCCAGCCGGGCGAGGCGCCCAAGCTCGACGACGCGGCTTCCATCGACCGCCAGATCACCGCCATGCTGCCGAGCCTGCCCGAGCCGCCGGGCATCCCGGCCCTGCCGGTCAAGCCCCTCGCCGGCCCCGTGGTGCCCCTCGGCCGCGCCGAGGTGACGCCCGGCGGCTCGCTGGTGAGCGGACGCCCGCGCGACACCGACCCGTCCGGCACGGTGGAGCGCGCCCTGATGCGGGGGGCGGCCCCCCTGCCACAGCCCGGCCGGGCCGACGACTTCAAGTGGCCGCCGGGGTGAAGCAGCCCCGGAGCACGTCCCTGCCTAACCGACGCCGACCGGGTGCTTCGTCACGACGGGGCTGCGCATCGTGACGAGTTCTTCCCCGGCCGTCGGGTGGACCGCGATGGTGCGGTCGAAATCGGCTTTGGTCGCGCCCATGGTCACGGCGATGCCAACAGCCTGGATGATCTCGCCGGCATCGTGCCCGACCACGTGCACGCCGATCACACGATCGCTGGCGCAGTCGACGATCACCTTCATCAACACGCGCTCGTCGCGCCCCGACAGGGTCGCCTTCATGGGGCGGAAGCTGGAGCGGTAGACGTCGATGGCGCCGAAATGCCGGCGCGCCACATCCTCGTTGTGGCCGACGACGCCGATCTCGGGGGTCGAGAACACGGCGGTCGGGATGAGGCCGTGATCGACGCACCAGGGCTTGTTCCCGAACACCGTGTCGGCGAAGGCATGGCCCTCGCGGATGGCGATCGGGGTCAGGGCCGCACGGTCGGTGACATCGCCCACGGCGTAGATCGACGGGACCTTCGTCTGCGAATACGCGTCGACGGGGATCGCCCCCCGCGCATCCGCCGCGATGCCGACGGCTTCCAGCCCGAGGCCGGCGATCTTGGGGCGCCGGCCCGTGGCGGTCAGAACCTGGTCGACCTCCAGGGTCGTGCCGTCGTCGAGGGTCGCGCGGATGCCGTTCTCCACCTTGTCCAGGCGCTCCACCATCCGGTTGAGGCGCAGGTCCATGCGGTGTGCGTAGGCCGCGTCGAGGGCGTCGCGCACCTCCTCGTCGAAGCCGCGCAGAAGCTTCTCGCCCCGGTGCAGCAGGGTGGTGCGCGCGCCCAGATGCGCGAACACCCCGGCGAACTCCACCGCGATGTAGCCGCCGCCGACCACGAGGATCCGCTCCGGCAGGGTCTCGAGCTCGAACACCTCGTTCGAGGTGATCGCGAGTTCTGCGCCGGGGATCAGCGGCTCCTTGACCGGCTCGGCGCCCACCGCGATGAGGATGAAACGGGCGGTCACGCGCTTGTCCTGGCCGACCAGCCGCACCGTATGGGCGTCCTCGATCACGGCGCGATCGGCCACGACGGTGACGCCGGCCTTGCCGAGATTGGTGTCGTAGATCCCCTCCAACCGGGCCACCTCGGCGTCGCGGCGCGCCTTCAGCACGCGCCAATCGAAGCGCGGCGCGGGCACATCCCAGCCGAAGCCCGCCGCATCCGCGAACTCGTCGGCGTAGCGCCCGGCATAGACCATCAGCTTCTTGGGCACGCAGCCCCGGATCACACAGGTGCCACCGACCCGGTACTCCTCGGCGAGCTGCACGCGCGCGCCGTGGCCGGCCGCGATCCGCGCGGCGCGCACGCCCCCGGAGCCGCCGCCGATGACGAACAGGTCGACGTCGTAGGAATGGGCCAGATCGTCAGCCATGGAGTGATCCCGCGCGAGGAGGCGTTCGGCCCTGCATCGCCGAACCCGGCGTCATATCGAGCGCCGGGCCGTTCCGAGGACCCCTGAACAACGAAAAGGCCGCCCCTCCTCCCGGAGAAGCGGCCCGACGGCCAGTGCGGCGCGGCAGGCGCGCCGCCGGACTTACTTGATCTTGGTTTCCTTGAAGTCGACATGCTTGCGCACGACGGGGTCGTACTTCTTCATGGACAGCTTCTCGGTCTGCGTGCGGGAGTTCTTCTTCGTGACGTAGAAGTAGCCCGTATCGGCGGTCGAGATCAGCTTGACTTTAACGGTGACGGCCTTGGCCATGGACGCGGCGCTCCTGTGATCGCGGCATTCCGCATCAGCGAAACGCAAAAGGGCCGGCGATGGCCGGCTGAATACCGGCGGTGGATTGCCTCAATCGCCGGGATTCGTCAAGGCGCCTCATGCACGGGGCCGCTGAACGAGGCGCACGCCCACGACCCCCGCATAGGCGAGGAAGAGCAGGCAGAGGCTGTAGGCGAAGCCCTGCGGCGGCAGCAGATCCATGCCTCCGCCGATGATCGGCGGCCCGAGCATCAGCCCGACATTGTAGAGCACCACGAAGGCCGCGTTGGCACCCGCGAGCTCCGGCCCCTGCACCGTGGCTCCGAGATGGGCGAGGCCCACCGTGTAGAGGGTGCCGGCGATGCCGCCCCACAGGAACAGCAGGACCAGCAGCGCCGGAAACGAGGCGGACGCCAGGGGGATCAGGCTCGACCCGAGGGCGCCCCCGAGGCCCGCCATCAGCAGGACGCGGCGACGGTCCATCCGGTCGGCGAGCCAGCCGAACGGAATCTGGAACAGGACATTGCCCAGCGCCAACGCGCTGACCAGACCCGCCGCGGTCTCGGCATCGTAGCCGAGCCGCAGGCCGTAGAGCGGCAGGATCGCGAATCCCCCCGTCTCTACGGCGCCGTAGGTCAGGGCCGCGAGGGTGGCGGCGGGCGCGAGGCGCAGATAGGCCGCAAACGAGCGGGTCCGACCCGGCCCCAGCACCGGCGAGAGCCGCCGCGCCAGGAGAAGCGGCACCATCGCGGCGAGGAAGAGGGCCGCGCCGGCGAGGTAGGGTCCGAACCCTCGGGTACCCAGGAGCGCCAGGAGCGCCGGCCCGACCGCGAAGCCCAGCGCCAGGACCGTGGCGTAGATGCCCATCACGAGCCCGCGCCGCGCGGGCGGAGCCGCCGCGTTGATCCAATATTCCGACAGGACGAACAGTGCCCCGAGGCTCGTCGAGAAGACGAAGCGCAGGGCGAACCACCAGGCGAGGCCCGGCAGGAGCTTGAACGCCACGAGGCAGGCGGCGCCGACCGCGATGGCGAGGAGGAGCAGGCGCACGACGCCGATGCGCGCGGCCAGACGCGGCACGAACGGCACCGTGACGATGGCCGCGAGCCCGGCCACGGCGGTGTTGATGCCGATCACCGTGCTCGACGCGCCCATGCGCTCCATCTCGATGGAGAGCAGCGGGATCGTGAGGCTGAGGCCGATGCCCACCACCGCCACGCAGGTGATGGCGGCCGCGATCGAGGCGGCGCGGGCGCCGTCCCCGAGGTCTGGCTGAGTCTGGGCCGTCATGGCGGGGTCCGCTGCGGGCCACGCGGGCGCCGGGACCGCCTTGTCCACGCCGCAGCCGGTCGGCGCAACCGGGTGGGACGGCTACCGCGCGGCCGATTTCAGCGGCTTGTCGTCCGTCGGCGGCGGCTGTCGCTCGATCTTCTGGCCGTCGCGCAGGTCGGCGGGTGGGCTCAGCACGATTTCCTCGCCGCCCTCCAGGCCTTGGCTCAGCTCGACCGTCGTTCCGAGATCGCGGCGGATCTTGACGCTGCGCCACGCCACCGTGCCGTCGTCGCGCGACACCGCCACCTGGGTCCCACGCTGGTTGAAGACGAGGCTCTCGGCCGGGACCACGACATTCGGTTCGGTGCGCGGCACCTTGAGGCTCACGTAGACGTAGAGGCCGGCGCGCAGGGCGCCGTCCTTGTTCGGCACGTCGACCTGGGCGGTGAGAGTGCGCGACGAAGTGAGAAGCGCCACGGAGCTACGTTCGACCTTGCCGGAGAAGGCCCTGTCGGCCATTTGCGGCACCTTGATCGTGGCATCGACGCCCGGTTTGACCCCCACCGCGACGTTCTGGGGCACGTTGACGGAGACGCGCAGGACGTCGTCACGGTCCATCGACAGGAGGGCCGTGCCGGTGCCGTCGGCGTGGACGAGGTCGCCCACATCGACACCGCGCTGGGTGATCACCCCGTCGAAGGGGGCGACGATGTCCTTGAACCCCGTCAACGCCCGCAGGCGCTCGACGGTGGCGGCCTGCGCCTTGATGTTGGCCTGGGCCACCTTCACGCCGGCCTCCGCCGAAGCGAGGGTCGCGGCCTGGCTGAGAACGCTGGCCTGTGAATTGTCTGCGTTCTGCTTCGAGGCCCAGCCCTGTCCGGCGAGCGTCGTGGTGCGGTTGTTGGTGACGTTGGCGAGGTTCACGTTGGCCTTGGCCTGATCGACCATGGATTTCGCCTGGAGGAGAGCGGCCTCCAGTTGCCCCGTCTGCGCCTCGGCCTGGGCCAGCTGCTGGTCGAGGTCGGGGGCGGCGATCCGCATCAGGATGTCGCCCTGGCGGACGCGGCTGCCGATGTCGACCCGGCGCTCGGCGATGTAGCCCGTGGCGCGGGCGTAGAGGGCCGCCTTGGCGAAGGCATCGGTCTGGCCCGGCAGGGTGATCTCGATCGGCCGGTCCGCACGCTCGGCGGCCGCCGTGCGCAGCTTCGGAACGAAGCTGTTCACCTTGCGCTGGGTCTCGGTCGCGGCGGCGCGCCGCTGCATCTGGCCGTAGCCGCCCCAGGCCAGGAGGCCGAGGGCCGCGACGGCGACCAGCAGGAACGGCGCCTTGCCGGGCGGCGGCGGGATGTCGGACGGATCACGCTCGGGATGTGTCACGGTCGTCCCATTCCCTGCCGAAGCCTCTGCCCCGTGACAACGCCCACCTCCCCGTCCCGGCTCACGCGTAATCCTCCAACGGCTTGACCTCGCCCCGGCGCAGCAGGGTGTAGAGGAAGGGCACGAACAGAAGCGTGGCGGGCGTGCCCACCGCGATGCCGCCCATGACCGCCCGGGCCAGCGCCGCGTTCTGCTCGCCGCCCTCCCCGGTGCCGAGCGCCATCGGAATCAGGCCGAGGAACATCGCGCTCGCGGTCATCAGCACCGGCCGAAGCCGAGTCTCGCCCGCCAGCAGCGCCGCCTCGACGGCCCCGCAGCCGGTCGCCTCGCGGTGCTCCTTGGCGAAGGTCACCAACAGGATCGAGTTCGCGGATGCGATGCCCACCGACATGATCGCCCCGAACAGCGAGGGAATCGAGAACGTCGTGCCGGTGACGAACAGGCTCGCGACGATGCCGCAGAAGGCGAGCGGCAGGGCGGCCAGCACCACGAAGGGGTCGCCCCAGCTCTGGAAGTTCACCGCCATCAGCAGGTAGACCGCCACCAGGGCGATGGCGAGGCCGACCTGGAGCCGGAAGAACGCCGATTCCATGTTCTCGATCTGGCCGCGCACGGTGATCTTGTCGGGGGCCGGCAGGGCCTTCTGCTCGTCGGCGACGATCCGCCGGATCTCGTTCGCCACCGAGCCGAGGTCACTGTCCTGCACGGCGGCGTAGACGTTGAAGGTCGGCTGCGTGTTGACGTGGTTGATCACCGTCTGCGATCCCTCGCGACGCATCGTCGAGACGCTGGACAGCAGGGTCAGCACGCCGGGCGCGTCCGCGCCGCCGTTGACGAGGAGCGGCGTGTTCTGCAGCGCGCTCAGGGAATCGTTGCGGTATTCCGGGGTCTGCACCCAGAGCTGATAGGGGATGCCGGTCTTCGGGTCGGTCCAGAAGTTCGGCGTCACCTGGAAGGAACCCGAGAGGGAGACGTTCAGCCCCTGCGCGATCTGCTGCTGAGTCAGCCCGAGCTCCGAGGCGAGTCGGCGGTCGACGTCCACGAAGAATTGCGGCGTGCCGACGATCTGGTGCAGGTGCACGTCGACGGCGCCCCGCACGGCCTTGAGGCGGCGGACGATGTTCTGCGCGACCTCCAGGTCCTTTGCGGTGTTGCGGCCCGAGACCTGGATGTCGATCTGCGCCAGCGTGCCGAAATTCAGGATCTGGGTGATGATGTCCGAGGGCTGGAAGTAGAACACCACGTCGGGGAAACGCTCGCGCAGCACCTCGCGCAAGCGCTTGGTGTAGTCCGCGACCGGGCCGTGACCTTCCTTGAGGTTGATGAGCATCTGCCCGTCGTTATAGGCGACGAACGAGCCGTCCGAGAACGCGAAATTGTAGTTGTTCGCCGGTAGGCCGATATTGTCGAGGATCTGGTCGATCTCGCCCTCGGGGATCACTTCGCGAACGACGTTCTCGACCTCCGCGAAGACCTGCTCGGCCGTCTCGATGCGCATGCCCGGGCGGGTCCGCAGGTGCAGGGTCATCTGGCTGGAGGCCACCTGCGGGAAGTAGTCCCGGCCCACGAACACGAAGAGGCCCGCCGTGGCGGCGAACACCGCCGCCACGAGCACGAGGGTCACGATCCGGTGGGCGATGACGACGTGCAGGAGACCGAGATAGCTGCGGTGGAAGCGGGTGAAGCGGGCCTCGAAGCCGTGCCGGAACCAGCCCGCCAGCCGGAACAGGGGGCCGACGATCCAGCTGAGGGCCCGCGCGATCCGCCCGCGCGCCGGCTCGACGCCGGCCCCGTGCTTGCCGTCGTATTCCCGCGCGACCAGTACGTCGATCAGCACCGGCACCAGGGTGCGCGAGAGGACGTAGGAGGTCAGCATCGCGAACACGACCGCGAGCGCCTGCGGGGTGAACAGGTATTTCGGCGTATCGGTCAGGGCGAAGACCGAGACGAAGGCGGCGCAGATCGACAGGGTCGAGATCAGCGCGGGCTTGGCGATGCCGGCCGCGCCCTCCACCACCGACTTGCGGAAGGGCTCGCCCTCCTCGAAGAGCCGGTAGGTGTTCTCGATCGCCACGGTGGCGTCGTCGACGAGGATGCCGACCGCCAGCGCCAGGCCGCCGAGCGTCATCACGTTGATGGTCTCGCCGAGCGCCGCCAGGATCGCCAGCGAGGTCAGGATCGAGAGCGGGATCGAGACCAGCACCACGATGGTGGAGCGCCACGACCCGAGGAACAGCAGGATGGTGAGGCCCGTGAGGCCTGCCGCGATGATCGCCTCGTGGATCACCCCCTCGATGGCGGCCGAGACGAAGACCGACTGATCGAACAGCGGCTTCAGGCTCATGCCCTCCGGGGCGGCCGCCTGGATGTCCGGCAGCGCCTTCTTCACGTTGTTGACCACGTCCAGGGTCGAGGCGGTGCCGTTCTTGAAGATGCGCATCAGCACCGAGTGCAGGCCGTCGGCGCGCACGATGTTGACCTGCGGCGGGCCGCCGTCGCGGACGTTGGCGACGTCGCGCACCAGGATCGGCTGGCCGCCCACGACCTTGATGGGGATCTGGTTCAGCGCGTCGATGGCTTCGGGCGACGCGTTCAGCTGCACCGGGTATTGCTGCTCGCCGATCTTGGCGAGGCCGGAGGGGATCGTCAGGTTCTGGGCCGTCACGGCGTTGGTGACGTCCAGCGCCGTGAGCCCGAGGGCCTGGAGCGCGTGCAAGTCGAGGTCGACCATGATCTGACGGGGCGTCCCGCCGAAGGGCGACGGCAGGGTCGAGCCCGGCACCTGGGTCAGGCGCTGGCGGATGCGGTACTGGGCGTAGTCGAAGACCTTGGTCAGGCTTTCGCGGTCGGAGGAGAGCGCCAACTGGATCACCGGCACCGAGGAGGCCGAGAAGCGCAGGACGATGGGCGGCTGCACGCCGGGCGGCATCGTCGCGCGGATCGAGTTCATCGCCGAAACGACCTGCGCGATGGCGAGATCGATGCTCACCGAGCCGTCGAAGTAGATCTTTTGGATCGCCGTGCCCTGCAGGGTCGTCGATTCCATCCGTGCGATGTTGTTGACGTTGTTCGAGAGCGAGAACTCGGCATAGGTGGTGATGCGACGCTCCATCTCGGAGGTCGACAGACCGTTATAGGTCCACACCACCACGACCACCGGGATATCGACGTTCGGCAGCACGTCCTTCGGCGCCACCACGACCGCCGCCGCCCCGCCGAGCATCATCAGCACGGCGAGCACGTAGATCGTGATGCGGAACTTCAGCGCGTATTGAACGAGCCCCATGCCGTCTCCGTCGCAGACCCTCCAGGCGGTCGCACAGGCCGTTCCGCCGCGGTGCCGGGGCGCCGCGCGGCATCAGCCATGACGGGAGATTGTTTCTCCTTGAATAAAGAATCCGTGCGACACACCGACACCATCACGTCCGGGATCGGCTAACGAAGACCGTCGTGCCTGCGTTCAGCAGCAGCGAAATCCACTGCGGTTGCCGACACCGAAGCGGGCGTTCTCCCGGTTCCGGAAGAACTCCCGCTCGGTCATCGGTTCCTGGTCCGCGTGAGTCCTGCGGATATGCGCGGCGTAGGCCTCGTAGTCGCCCTGACCGACCATGAGACGGGCGCCGTCGCAGACGCACTTCGAGAAGGTCTTGAGACGGTCCCGCAATTCGGCCGACGACAGCGCCATGGTGCTTACTCCGCAGCAACGGCCGCAGGGCCGCCGCTCTCGAGGGCGGTCCAGCGATCGGCCCGGTAGGCCTTGACGCAGGCCATGATGCCGAAGGTGGCGATCGACAGCACCAGCCCGACGAAGAGCACGGCGAGGGCCGCGTCGATCCGGTCGTTGAAGACGATCTTGTGCATGTCGGCCATGCTCTTGGCCGGCGCCAGCACCTTGTTCTCGGCGATCGCCGCCGAGAACCGATCGGCATGCGACAGGAAACCGATCTTCGGGTCGGCCGAGAAGATCTTCTGCCAGCCGGCCGTGAGGGTGCAGATCAGCAGCCATACGGTCGGGACGATGGTGACGAAGGCGTAACGCTCACGCTTCATCTTGAAGATCACCACGGTGGCGAGCGTCAGGGCGACGGCGGCCAGCATCTGGTTCGAGATGCCGAACAGCGGCCACAGGGTGTAGATGCCGCCCAGCGGATCGGTGACGCCCTGGTAGAGGAAGAAGCCCCACGCGCCCACGCAGAGGGCGGTGGCCAGGATGCTGGGTGCCCAGGCGGTGGTGTCCTTGAAGCGTGGCGAGACGAGGCCGAGCAGATCCTGCAGCATGAAACGGCCGGCGCGCGTCCCGGCATCCACCGCCGTCAGGATGAACAGGGCCTCGAACAGGATGGCGAAGTGGTACCAGAACGCCATCATCGCCTTGCCGCCGATGGCCGAGGAGATGATGTGCGCCATGCCGACCGCGAGGGTCGGCGCGCCGCCGGCGCGGGAGATGATCGAATGCTCGCCGACATCGACGGCGGTCTGGGCGATCTGCTCGGCCGTGATCGTGAAGGCGGGGTCGAGCTTCGTCACGGCGGCGGCCGCGCTCTCGGGCGTGGTGCCCACGAGGCCGGCGGGCGAGTTCATGGTGAAGTAGATGCCCGGCTCGATCACGCTGGCGGAGATCAGCGCCATCACGGCCACGAAGCTCTCCATGAGCATGCCGCCGTAGCCGATGAAGCGTGCATCCGACTCACGGTTGATGAGCTTGGGCGTGGTGCCGGAGGAGATCAGGGCATGGAAGCCCGAGACCGCGCCGCACGCGATGGTGATGAACAGGAACGGAAACAGGGACCCGGCCCAGACCGGCCCGCTGCCGTCGACGAACTTGGTCACGGCCGGCATCTTCATGTGCGGGGCGACGTAGGCGATGCCCAGCGCCAGGCCGACGATCGTGCCGATCTTGAGGAAGGTGGAGAGGTAGTCGCGCGGGGCGAGGAGGAGCCAGACCGGCAAGATGGAGGCGACGAACCCGTAGCCGATCAGCAGCCAGCACAGCTGCGTCCCGGTGTAGGTGAAGAAGGGACCCCAGTACGGATCGGCGGCGACATCACCGCCGTACACGATGGCGAGCATCAGCAGCACGAAGCCGATGATGGAGACCTCGCCGACCTTGCCCGGCCGGACGTACCGGGCATAGACGCCCATCAGCATCGCGATCGGGATCGTCGCCGCGACGGTGAAGGTGCCCCACGGGCTCTCGGCCAGCGCCTTGACGACGATCATCGCCAGCACGGCGAGCAGGATCACCATGATCATGAAGGTGCCGAACAGGGCGATGACACCCGGGATCGTGCCGAGTTCGGAGCGGATCAGCTCGCCCAGCGAGCGGCCGTCGCGACGCATCGAGATAAAGAGGACCATGAAGTCCTGCACGGCGCCGGCGAGCACGACGCCGGCCAGGATCCAGAGCAGGCCCGGCAGATAGCCCATCTGCGCGGCGAGCACGGGCCCCACCAGGGGACCGGCGCCCGCGATGGCGGCGAAGTGATGGCCGAACAGGACGTTGCGGTCGGTGGGCACGTAGTCGAGCCCGTCGTTGTTGACGTGGGCCGGTGTCTTGCGGCTGTCGTCGAGCCGCATCACCTTTTCGGAAATGAAGAGCGAGTAGTAGCGGTAGGCGATCAGATACACGCAGACCGCAGCAACGACGATCCAGAGCGCGTTCACGTTCTCGCCGCGGCTCGTTGCGACGACTGCGAGGGCGGCCGCCCCCAAGGCTCCCACCAGGGCCCAGGGCCCGTGTCTTGATACCGCGCTCATGACGTCTCGCTCCTGCGACCTGTCTTTTATGGCAGATCGTCAAGGGTCCTTCTGGCGTGAAACGATCCAAAGGGCCAGGGGCGGCAAGTTTCAAAACTCTGCATTTGAACGAGACGTTGTGGCGCCGCATCGCGCGGTTGCACGCGCACGCTTTCTCAACCGATGAGAATCACCCGGTTCGAGAGCGCGTCGACCGGCGCCGCTTCCGCCGGCAGCACGCGCGCCAGGATGGTGCCGACCGCTTCGACCGCCGCGATCAACCCGCGCTCGGCCTCGCCCCGGCGCAGGGCGGCGAGGAGCGGATCGATCGCCCCTGCCCAGGCCTCCGCCGGGACATGCGCCGCCACTCCCCGATCGGCGACGATCTCCGCGTGCCCTTCCGCGCAGGCCAGATAGATGAGGACGCCGGTGCGGCCGGGGGTTCGGGTCAGGCCGCGGGCGCAGAACTCGCGCTGGGCCGCCTCGTGGGCCCGGGCCCTGCGGATCGCGCGCGGCACCAGGGCGAGCCGGGCCCGGGGATGGGAGGTGGCGAGGATCGCGAGCAGCACGAGGCCGGCCTGCGCCAACGCGATCGTGGCGGCACTCCAAGGCGTCAGGAGGATCAGCGGCCAGGGTGCGACGAGCCCGCAGGCCAGGGCGAGGAGCAACGGTGCCGAGCGGTAGAGGCCGGCCCGGGCCGAGACCAGGACGACGATCTCCCCCGCCGTGCCGGCCTCGGCGCCCCGGATCGCCTCGGCGACGCGCTCGCGCGCCTCGCGGCTCAGGAGATCGCGCGCTTCACCAGTCACCCGACGCCCCTCCCCCACCGGACGAGCCGCCGCCGCCCGAAAATCCGCCGCCCGAGAAACCGCCCCCGTCGAACCCGCCGGAGACGCCGCCGCTCCAGCCGCCCGAGGACGGTCCCGGGATGACGACGAAGCCGCCGCGCCCGCTCCCGCCACGGTTCATCCGGTAGACCACGACGAGGATCACCAGGAACAGGATCACGAACAGGACGACCTGGCCGGGATCGGCCTCGTCCCGGCGCACCTCCGCCTTGCGCTGCCATTCCTCGGCGTCGCCCGCCAGAATCGACAGCATCGCGTCGACGCCCGCGTTGATACCGCCGGCATAATCGCCGGTCTTGAAGCGCGGGGCGATCGCCGTGGTAATGATGACCTTGGAGAGGGCGTCGGTCAGCGCGCCTTCCAGGCCATAGCCGACCTCGATCCGGACCTTGCGCTCGTTGGGCGCGACGACCAGCAGCGCGCCGTTGTTGGTCTTCGCCTGCCCGAGCTTCCAGGCGCGGAAGAGCCGGTTGGCGTAGTCCTCCACCGTGCGGCCCTGCAGGCTCGGGACCGTCGCGACCACGACCTGATCGGACGTCTTGTCCTCGTAGGCCTTCAGCTTCGCCTCGAGGCTCGTCCTGGCCTCCGGCGCCAGGACACCCGCCGCATCCACGACGCGCCCCGAGAGCGGTGGAAAAGCGGGCTCGTCGGCCTGGGCCGCCACCGCCCAGAGGATCGGGCCGAAGAGCAACGCGAGGAGGAGCCCGAGACGGGCGAGGGCGTCGCAACGTGCCGCCGCGCCGGGACTGCGCATGGCGGACTAGAACTTGACGTTCGGCGGGCGCTCGGAATTGGGCGTCGCCGTGAAGGTCTCCATGGGTTTGGCCTCGGGGTAGAACCATGCGGCGATCCAGCGGCCCGGGATGGTACGGACCTCGGTGTTGTAGGCCTGCACCGCGCCGATGTAGTCGCGCCGCGCCACGGCGATCCGGTTCTCGGTGCCCTCGAGCTGAGACTGCAGGGCCAGGAAGTTCTGGTTCGACTTCAGGTCCGGATAGCGCTCGACGGTGACGAGGAGCCGCCCGAGGGCGCCCGAGAGCTGGTTCTGGGCGTCCTGGAATTCCTTGAACTTTTGCGGGTCGCTTACCGTCGAGGCATCGACCTTGACGCTCGAGGCCTTCGCGCGGGCTTCCGTCACGCCGACCAGCACGTCCTTCTCCTGCTGCGCGTAACCCTTCACCGTCTCGACGAGGTTCGGGATGAGGTCGGCCCTGCGCTGGTACTGGTTCTGCACCTCACTCCAGGCGGATTTCGCCTGCTCCTCCAGGGTCGGCACCCGGTTGATCGCGCCGCAGGCGCTGAGCGAAGTGGCGAGAAGGACCGCGGCCGCCAGGGCCCGGGCGCGTCCGAACCAAGCCCGCCCGGCGTGGCCTCCGGCGATGGCGGAACCTGAACGCATGATCGATACTCCCCAAAACGTCTTCGTCCGCGCGGCTTCGGCGGTCCGGCCGGTCCCTGCGACAGATAGGCAACCCTGGCCGTGCGGAAAGGTGCCGATCCCAAGCGCGACTTTCGCAAGCGGTCCATTCGCGCCCGCAGGCCCGGGCGGGACGGGCTTCGAATACGGGGCTCGCCATGGTTGACAACCCGAGGGGTATCGGTCGCTTTACCCGCCATGGTCGAGAACGCCCGCCCATCACCCGGAAAGCCACGGGTTTCCATCACCTACTGCACGCAGTGCCAGTGGCTCCTGCGCGCCGGCTGGATGGCGCAGGAACTCCTCTCGACCTTCCGGGAGGAACTCGGAGAGGTGGCGCTGGTCCCGGGCAGCGGGGGCGTCTTCGTGATCCTGTGCGGGCCGGACACGATCTGGGACCGCAGCCGGGACGGCGGCTTTCCGGACGTGAAGACCCTGAAGCAGCGGGTCCGCGACCGCCTCGCCCCGGAGCGCGACCTCGGTCATATCGACCGGCCATGAGCGATCCCGTTCGGAACGACAGGGCGGACGAGACCGAGGGCTGGCGCTGGTGGTGGCGCCACGCCCCCCTGATGCGCGCCCTGGCGCGCATCCGCCAGCGCGGATTCTCCACGCAGGTCTACCTCGTCGCCCTCGTGATCGCGCTGATCGGGCCGGGGCTCATCTTTACCGCCATCCTCCTCGTGCGCTACGCCGCCACGGAGCGGGCGCGCTTCGAGCAGGATTCCCGCGAGATCGTTCGGGGCATCGCCCTGTCGGTGGACCGCGACACCGCCGGCCTCGTCTCGGTGCTCCAGACGCTGGCGACTTCCCCTCGCCTCAAGGACAACGAGTTCGAGAACTTCGACGCCCAGGCCCGCCTCGTGCGCGACGCCATCGGCCTCGACATCCTCCTGCGCCGGCCCGACGGGCAGCAGGTGGTGAACACCGCCGTGCCGCGTGCCGCCCCCCTGCCGCGCAGTGCGCTACCGATCGACCGTGAACTCGCGACGGGAACACAGCGCGCGATGGTATCGGGCTTCCTGAAGGGCATGCAGCCCGGGGACGCCACCTACGCGGTGGCGGTACCCGTGCTCGGCGACGGCAGCGTCACCCATATCCTCAGCTTCACCATTCCGATCTCGCGGCTCGAGGGCCTCGTCGGCCGTGAGGCCGTCGCGGGCTGGACCACGGGTCTGTCCGATCGGGAAGGGCTCGTCCTGGCCCGCGTGCCGACGCTCGAGTCCATCATCGGCACGCCGCGCCTCGCCACCCTGCGCCAGCACCAGACCGCGACCCCCGGCGTCTGGGAGGGCAAGGACCGGCAGTTGAAGCCCGTCACCGTGGTGGAGGCCCGCTCTCGCCTGACGGGCTGGACGGCCACCGCTATCATTCCCCAGGCCCTGGTCGAGGCGCGCCTGCGCAACTGGATCTGGGCCTTCTGCGGCTTCGGCCTGCTGGTGCTGGCGACGTCTTCGATCCTCGCCGTCCACCTCTGGTCCCGCGTCTCCCGGCCGCTGCGGCGTCTCGCGGCCACGGGGCCGGCCCTGGCGCGCGGCGAGGCGATCCCGCGCATCACCTCGCCGATCCACGAGATCCGGCGTCTGGGCGACGTTCTGGCCGACGCCTCCCTGCGCCTGCGTACCCGCAGCGACGAGCGCGACCGGGCACTCGCCGAGACCGAGCGGGGCCTGAGTGCCCTGCGGGAGAGCGAGGCCCGCTTCCGCCACATGGCCGATTCTGCGCCGGCCCTCATCTGGATGACGGACGAGACCGCGCAGATCAGCTTCGCCAACATGCATTTCGATCACATGTTCGGCCTTGCCACCGCCGCGCAGATCACCGGCGACGATTGGCGGCGGATCATCTTCCCCGACGATTACGAGATCTTCGCGACGCTGTTCAGCAATGCCTTCGAGAACCGGGTCCCCTTTCAGGCGGACGTGCGTGTGATCGACCGGAACGGCATCGTGCGCTGGCTGCGCTGCGAGGGCGTGCCGCGCACCGACGATACCGGCAATTTCCTCGGCTACACGGGCTGCAACGTCGACATCACCGATGCCAAGCGCGCCGCCGAGCATCAGCAGCTTCTCATTCACGAACTCAACCACCGGGTGAAGAACACGCTCGCGACGGTGCAGTCCATCGCCGGGCAATCCCTGCGCCGCCTCGAAGGCGCCGAGGCCAGCGCCGCCCGTAGCGCGTTCGAGGCGCGGCTCCTGGCACTCGCGCGGGTGCACAACGTACTGACACGGGAGAGCTGGGACGGCGCCGAGCTCGGCAACGTCGTGGCGGATGCCATCGCCCCCCTCGACGCGGCGGAGGGGCAACGCTCGCGTTTCCACGTCTCGGGCCCGGCCCTTCGCCTTCCCCCCCGCCTCGCCCTCTCCATCGCGATGGCGCTGCACGAACTCGGAACAAACGCGGTGAAGTACGGGGCCCTCTCCCAGGAAGGCGGGACCGTCACCATCGCCTGGACGGTGGATCGCGAAGCCGAGACCCGCCTGAACCTGCGCTGGAGCGAGCACGGAGGCCCACCCGTGGTGCCGCCGACCCGAACGGGCTTCGGCTCCCGGCTGATCGAGCGCAGCCTCGCCCGCGAGCTCGACGGCGAGGTCCGGCTCGTCTTCGCCGCAACCGGCGTGGTCTGCACGATCGAGGCGCCGGTGCCGCCACCGACCCTGATCGAGCGCAAGGCCGGACTGATCGGGCCCCGGGAGATGATGCTCTCGCGCTTGGCCTGAGCGCGCCTGCCACCCCCGCCGGAGGGCGCGCGGCGGAGCCGTCGGATCGGTGGCCGATCGGAATGAGGTCAGGGCGGCGGCGTGTGAGCGCCGCCCGGTCAGCACCGCCATACCGAGGTCTGCGCTCGAAGGCCGTGGCCTGGACAATCATTGGTTGCGCATGGTTCCGTGTGTACTCGAGGGAGGGCGGTGAACACGCTGGAAAGGGCGACACCAGCATCCCCACGGTTCGGTTCGGCGGACCCCGATCGTGTTGTTGCATTGCAGATCTGGCCACGCGACGAAAACTGCCCTTGCGCGTGTGAGAGCTTCGAAACCGGAGTTCGGGGCGGATAAGGGGGTCTTAATAGTGTCTGGCTTAGGCTCTGTGAAACACCACCTGGATTGGCCCCCGATGCTCGGATTCTCGTTCGCACGTTCTGACCGGAAGCAGCTCCACGCTGCCGCTGCATCGGAGCCCGTCGCCGATACCGAGGAGGGGCGGCTGGTGAAGGCCGTGGAAAGCCTGCTCGCGAACCCGGACCTCACGGCGGTCGAATTGCCCGAAGGGCCGCTGCGGGGCGCACTCGAGGGCCTCCGGGCCGGGCGGGACAAGGCCCTCCTGCACAGCCTCGGCAGCACCGCCGCCCTGGCGCGGGAAGCCTCGGAAGCCGCCACCAACACCGGGTGGATGACCTACGACGTCGGTGAGGTCGCGCGCGCCACGCAGACCATCGCGGGGGCCACGGAGGAGATGGCCGCCTCCGTCGCCGAGGTCGCCCAAACCTCCGACACGGCCGTCACCGTCGCGCAGGACGCCCTCTCGGCGATGCAGGCCTGCATCGGCGATGCGCAGCAGGCACGCGCCGCCATGCAGGAGATCGACGCCCGCACGGGCCAGATCGTGGAGCGGGTCACGGTGCTGGAGCACGCCATCGCCCAGATCGAGGTCATGGCCACCGCCATCGCGGCGATCTCGGCGCAGACCAACCTGCTGGCGCTGAACGCCACCATCGAGGCGGCGCGGGCCGGCGAGGCGGGCCGGGGCTTCGCGGTCGTCGCCGCCGAGGTCAAGGCGCTCTCGGCCCAGACCGCCAAGTCGACCGGACAGATCCGCGCCCTGCTGAGCACCCTCACCACCGAGATGGTCACCATCTCGAATGCCGTCGGCGAGAGCCGGGGGGCCATCAGTTCGGGCCGCACCATCGTCGACCAACTCGAGCAGCGCATCGCCGACGCCAACGGGCGCATCGCGCAGGCGAGCGACATGAACCAGGCGATCTCGCAGATGCTGAGCCAGCAGCGCGCCGCCACCGGAGAGATTTCCAACAGCGTACAGAGCATCGCCGGCAAGGCGGCCAAGACCCACGAGGAGATCGAGAAGATCACCACGCGCCTGGTCCGCGCCGAGACCAGCGGCCAGGGCGTCCTCGACGCGGCTGCGCACCCGTCGTCCTTCTATCCCCTCGTCCGGCTCCCCGCCGATGTGGGCGCCTGGAAGCGCAAGCTCGCGCGCATCCTCGTCGGGCTCGCCCAGCCGGATGCCGCCGTCGCCACGCTGACGGGCCGGCCCGGTGACAGCATCGCCGCGCGGCTCGCGGGCTCCGCGCCCGCATCTCACCCGGCCTTCCCGCGCTTCGCCGCGGCGGAAGCCCGGGCGCTTACGGAAGCCGGCAAGGTGATCGAGGCCATCAAGGTCAGCAACTGGGATATCGGGACGCCTGCCTACCAGGCCGCCTCGGATGCGATGAAGGAGATGCTGACGGCGGCCCGGGAGATCACCGCCTGAGCGGCGCTTCGCACTTGTGCGGAGACTTGGTTTGCGCATCCGTAGGGTCGTCGAGATCACGGAGCCCCAGACCTTGTCATCAGCGCCCGACACCACCACCACCGCAGACCGCTTCAACGGCGCGCGCCACTGCCTGGCCGAGAATGCCCGCCTTCGCGCGGACAAGGTCGCGCTGGTCATGGCGGGCGCCGGCTCGGACGTCAGGACCCTGACCTTCGGCGAGGCCGATCGCGCGGTGCGGGGGATCGCGGCGGGCCTGCGCGACCTCGGATTGCCGCGGGGTGCGCGGGTGATGATCCGCATGGGCAACGAGGCGGATTACGTCCTCGTGTATTTCGGGGCGCTCGCCGCCGGCCTCGTCGCGCTGCCTTCCTCGCCCCAGCTGACACCGGCGGAGGCCGCCTTCCTGCTCGAGAATTCCGGTGCCGCCGCGGTCGTGGTCGGGGAGGCGAACCCGGTCGATCCGGCGGGCCTCGGGTCGTGCATCCGGCTCGGACCGGCCGACATCGCCGCCATGAAGGCGGGGCCTCCGATCGCCGATTACGCCGACACCCGGGCCGACGATCCGGCGACGCTGGTCTACACCTCCGGCACGACGAGCCGCCCGAAGGGCGTGCTGCACGCGCACCGGGCCATTCGCGGGCGGCGCCCGATGCACGCACACTGGCTCGGGCTCTCCGAGACGGACGTGATGCTGCATGCCGGCACCATGAACTGGACCTACACCCTCGGCGTCGGCATCACGGACCCCTGGGCCTGCGGCGCCACCGCGGTGCTCTACGACGGGCCGCGCGACCCGGCGCTCTGGCCGAGCCTGATCGCACGGCACCGGGCGACCCTGTTCGCCGCCGTGCCGAGCCTCTACCGCCAGATCCTCAAATACGGCGACCTCACGGCCCAGGATCTCGGCGCCCTGCGCCACGGCGTGACGGCGGGCGAGGCGCTGTCGCCCGAGCTCCTGGCCGCCTGGCAGGCCGCCACCGGCAAGCCCCTCTACGAGGCGCTCGGCATGAGCGAGATCTCGACCTACGTGTCGAGCGGCCCGACCGTGCCCGTCCGTGCCGGGTCCCCGGGCAAGCCCCAGCCCGGCCGCCGCGTCGCGATCCTGCCCGTCGACGGGCCGCCCGAGCCGTTGCCCGCCGGCGCGATCGGTTTGTTGGCCGTGCATCGCACCGAGCCCGGCCTGATGCTCGGTTACTGGAACCGGCCGGAGGAGGAGGCCGCCGTGATGCGGGGGGACTGGTTCGCCGGCGGCGATCTCGCCAGCCTCGACGCGGACGGCTACCTGACCTTCCACGGCCGCAACGACGACCTCATGAACGCCCTCGGGTACCGGGTCTCGCCCAACGAGGTCGAGGGGGTGCTCGCGGTCCATCCGGAGGTGGCCGAGGTCGGCGTCACGGAGCTCGCGGTGCGCGCGGACCTCACGGTCATCGCGGCCTTCGTGGTCCGCACCCCAGGCGCGACGGTGGATGCGGAGGCCCTGATGGCCTGGTGCCGCGAGCGGCTCGCCGCCTACAAGTGCCCGCGCGCCGTGCGCTTCCTCGATGCCCTCCCCCGCACACCCAACGGAAAGGTGCAGCGCAAGCGCCTCGTCCAGGCCTGAGGCGTGTCCAGCACGACGCATCGCGCCGACATTCTGCCGTATGCCGCGAAACGTCGCTTGACCCGCCCGGTGCGAAATTCTAGATCGGCGGCCTGCGGAGACGTGGCCGAGCGGCTGAAGGCACTCGTTTGCTAAATGAGCATACCCCGAAAGGGGTATCGAGGGTTCGAATCCCTCCGTCTCCGCCA
>NZ_JAIEOF010000252.1 GCF_019750675.1 Methylobacterium sp.
GCGTTCTGGCTCCCCCCGCGCCCGGCCTTGCCGAGGCCCCCGAGCACGGGGGCGATGCCGCGCGTCACGGTCTCGACGACCTTGCGCAGCTTCTCGGGGAGGATCGCGGCGAGGGGCGCCTCCTCCGGTGCGGCGGCCGGCGCCGCCTTCGCCTTGGCGCCGGTGCGCTCAGGCCCCGAGGCGGTCTCGATGCGCTCGGCCACGAGGTCGATGGTGTGGGGGGCACTCGCCGCCCCGCGCCCTGGGCCGGGCGTCGGCGATCCGGCGGAATGGGCGCCGGGCTGGCCCATCCCGTTCAAGCCGCGCTGGAGAAGATCCGTGGCGTCCTGCAGGCGCCCGGCGGCCGTGAGGCGTGTCGCCTCCATCATGTCGGCGAGGCGGTCCTGCAGCCGGTTCGAAGGATCGGTCATGGGTTTCGCTTTCCAATTCGGCGCGAGGCCGAACCATGCGAGGTCGGGAACGCGGGGAGACACGCTGTCTTACGAACCCCGAAGATTTCCTTCGAAGCGACGGGGTTCGGTTTCGCTCAGGGATCGACCGGCCGCATCGGCCTCGTCTTCAGAGGAGCCGATCGGCCAGGGCGGCCTTCACGTCCGGCGTCGCCTGCAGGCTGCCCATCACCTCGATCGACGCGATGGCATCGCGGGCGAGTTCGGGGCTGACGTCGGGGGCGATGCTGGCCAGGCCCAGCACCCGGATGTCGAGGCGGATCCCGCTCGCGCGCGCCGCCTCGAGTTCGGCCTTGTCGTAGCGGCGCAACCCGAGTTCGACGCCCTTGCGGGCCACGGATTGGCGCGTGACCTCGCCGTGGCGCGCGATCTGGTTGCGCACGGCGGTGCGGATGAAGTCGCTCCGGTTGGCGTAGACGCTTTCCGAGACGAGCAGGTCGATGTGACCGAGGTCCACGAAGCCGAGATTGATCGTGACCTTCTCGGTATCGCCGACCCGGATCGCGGCCTTCGGCTTGTCGACGAGATCCAACATCACACCTTCCCAGTACCATCCACCTGGATGGTATATGGGAGGCTCATCCCGCGTTGCAATGTGAATTGTTTTGCATCGCACAATCGTCGGGCGCGACGATGGTGTGACGGGACTCGGTTCCCTCGGACTCGTTAACCCCGGGCCGCGAGGAATGTTCGCCCGGGATCACGCCGCCCCGTCCTCGCCGAGATAGCTGCGCCAGACCGCGTTGCCGCCGAGGGTGGCGATGAACGCCTCGTGGGCGGCGCGCTCGGCCTCCGTCAGGCGGTGGCGCAGCCGGCGCGGCCCCGCCGGCAGGCTCTCTCCGGCGCCGTCCAGGAGGGCGACCGGATCGTGGGTCTCGACCATGGCGAGACCGAGGCTGGTCTGCTTGCCGCCGAGTAGCTCGACATAGACCTCCGCCAGGATCTGCGCGTCGAGGAGAGCGCCGTGCTTGGTCCGCCGCGTGGTGTCGATGCCGTAGCGCGAACACAGGGCGTCGAGGTTGTTGGCCGCCCCCGTGTGCTTGCGGCGGGCGAGCTGGAGGGTGTCGACGACGTCGGCCAGATCGATGGGCGGGGGCGCGGCCGCGCCGAGGCGGGCGTATTCCATGTTGAGGAAGCCGACGTCGAAGGGCGCGTTGTGGATCACTAGGGGCGCGTCGCCGCAGAAGTCGCGGAACGCGTCGACGATGTCGGCGAAGCGCGGCTTGTCGGCCAGGAAGGCGTCGGAGATCCCGTGCACCGCGAAGGCGCCCTGAGAGACCGGTCGGGTCGGGTTGACGAACTGGTGGTAGGAGCGTCCGGTCTGGACGTGGTTGATCAGCTCGACGCAGCCGATCTCGATGAGGCGGTCGCCGTTCTTGGCGTCCGTACCGGTGGTCTCGGTGTCGAGAACGATCTCGCGCAGCATCGAAGGGTCCTGACAGGTGGCGTTCCGCCACCGGACCATGCGCCCTCCTAAGACGGCGTCAAGGCGCGCTCGTGTTCCCGCTCAGGCGCCGGATGATCGCCGCGACCTCCGCCTCGGCGTGCGCGAAGCCGAGGCTGGTGTCGAGGACGAAGTCGGCCCGCGCGCGCTTCTCGGCATCGGGCAGCTGCTTGGCGCGGATCGCCTCGAAGGTCGCCGCATCCATGCCGGGGCGGGCGAGCACCCGGGCGCGCTGCACCTCCAGGGGCGCGGTGACGACCAGCACCGCGTCGCAGCGCGCCTCGGCGCCGGTCTCGAACAGCAGCGGGATGTCGAGGAGCACCAGGGGCGCGTCGGCGTGGCGGGCGAGGAAATCGCTCGCCGCCGCCTGGGCCAGGGGGTGGACCAGGGCCTCCAGAGCGGCCAGGCGCTCCGGCGATCCGAGTACGGCCTCGCGCAGGCGCGTCCGGTCCACCGCGCCGTCCGGCGCCAAAGTGCCGGGAAAGGCCGCGCCGATGGCGGGGGCGGCCGCGCCACCGGCCGCGTAGAGGGCGTGCACGACGGCATCCGCATCGTGCACCGGCACGCCGTGGCGGGCGAACATCGCGGCGGTGGCGGACTTGCCCATGCCGATCGAGCCGGTGAGGCCGAGGATGCGGGGACGGGTCATGCGAGGTCCGCGACGATGCGGGCGCGCAACTCCGGCGTCACGCTCGGGGTGACCCGGAACCAGCGGGCGAAGCCCGGCACCGCCTGGTGCAGCAGCATGCCGAGGCCGTCCACCGCCGACAGGCCGCGCGCCCGCGCGGCGGCAAGCAGCGGCGTCTCCAGGGGCGCGTAGACGATGTCGGCGACGGCGGCGTCCCGGGACAAGTCGAAGAGATCGAGGACGAGGGGCGGATGGCCGACCATGCCCAGCGAGGTGGTGTTCACGAGGAGCCCCGTGCGCGCCAGGGCGGCGGGCAGGTCCAGCCAGCTCACCGCCTCGACCCGGGCGGGGTCGAGGGCCACCAGGGCCTCGGCCCGGTCCAGCGTGCGGTTGGCGACCCGGATCCGGGAGAGGCCACGCTCCAGCAGGCCGACCACGATGGCGCGGGCGGCGCCCCCGGCGCCGAGCACCAGGGCGGTGCCGGCGCCCCGTTCGGTCCAGTCCGACCCGAGGGTCTGGTCGAGATGGGCGATGAAGCCCGGCGCGTCGGTGTTGTCGCCGCAGAGGCGCTCGGACCCGTCGAAGAACAGGGTGTTGACCGCCCCGATTTTTTCCGCGCGCGGAGTGAGCGACTCCACCAGCCGGAAGGCGGCCTCCTTGTGCGGGATGGTGACGTTGCCGCCGGCGAACCCGTTCTCGCGCAAGGAGGCCAGGAAGGCCGGAAAGGCCTCGGGCGACACGTCGATCCGCTCGTAGCTGCCCGCGATGCCGTGTTCGTGCAGCCAGTGTCCGTGGATCAGGGGCGAGCGCGAATGCGCGATCGGATGGCCGACGACGAAGGCGCGGGTCATGGGGTGCAGTCTCCGGCCAGGATGCAGGCGGGGCCGCCGGCTTCCTCGATCTGAAGCGTGGCGTGCGCGATGCCGAAGCGGGCCTTCAGCTCGGTGGCGGCGGTGTTGAGGAAGGCGTTGCCCGGGTGGCGTTCCGCCATGACGAGGTGGGCCGTCAGGGCGATGTCGGTGGTGCTCATCGACCAGATGTGGAGGTCGTGCAGGTCGGCGACGCCGGGGCGCCCCCGCAGGTAGGCGCCCACCGCCGCCGGGTCGATGCCGGGGGGCACCGCCGAGAGGGACATCACCACGCTGTCGCGCAGCAGGCCCCAGGTCGCCCAGACGATCAGGCCGGCGATGACGAGGCTGACCACGGGGTCGATCCAGGCCGCCCCCGTCAGCACGATGATCAGGCCGGTGATCACCACGCCGGCCGAGACGGCGGCATCCGCCACCATGTGCAGGTAGGCACCCCGGATGTTGATGTCGCTGCTGCCCGAGGCGAAGAGCCAGGCGGTGGCCCCGTTGATGAGGATGCCGATGCCGGCCACCACCATCACGGTCAGGCCCGCCACCGGCTGCGGCTCGGGGGCGATCAGGCGGGCGACGGCCTCCCACGCGATGGCGCCGGTGGCCACCAGCAGGAAGACCGCGTTGAACAGGGCGGCGAGGATCGAGGAACCGCGCAGGCCGTAGGTGAAGCGGGCGGTGGGCGCGCGCTTGACCAGCACCGAGGCGATCCAGGCGACGATGAGCCCGAGCACGTCCGAGAGGTTGTGGCCGGCATCCGCCACCAGGGCCATGGACTCGCTGGCGAAACCGTAGATCGCCTCGATGATCACGAAGGCGATGTTCAGGGCGATGCCGATGGCGAACGCCCGCCCGAAGCTGGCCGGCGCATGGGAATGGCCCCCATGGGAATGCCCGCCGCCCCCGTGCGCGTGGCTGTGGTCGTGGTGATCGTGCGCGTGCTCGGCCATCAGGTCCGCCTCGGTTCAGTCCTGTCCCTGCCCCGTGCGGGGCGGGGAACGCGTCCTCCCTCGCGGGAAACGCGCTGATTGGGACCGCTCACCCGAAACTCGGCTTCACGGCGGCCAGGATCACGATCACGATCATGAGGAGCGTCGGCACCTCGTTGAGCACCCGGTAGAACTTGTGGCCCCGCGTGTTCCGGTCGGCCGCGAAGTCCTTGACCATCCGGGCGAGCCAGCCGTGGACGCCGCTCATGGCCAGCACCAGGACGAACTTCGCCTGGAGCCAGCCTGCCGCGTAGTAGCCGCTCATCCAGGCCAGGATCAGTCCGAAGATCCAGGTGGCGATCATCGCCGGGGTCATGATCGCCTTCAAGAGGCGCCGCTCCATGACCTTGAAGGTCTCGGACTGGGCCGCCGCATGCGGCCCCGGCACCAGGGCGGCGTGATAGACGAACAGGCGCGGCAGGTAGAGCATCGCCGCCATCCAGGAGATGAGCGAGACGAGATGCCCGGCCTTGAGCCAGGGGTAGAGGCTGTCCACGCCTCAGCCCCGGAGCCGGGCCAGCATGCGCTCCACATGCGCGATCGGCGTCTGCGGCGTGATGCCGTGGCCGAGGTTGAAGATGTGCGGCAGGCCGTCCGTGGCGGCCAGCACCCCGTCCACCGCCGCGTCGAGGGCCGCGCCCCCCTCGATCAGGGTCTCGGGATGGACGTTGCCCTGGGTCACCGTGGTGGCGGGCACCCGGTCGCGCAGGGCCTTGAGGTCCACCGACCAGTCGACGCCGACCGCGTCGGCGGCGGTTTCGGGCACCACGCGGGCATGGCCGTCGAGGCCGGAGCCGCGCGCGAACACGATGATCTTCGCGCCCGGCACGCGGGCCCGGACCCCGGCGATCATCCGGGCGATCGGCTGGAGGGACCAGCGCGTCAGGGCATCGCGCGCGCCGGCTTCCGGCAGAGCGCTCTCGGAAACGTCGTTGACCGCCTCCTCGGAGGGCTCGCCCGCGCCGCGCGCGTCGGGCAGGGCGCCGGCATGGGATTCGAAGATCTGCACCGCGTCGGCCCCGGCCTCGAGCTGGCGCACGAGATACTCGGTCTGCACCGTGACGAGGCGGTCGATCAGCGCCTCCACCAGGGCGGTGTCGTGACGGGCGAGCGCCCGGGCGGGGGCGAGGTCCGGCGTGCCGCGCCCGCCGATCATGTAGCTCGCCACCGTCCAGGGCGCGCCGCAGAAGCCGAGCAGCGTGGTCTCGTTCGGCAGTTGCGCCCGCAGGCGCCGCACGGTCTCGAAGACCGGGGCCAGGTGCGCGAAAATCGCGGGGTCGCCGGCCTCGCGCAGGCGCTCGAATTCGGCCCGGCCCGCCATGGCGTCGAGGCGGGGCCCCTCCCCTTCGACGAAGCGCACGTTCTGGCCGAGGGCGTCCGGGATCACGAGGATGTCGGAGAACAGGATCGAGGCCTCGAAGCCGAAGCGCCGGATCGGCTGCAGCGTCACCTCGGTGGCGAAGTCCGGATTGTAGCAGAGGTCGAGGAAGGAGCCGGCCCGGGCCCGGACCTCACGGTATTCCGGCAGGTAGCGCCCGGCCTGGCGCATCATCCAGGCGGGGGGGCGGCTCTGCGCCTCGCCTGCGAGAACCCGCAGGACCACGCGGTCGGTTTCACCGCGGTCCTCTGCAACAGCCTGGCTCATCCGATCTCCGACGTCCCGATCCCTTGGGAGCGGGTTGTAGCACCGAAGCGTCGGATGTCCTCCCCTCGAAAACCCCTTCCCTTCGGTTCGTCGCAGAGGCGCTCCGGACGTCGTCCCTACACCGGCCTTCTAAAAGGAAAGAGAGATTCTAGGACTCTGTTTTTTCTTTTAGAGGGGCTCAACGCGGGAGCGGAAAACCGTCCACAGGGCGTCCCCGCCGCCACGGCGTTAAGCAGGCTTTAACGGATTGGGTCCAATGTCCCGGATAGGCGATGTGCAACAGTGCCTTGCGTGCGCCCGACGGACGAGGTGCGCACCGCGCTCCCGGATTCTCCCAAACCCGCGCCGGAACGGCGCCGGTTCGATCGGGTGTTGACGCCGGAGTCGACAAGACGGGGCAGGGACCGGCTGGACCCCTCGACGAAGCCGGCTTATCCACCCTTATCGACTCCCCTGACCGTGCCCGGTGGACAAGACCGCACGCGGTCCTGGCCGCGAGGCCGGAGGAGACTGCCCCTCGATGAGCCGTAGCTATTTTCACCTGCACCTCGTGTCGGATTCGACCGGGGAGACCCTCATCAACGTGGGTCGCGCGGCCGCCGCCCAGTACGAGGGCATCTCGGCGATCGAGCACGTCTATCCCCTGGTGCGCTCGGGGCCGCAGCTGGAGCGGGTGATCTCCGAGATCGAGGCCGCGCCCGGCCTCGTGCTCTACACCCTGGTGGGGCACGACCTCACCGAGCGCCTGGAGGCGGCCTGCCGCGAGACCGGCTCGCCCTGCCTCTCGGTGCTGCAGCCGGTGCATGCCCTGCTGCAATCCTATCTCGGTGCGGATTCGACGGCCCGGCCCGGCGCCCAGCACATGCTCAACGCCGAGTACTTCAAGCGCATCGATGCGATGAACTTCACGCTCCTGCACGACGACGGCAACCTGCCGCCCAACGTGGACGAGGCGGACGTGATCCTCATCGGCGTCAGCCGCACCTCGAAGACCCCGACCGCGATCTACCTCGCCAATCGCGGCCTGAAGACCGCGAACTTCCCCTTGGTGCCGGGCATGCCCCTGCCCGAGAGCCTCGAGAACGCGCGAAAACCCCTCCTCGTCGGGCTGCTGGCCAGCCCCGAGCGCATCGTGCAGATCCGCCAGAACCGGCTGCTCAGCCTGAAAGCCGACGATTCCTCGCTCTATGTCGACCGCAGCGCCGTGGCCGACGAGATCGCGGCCTGCCGCCGGCTCTGCGCCAAGCACCGCTGGCCGACCATCGACGTGACGCGGCGCTCCATCGAGGAGACGGCCGCCGCGATTCTCGACCTGCACCGCGAGCACCGCCTCAAGTTCATCGCATCCTGAAACCGGGGCTCCCATGACCACGGCTCCCATGAGCGCGACCCTCTGGCGCGGGGCCCAGCCCCTGCTGCTCGCCTCCACCAGCCCGACCCGGCGCGGCCTCCTCGAAGGGGCGGGCCTCATCGTGGAGACCGAGGCGCCGGGGGTGGACGAGCGCGCCGTGGAGGCGGCCTGCGCCGGCTTGGCGCCCGACGCCCTGGCGCTGCGGCTGGCGGAGGCGAAGGCGGGTGCCGTGGCGGCGCGCCGGCCTGGCCGCGTGGTGATCGGCGCCGATCAGGTGCTCGATTGCGACGGGACGCTGTTCCACAAGCCGGCGGATCTCGCCGCGGCCCGCGACCAGATCGGGCGCCTCGCCGGGCGAAGCCACGCCCTGCATTCCGCCGTGGCCCTGGCGGTGGACGGCGCCGTGGCCGAGCGCTTCGTGGCGACGGCCCGCCTGACGATGCGGCCCCTCGATCCGCGACAGATCGCGGCCTACGTGGATCTGGCGGGCGCCGACACGGTTCGGGCCAGCGTCGGCGGCTACCAGCTCGAAGGCCTCGGCATCCACCTGTTCTCGGAGATCGCGGGCGACCATTCCACGATCCTCGGCCTTCCGCTGCTGCCGCTCCTGGCGCGGCTGCGGAACCGGGGCTTGCTCGCGTTCTAAGCAGGTTCGCGTGTGGCAAGCCAACGCGTCACCCTGCTCAGCTCTTTAGATATGTCGCAGGTTTCAGCCGCAGAACCGGCAACCACTTTTGCGAACCCTGCTCAGGATCGACTTCACCCCATGAGGCCCGGCATGACCCGATTTCCCCGCTTCCTTCTCGGCACCCTTCTGCTGACGCTGGCCTCCGCCCCGGCTTCCGCCGCGAGCTTCCCCTGCGACAAGGCCGAGACGCCCGACGAGAAGGCGATCTGCGCGCACCTCCCCCTCAACGACCTCGACGTCGAGATGGCGACGCGCTTCGAGATCCTGCGGGCCATGCTGCCCATGGGCGGCAACGCCAAGCTGCGCGAGGACCAGGAGGCTTGGCTCACGGAGCGCCGCACCTGCGGCGCCGACACTGGCTGCCTCAAGCAATCCTACGAGGGCCGGCTGAAGACCCTGCGGGCGGTGTTCTCGGAGTTCGCCAAGCAGGGGCCGCTGTAAGGGCCGGCGGACATCAACCGAGACGGCTCAGCAGCCGGTCCATCAGCGGGTTGTCGGGCGTGAAGGCGTAGTCGATCTTGCGCACGTTCACGGCCCCGGCGCCGGCCTTGACCAGGGCGTCGGCGAGATCGAACACCGCGTCGACGGGGCAGTGCAGCACCATCTCGCCGCCCCGGCCCTCCGGGGCGCCGTAGGGCAGCGCGGCATCGTGCAGGGCGGCGATGCCGGCCAGATCGATGTCGCCGTCGTCCGGCATGGCTGCGCGGACCTCGCGGGTGGTCCGCGCCCGCTCCTCGGCCTGGATGCGGCCGAGCACGGCGCGCAGGGCCCGGCGCTGGGGCTCGCCCCAGGGCGCGTTCAGGGAGGCGACGAGGTTCGCCTCCGAGCGCAGGATGATCCCGTCCTCCAGGATCTTCAGGGCGTTGGCGGCGAGCGTCGCCCCCGTGGTGGTGATGTCGACGATGATTTCGGCCGAGCCCGCCGCCGGCGCGCCCTCGGTGGCGCCCAGGCTCTCGACGATGCGATAGTCCGCGACCCCGTGCTCGGCGAAGAACCGGCGGGTGAGGTTGATGTACTTCGTGGCGATGCGCAGGCGCTGGCCGTGGCGCACCCGCATCTCGGCCGCGACCTCGTCGAGGTCGCTCATGGCGCGCACGTCGATCCAGGCCTGGGGCACGGCGACGACGACCGTGGCCTGGCCGAAGCCGAGCGGCGTCAGGAGCTCGACCTGGCCGCGCGCGTCGGGCAGCGACTCGCGGATCAGGTCCTCGCCGGTGATGCCGAGATGGGCCGCGCCGCTGGCGAGCTGCGCCGCGATCTCGGAGGCCGAGAGGTAGCGCACCTCGACGCCGGGCACGCCGACGAGTTTTCCGCGATAGTCGCGGGCGCCGGTGTTCTGGGCGAGCTTGAGGCCGGCGCGGGCGAAGAAGGCGGCGGCGTTCTCTTGCAGCCGGCCCTTGGAGGGAACCGCCAGGACGAGGGAATCCGGTTCAGCCAACGGTCGCGTCCTTCGGGTTCGAGGCATCGGCGGCCACCCGCGAGAGCCAGACGGCGCAGCCGACGGCGGGCACCGGCACGGGGCTGCCGAGGTGCTGGAGCAGCCCGTCGTAGCGGCCGCCGCCCACCAGGGGCGCCGTCGTGCCCGGCGCCGTGCCCTCGAAGATGAAGCCGGTGTAGTAGTCGAGGTTGCGGGCGAAGCCGCCGGAGAAGCGGAAGCGCTCCACGGGAAGGCCCCGGGCGGCCATGAAGCCGGTGCGCTCCTCGAACAGGTCGAGGGCCGCATCGAGGGGCGGATGGTCGAGGCCGGCCTCCTTCACCAGGGCGCGCACCGCCGCCGCCGCGCTGTCGGGGTCGCCCGCGATGGCGCGGTAGCGCTCGATGACGGCGCGGTTCTCGGAATTGAGGCCGGAGCCGCCGCTCGCCTGCGCGGCGGCCTTGGCGAGGAAGCGCTCGGCGATCTCGCCGGCGCTGCGGCCGCCGACCCGCGAGATGCCGGCGATCGACAGCACGTCCTCCACGAAGGCGCGCACGCCCTTCGGGTCCTGGCCCTGGATCGCGGCCAGCAGACCCGCATGCGGGTCCTCCGCGCGCAGGCCGTTGGTGATCGCGTCGAGGGAGCGGCCCGCCGCCAGGGCGCGCAGCGTCCGGCGCTTGGCGGTGGGGGGCACGTTGAGGGCGTCGAGCAGGGCGTCGACGAGGCCCATGTCGCCGAGGCGGATCGCGATGTCGCTGCGGCCCATCAGGGCAAGGCCTTCCAGGGCGAGGCCGATCACCTCCGCGTCGGCGGCCGGCGTGTCGGTGCGCCCGACCGACTCGATGCCGGCCTGGAGGAACTCGTCCGGCTCGTCGCCGGCCAGCCGGAAGACGGGTCCGAGATAGCTGTAGTCGGCGCCCTGCGGCGAACCGTTGGGCGTTGAGAATTTGGGCGTGCGCGCGAGGTGGTGGCGGCAGACCGGGATCGTGAATTCCGGCCTGAGGCAGAGCTCGGCGCCCGAGGCGTCCTGCGTCACGAAGATGCGCCGGCGGATGTCCTCGCCCGACAATTCGAGGAAGGGCTCCACCGGCTGCAGCACCGGCGGCGTCACGGCGCCGTAGCCGGCCTCCTGGAAATGGCTGAGCAGGCGCAGGTGATCCTGCGATTGTTCGCCGGCGGTTCCCCCGCCTGCCTCCGGTCTCGTCATCGTGTCGCCTGCCGCTTCGTCGCCGGCCCTAGTAGCAACCGCCCTCGCGCTTGGCGACTGCCCCCACTCACGGATGCCTAGACCCAGCCCTGCAACTCGCGCCGGACCACGGTCTCGATCACCCGCATGCCGAGGTCGCTGTCGTTGAGGCAGGGGATGTAGGCGAAGCGCTCGCCGCCATTGTCCTCGAAGTAGTGGCGGTTCTCGCCGTCGAGCTCCTCCAGGGTCTCGAGGCAGTCGGCGGTGAAGCCGGGCGCCACGATCGCCATGCGCTTCACCCCGCTCTTGGCGAGCGTCTGCACCGTCTCGTCGGTATAGGGCCGCAGCCATTCCTCGTTGCCGAAGCGCGACTGGAAGGTGGTGCGCATCTTCTCGGTCGAGAAGCCGAGCGCCTCGCGGATCAGGCGGCCCGTCTTCACGCACTGGCAATGGTAGGGGTCGCCCTTGAGGAGGTAGCTCTTCGGCACCCCGTGGAACGAGGTCAGGATCACCTCGGGCTCGAAGTCGAGCTTGGCCAGGCCCTCGCGGATCGAGGTCGCCATCGCGTCGATGTAGACGGGGTCGTCGTGATAGGGCGGCGAGACGCGGACCGTCGGCTGCCAGCGCATCTGCATCAGGGCCTTGAAGGCCTGGTCGCAGGCGGTGGCCGAGGTCGCGGCGGCGTACTGGGGATAGAGCGGCACCAGGAGGATGCGGTCGCAGCCCTGGTCGAGGAGCGCCTGGATGCGCACCGAAACCTCCGGCTTGCCGTAGCGCATGGCCCAGTCGACCACCACCGAATCACCCATCGCCGCCTGCAGGCGCTCGGCCTGGCCGCGGGTGATGGTCTTCAGGGGGCCCTCGTCGCGCTCGTTGTTCCAGACGGACGCGTAGTCGCGGCCCTTCGGCCCCGGGCGCTTCGTCAGGATGACGAGGTTGAGGAGCGGCCACCAGATCAGGCGCGGGACCTCGATCACCCGGCGGTCGGAGAGGAACTCCTTGAGGTAGCGGCGCATCGGCCAGTAGCTCGTGCCCTCCGGCGTGCCGAGATTCATCAGGAGCACGCCGACGCGGCCCCAGCGCACAGGCGGATGCTCGGTCGGCAGGGGCGCGCCCTGCGGCAGGGACGCCTGGGTCCGGAGCGACAGGCCATCCTGCGGGAGCGGCGGTGCGACGCGTTCGTTCATCGGGTTTCCGTATCGCTCTGGAGATGAGCGCTTGAGAGCGGCGGGTTCACAAAGGTTGTGTCGTTGGGGATATCTATCTAGAGCACGGAGCCTTCCAGCGATCACGCGATGGATGAAGGCGCGACATGCCGTCTCCCCGGTACTTCCTCAACCACTTCATGCCCTTCACCGGCTATCCCTATACGGGGGGGCCGACCGCCTGCAATCTCTGTGGCTCGGCGGATTCCGTGACGATCGCCGAGAGCGACCGCCGGCTGAAGCGCCTGACCTCCGTCGCCTGCACCCAGTGCGGCCTGATCCGCACCGATCCGATGCCGACCCCGGCCGAGCTGTCCGCCTACTACGCCGACGCCTACCGGGCTGATTACCAGCTCGCCTTCGCGGGCGGCCCGCCCCGCGTCCACCTCAAGCGCTCGGCCCGCGAGGCCGCCGGCCGCGCCGAACTCCTGGCCCCCAAGCTGAAGCCGGGCGCCCGCGTGCTCGATTTCGGCTCGGGCTCGGGCGAGTTCCTGGCCGAGGCCCGCGCGCGGGGCTGTGAGGCCATCGGTATCGAGCCGGGCCGGGACTACGCCAACTACGCCCGCACCCATCACGGGGTCGAGGTGCTGGACGATGCCGGCGACGAGCGTTTTCCGGAAGGACATTTCGACGTCGTCACGACCCGGCACGTGCTCGAACACCTGCGCGACCCCGCCGACGTGATGGAGCGCCTGTCCCGCTGGCTCAGACCCGACGGCGTGCTCTTCGCGGCCGTGCCCGACATGGCTACCACCGGCAAGCCGCCGCACGAGCGCTTCCACTTCGCCCATGTCCACGGCTTCGTGCGCGAGACCTTCGACCTCATGGCGCGCCGGGCCGGTCTCGTGCCGCACCCGGACTACCCGCGCGAGGACACCACCGTGGTCTACGCCAAGACCGACGCGCCGCCGGTCGCCCTGGCCTGCCCCGGCCTCGCCCGGCGCCTCGCCGTCGAGCTGAAGCCGACGCCGCCCGTGGTCTTCCTCGTCTCCGGCGCCTGGCTCTGGCCGATGCTTCGCCGCAACGCCAAGGCCGTACGCGACACCTTCGTGTCGCGCTGACGACTGACAAGCGGGCCGGGCCCTCGCACGCGCCGGGTCCGCCGTCGTAGCACCTTCGTCGACGGTATCTTAAATACGGGGTGCCCCGTGGCGGCATCGCGCCGCCCGCCCCGCGAGACGCCTGCCATGACGAGCCCCAACCGCCGCCAGACGCTCGGCCTCGGCCTCGGAGCGGGCCTCGCCGCCGGCCTCGGTGGCACGGCCGCGGCCGCACCGGCGCCGGCATCCGATCCGACCTTCACCCTGCTCCTCGTCAACGACCTCTACCAGATGGCCGAAGCCGACGGCCGGGGCGGCTTCGCGCGCCTCGCCGCCATCGTGAAGGCCGAGCGGGCCCGCGGCGTGCCGCTGCTCTACGTCCACGCGGGCGACACGCTCTCGCCCTCGCTGATGTCGGGGATCGACCGCGGCGCGCACATCATCGAACTCCTCAACATCGCCCCCCCGGACGTCTTCGTGCCGGGCAACCACGAGTTCGATTTCGGCCCGGCCATCTTCGCCCAGCGCATGGGCGAGGCGACCTTCCCGGTGCTGGCCGCCAACCTGCGCGACGAGGGCGGCCGCCCGCTCCCCGGCCTGCGCGACCGCATGGTGGTGCCCCTCGGGGGCCTCCGGGTCGGGCTGGTCGGGATCGCGCTGGCGAGCACGCCCGAGAAGTCGCAGGCCGGCACCTTACGCTTCGAGCCCGAGATCGAGACGCTGTCCCGTCAGGTCCAGGCCCTGCGCATGGAGGGCGTCGACCTCGTCGTCGGCATCGGCCACACCGACCGGGCCACGGACGACGCCATCGTGGCCGCGCGCCTCGTGGACATCCTGCTCTCGGGCCACGACCACGATCTCGTGCTGCGCTACGACGGCCAGACGGCCATGGCCGAATCCGGCTACGACGCCCAGTACGTCACCGCCATCGACGTCACCGCCACCGTGAGCGGCAGCGGCCGGACGCGCAGCGTCGCGTGGCGACCGAGCTTCCGCATCCACGATTCCGCTCAAGTCACCCCCGATCCCGAGACCCTGGCCGTGGTGCGGCGCCTGGAGGCCTCGCTCTCCCGCGAGCTCGCCCTGCCGGTGGGACAGATCCGCGATCCCCTCGACAGCCGGACGGCGTCGGTCCGGGTCCGGGAGGCGAGCTTCGGCAACCTCGTGGCGGATGCGATGCGGGCCTCGACCGGCGCCGAGATCGCGGTCATCAACGGTGGCGGCATCCGGGGCAACCAGCTCTACCCCGCGCAGACGACGCTGACGCGGCGCGACATCCTCAGCGAACTGCCCTTCGGCAACACCATCGTGATGGTCTCGCTGACCGGTGCACAGGTGCGCACGCTGCTCGAGGGGGCGCTCGCCGACTGGGGCCGCCCGGCCGGGCGCTTCCCGCACGTCTCCGGCCTCGTCGTG
The DNA here is from genome assembly GCF_019750675.1 of Methylobacterium sp. Lineage (GTDB taxonomy): Bacteria > Pseudomonadota > Alphaproteobacteria > Rhizobiales > Beijerinckiaceae > Methylobacterium. Next base: position 14,316 of record NZ_JAIEOF010000252.1, read on the forward strand.
ACCGTCGATCCCGCCGCGCCGGTGGGCCGGCGGATCACCGCCCTGACCGTGGATGGCGCACCGATCGAGCCGGAGCGCACCTACACGGTCGCGGCGAACGACTTCCTCTACGAGGGCGGCAACGGCTACGGCGAACTCGCCCGTGGCCGTACCCTGGTGGGCCGGAGCGACGGGAAGCTCGTGGCCAACGAAGTCATCGCCTATATCCGGGCCCACGCACCCCTTCCCGCCCCCGCCGAGGGGCGCATCCTGGTCCGCTGATGTCCGACACGCCCGTCGCCGACGCCCTCGCGCGCTTCCGCGCCTCCGGCTCGTCCTGGCTCGCCCTGCCTTTCTTCGGAGGCGGCGCCGCCGACGCGGTGGCCGCCCGGGTCGATGCCCGCATCGCGGCCGGCGCGCAGGTGCTGCCGGCGCCGGAGGCCATCTTCAACGCGCTGACCCTCACGCCCCTGGAGTGCGTGAAGATCGTCATCCTCGGCCAGGACCCCTACCCGACCCCGGGCGACGCCAACGGCCTCGCCTTCTCGTATGTGGGTGCACGGCGCCTGCCCGCCTCCCTCAAGGTGATCCTGGCCGAACTCGCCGAGCCGGGCGCCCCGTCGGCCAAGCCGACGCGGGGCGACCTGACGCCGTGGGCGCGCCAGGGCGTCCTCCTCCTCAACGCCGCCCTCACGGTGGAGGCCGGCAAGGCGGGCGCGCACCTGCGCTTCGGCTGGTCGGACCTGACCGACCAGGCCGTCGCGGCCGTCTCCGCCCGGCCCGAGCCAGCGGTCTTCCTGCTCTGGGGCGCCCAGGCGAAGGCCCGGGCCGCCCTGGTGGACGCCGAGCGCCACGGGCTCATCGAATCGGGGCATCCGTCCCCGCTCAATCGCGCGCGGGACTTTCCCGGCACGCGCCCCTTCGCGGCCGCCAACGCCTGGCGCGCGGCGCGCGGGCTGAGCCCCGTCGACTGGCGCCTCGGCTGAGGCGAGCGGCGGGATTTGACGAGGCGCGGGCGCGATCTATGTGAGGCGCCTAAGCGGAGCCTCAGAATCCGCGCGTAAGGAACGCCCCCATGCTCACCCGTCCCCTGCTGGCCGCCGGCCTCGCCGCGTGCCTCGCGCTCCCGGCCCAGATGCTTCCCGCGCAAGGCCAGATCCGAAACGCGCCCTCTCCCCGCGCGCTCGAATTCGCGGCCTACATCTTCGCCGCCGCCAATGTCTGCGGCTACCGCATCGGCACCGAGGAGTTCGACGCGCTGCTGGAGAAGCAGAACGTCCGCGCCGCCGATGTCAGCCCGCGCGGTCCCTTCGGCGCGAAGGTGCAGACCATGTTCGCCCTGATGTCGAACCAGATGCAGCTCAACCGCGAGAAGGCCTGTCTGGCGGTCGCCGGCGAGTACGGCCCCGAGGGCAACGTGAGCAAGAACGTGCTGCTGCCGGCACCCGCCGCCGACGCACCCGCAGCGCCGGCCGATGGGAAGCCGGCGCAGTAAAAAGCTTTCTAGAGAAAATTAACCATCGCCCGGGCGAAACCGGGCGATGGCCGGTGGCGCGGGGGATCGGCCGCCCTCGAGCGCGTCCCATGATCCAGGGACAGTTCGGCCCCGCATTCGCGTTTCGGCCTTGAATCGCCTATATCGGACCCATTCCAAGTCCGAAGGTTATTCAACATCATGGCGACGGCGTCGTTCGACACCGCCCGGCGCGACGCGAGCGCCGTTCCCGCAATCGAGAAGCGGCCCGAGTTCGAGCCCCAGATCGACAACGCGTCAATCGGGCGCTCGTCCCTGGTGGGGCTCACCCGCGAGCAGCTGAAAGGTCGGCTCGGCGCCATCGGCGTCTCCGAGCGCGAGCAGCGCATGCGCTCGGGCCAGATCTGGCACTGGCTCAACGTGCGCGGCGCCAAGGCCTTCGACGACATGACCAATGTCGGCAAGGGCCTGAAGGCCCAGCTGGCGCAAGCCTACACCCTCGACCGGCCCGAGGTGATCACCGAGCAGGTCTCGCGGGACGGTACCCGCAAGTGGCTGATGCGGATGGCGCCCACCGGCAAGCACGACCACAACCGGGGCGCCGAGATCGAGTGCGTCTACATTCCGGGGCGCGGGCGCGGCACGCTCTGCGTCTCGAGCCAGGTCGGCTGCACCCTCACCTGCTCGTTCTGCCATACCGGCACGCAGCGCCTCGTGCGCAACCTGACGGCGGCCGAGATCACGGCCCAGCTCGTGGTGGCCCGCGACCAGCTCAACGACTGGGCCGGCCAGAACCCGACGGCGCCGGGCGAGGACGAGACCCGGCGCAAGGTCACCAACATCGTCTTCATGGGCATGGGCGAGCCGCTCTACAATCTCGACAACGTCGTCGACGCGGTCGGCGTCATGGCCGACCAGGAGGGTCTCGGGCTCTCGCGCCGGCGCATCACCGTCTCGACCTCCGGCGTCGTGCCGCAGATGCAGCGCCTCGGCGACGAGGCCCACGCCATGCTGGCGATCTCCCTGCACGCGGTGCGCGACGATATCCGCGACACCCTCGTGCCCCTGAACCGCAAGTATCCGCTGGCCGAGCTGCTGGCCGCCTGCCGGTCCTACCCCGGCCTCAACAACGCCCGCCGCATCACCTTCGAGTACGTGATGCTCAAGGGCGTCAACGACAGCGACGCGGATGCCCGCGAACTCGTGCGCCTGCTCAAGGGGATCCCGGCCAAGATCAACCTGATCCCGTTCAACCCCTGGCCGGGCAGCGCCTACGAATGTTCCGATTGGGAGCGTATCGAGCGCTTCTCGGAAATCATCTACGAAGCCGGCTATGCGTCTCCTGTCCGCACCCCGCGCGGGCGCGACATCCTAGCCGCCTGCGGCCAGCTCAAGAGCGAGACCGAGAAGCTGCGCGCCCGCGCCCGGATGATGCTGGAGGACGGCATCGGCGCCGAAGGCGTCTACGCGGGTGCCGACGACGGCGACGAAGACTGAGACGGGCGTGCGTGCTCTCGGGTTTCTGTTCGTCGCGGGCCTCGCCCTGATCCTGGCGATCCCGTGCGGAGCCGCCGTGCTCGCCCTCGGGGCTATGCTGGACCCGGCCACCAGCGAGACGCTCTCGCGCCTCGGCCTCGTCGGCCTGTTCACGGGCCTCGAGGACCTCGCCTCCGGGATCGGTCCCGAGACCCTGCTGTTCGCCCTCGCCGCCATCGGCCGCGCCCTGTTCGTACTCCTGGTGGTGCCGCCCGCCCTGATGGCGGTGCTGGGTGCGGTCCTCGGCTGGCGCGCCGCGACCTGGTACGGCGCCGGCACCGGCCTCCTCACCGCTCTGGTGCCCTGGCTCGCGCGCGGCCTCACCCGGACCGGGCCGAGCGCGGACGCCCTGGTCCTGGAGGGGCGCATCACGGCGGTGCTGTTTCTCACCGGCGCGGCCTCCGGCCTCGTCTACTGGTTGATCGCCGGCCGGCATGCCGGTGCACCATCCGAGAACGGACGCGCCTGACATGCGGCTCACCCCCTCGCGCATCGCCCTCGCGTTGGTTCTGGCCGCCACGGGGTCGGGTCTCCCGCCGAGTTTCGCACAAGGCGTGCCCGAGCCGCCGCCGATCCAATCCGACGACGCACGCCTGCTGCCGGTGCTGGGCGCCCACGGGATGGTCTCGTCGCAGGAGGCGCAGGCCACCCGCGTCGGCGTCGACATCCTCAAGGCCGGCGGCAACGCCGTCGATGCCGCCGTGGCGGTGGGCTTTGCCCTCGCGGTGACCTTGCCGCGGGCCGGCAACCTCGGCGGTGGCGGCTTCATGATGATCCACCGCGCCGAAGGCGACGAGACGGTCGCCCTCGATTATCGCGAGACCGCCCCGGCCGCTGCCCGCTCCGACATGTTCCTCGACGGGAAGGGCGAGCCGGATCGCGCCGCCTCCACCCGCACCGGCAAGGCGGTGGGGGTGCCCGGCACAGTGCGGGGTCTCGCCGAGGCGCACCGCCTCTACGGCTCGGGCCGGTTCACCCTGGCCGACCTCATCGCCCCGGCGGAAAAGCTCGCCCGCGCGGGTATCCCGGTGGAATCGGGGCTGGCCGATTCCCTGCCCCGCGCCGCCGGCCTGCTGGGCCGCTGGCCCTCATCGCGAAAAATCTTTTTCTCGGGCGACAAACCCCTCCAGCGCGGCGACCGGCTGGTCCAGGCGGACCTCGCCGACACCCTGGCCCACATCGCCAGGGACGGGCCGGACGCGTTCCACACCGGCGCGGTCGCGGAGCGCATCGCGGCTGCCGTCCGCGAGGCCGGCGGCGTGATGACGGCGGCTGATCTGGCCGCCTATCGTCCGGTGGTCCGCGAGCCCGTGCGGGGCACCTACCGGGGCTATGCCATCGCCTCGATGCCGCCGCCGAGTTCGGGTGGCATCCACCTCATCGAGATCCTGAACGTGCTGGAGGGCTTCGACCTCGCCCGCATGGGCGCAGGCAGCGCGGACGCGCTCCACACCTTAACCGAGGCGATGAAGCCGGCCTATGCCGACCGGGCGACCTGGCTCGGCGATCCCGCCCGCACGCAGGTGCCGGTGGAGGGCCTGATCGCCAAGCCCTACGCGGCGCGCCTGCGGGCCGGCATCGACCCCGTCCGCGCCCGGCCCGCCGCCGAGGTGAAGGCGGGCGACCCCCTCCCCTTCGAATCCGACCAGACCACGCATTTCTCGGTGGTCGACGGCGCCGGCAACGCGGTCTCGAACACCACGACCCTGAACTTCTCGTACGGGCTCGGCCTCGTGGCCGAGGGCACGGGCGTGCTCCTCAACAACGAGATGGACGATTTCTCGGCCAAGCCCGGCGCCCTCAACGCCTACGGTCTCGTCGGCAGCGTCGCCAACGCGGTTTCGCCCGGCGCCCGGCCGCTTTCCTCGATGACCCCCGCCTTCGTGTTCCGCGACGGCCGGCTCGTCCTGGTGACGGGGAGCCCGGGAGGCAGCCGCATCATCTCGACGGTGCTGCAGGTCATCGTCAACGTGCTCGACTTCCGCATGAATCTCGCTGAAGCGGTCGCCGCCCCGCGCATCCACCACCAGTGGCAGCCCGACGTGCTGATGGCCGAGGAGGGCCTTTCCCCCGACACCCTGGCGCTGCTGCGGGCCCGCGGCCACCGCATCAAGGTCGGGACGACCTCCGGCTCGGCCAACTCGATCGAGGCCGCCGACGGCCTGCTGGCCGGCGCCGCCGACCCACGCCAGCGCGGAACCCTCGCCGACGGCTACTGAGGCCCAGGCATTCCCGCGTCCGGATGGCCTGCGGCGGCGGCGCACGCTACAGGAGATTTGGGCCGCGCTCCGTTCCGGGCTGTCTCATCCGGGTTCCCGATGCTTCTCGTTCGTTCACTCGCGTTCAACCTCGCCTTCTACGTCGCCACCACGCTCATCGCGATCGGCGGACTGCCGACCTTCGTCTCCCGCCGCGCGGTGATCCGGCTGGCGCAGTTCTGGGCGCGCGTGACCCTCTGGCTGCTGCGGATCGTGGGCGGCATCACGGTGGAGTTCCGGGGCGTCGAGAACATTCCGCCGGGGCCGCTGCTGGTGGCGGCCAAGCACCAGTCGGCCCTGGAGACCCTGGCCCTCGTCACCTGCTTTCCGGATTTCGCCTACATCCTGAAGCGCGAACTGCTCTGGATCCCGCTGATCGGCTGGTATCTCTCGCGCTCCGGCATGGTCGCCATCGACCGGAGCAAGGGCGCGCGGGCCATGAGCGCCATGAACGAGGCGGCCGCCGACGCCATCCGTGACCAGCGCCAGCTCATCATCTTCCCCGAGGGCACGCGCCGTCCCCCCGGTGCGCCCCCCGCCTACAAGCTCGGCCTCACCCACCTCTACGCCGCCCTCGGGGTGCCCTGCCTGCCGGTGGCCCTCGATACCGGCCTGTACTGGCCGCGCCGCAGACTCGTGCGCCGGCCCGGAACCACGGTGATCGAGTTCCTGCCCCCGATCCCGCCCGGCCTCGACCGGGCCCGCTTCCTCGAGGCCGTGCAGGAGCGCATCGAGACCGCTTCGGACAGGCTCCTGGCCGCCAGCCGGGCCGCGCTCGCCGCGCGCGGCCACGCGGTCCCGGAAGTCTCGACGGACGCCCGCGAGACCGACTCCCGCGTCGCCTGACCGCGCCCCGCGGACGGCCCGCCCGGGCGCTCCGGCGCTTGTGGATAACTCGCCCGAACCCCATCTGAAAGGACACTGGGCGTCATCCTTGACGCCAACGAAACGTTAAGACTAATGTGGAACAAATGGCGAACAAGAGAGCCCTGTCCTGGTCGGCCGCACTCCGCGACCTGAAGGACGATCGAGCACGGAGACAGGAAGTGCGGGAAGAACGCCTGAGGACGACGGCCGGCCTTCGCGGCACGCCCGCCCTGGTGCTGAGCGCTTGGCGCGGACGCTCGGGCCGGCGCTACGTGGTCGGCATCCACGAACTCGCCGAGCCGGAACTCGACGACATGGGCGAGGCCGTGGTGCTGGCGGTGCGCCGCGACGCCTCCGGCACCGGCGAACTGGTCTCGGTGGCCTCCGCCGGGCAGAGCCCGCGCGAGCGCCTTCACCGCAACTGGGTCGCCCGGGCACGCCACAAGGGCGCCACCGAGATGCACGTGCACCGCCTCGCCGAGGACGAGGCCGAGCGCGAGGCGATCGTCGCCGATCTCGGCGCCGAGCAGAAGGCCGACGCCGCGCACTGAGCGCGGCGTCGATGCGCGTCGCGTCCGCGCGCGGCACGAGGATTCCGATCAGCGGACCTTCGATGTCCGCCATGCTTTCGCCTCCGAAACCCTGCCAAGCGTAAGGCGGGACGCCCGATCCGGTCGCGGTCCCCGATGCGAGCGCAGGATACGAAGACCCGATGGCGCAGAGTCCGATCCCGGCCAGTTCCCCGTCGCGTAAGCCCCCCTCGCGCAAGGGGCTGTTCCTTCCCTACATCCTCCTCGCCGTCCTGGTGGTCGCCTGGTCGATCGGCTGGTTCTTCATCCGCCATCGCGCCGCATCCGAGATGGATGCCTGGCTGACCCGCGAGCAGGCCGCCGGCCGCAGCTGGACGTGCGCGGACCGCAGCATCACCGGCTATCCGTTCCGCATCGAACTGCGCTGCGCCGCCCTCGCCTTCAGCCGATCCGACAGCCGCTTCACCCTCGGGCCCGTCACGGCGGTGGTTCAGGTCTACCAGCCGCGCCAGGGGATCCTCGAAGTCGGCGGCCCGTTCCACGTGGAGCAGGGCGATCTCGTCGCGGACGCCACCTGGACCTCCCTGGTTGGCAGCTTCCACGGCGCCTCCGACGGCTTCGTGCGCGCCTCCCTGGTGGCGAACGACGCCAAGGGCAGCGTGCGCGGGGCCGAGCCCGATCCGATCGACTTCGACACGAAGCATCTCGAGTTCCACGCCCGCCCGACGCCCGGCCGCTTCGCCACGGACGGTGCCGTCGACACCAGCCTGCGCGTAACCGGCATCCGCTTGCCGCTCGCGGACGCGGCGCTGGGCAATACCGATCCGGCCGATCTCGCCGTCGATGCCACGGTCAACCGGGCGAACGCGCTCGGCACCGGCACGGTGGCGAAGGAACTCGACGATTGGCGCCGGGCGGGTGGCAGCCTCGACCTCGCCCTCCTGTCGCTGGCCAAGGGCGAGCGCCGGCTCCAGGCCAAGGGTAGCCTCGACCTCGATGCGGCCCACCGGCCGCAAGGGCAGCTCGACCTGCGCGCCGCCGGCGTCGAGGCCCTGGTCGGTCAGATCATGGGCCAGCGCTTCGGCGCGGAGAAAGGGGCGCTCATCGGAAGCCTCGTCGGCCAGCTCCTCGGCGGCCGCCGGAATCAGGCCAGCGCCGATGCGGGCGTGGCCGCGCCGGCCAACGACGCCCTCAAGGCGCTGCCGCCCCTGCGGCTCGCGGACGGCCGGCTGATGCTCGGTCCGTTCCCGATCCCCAACGTGCAGCTGCCGCCGCTCTACTGAGCGGCGTCGCGCCCTCAGGCCGCCGGGTCGCTCGGCCGGCCGCGGCCGAAATCGGCCTCCGCCGTCTCCTGGCCCATGGCGACGATGCCGCGGCGGATGGCCCGGGTGCGCGTGAACAGGTCGTGCAGGGCCTCGCCGTCGCCCCAGCGGATCGCCCGGGCGAGCGCGGCGAGATCCTCGTTGAAGCGCCCGAGCATCTCCAGCACCGCGTCCTTGTTGGTCAGGAACACGTCCCGCCACATGGTCGGGTCGGAGGCGGCGATGCGGGTGAAGTCGCGAAAGCCGCCGGCCGAGAACTTGATCACCTCGGATTGCGTCACGGCCTCCAGGTCGGCCGCCGTGCCCACGATGTTGTAGGCGATGAGGTGCGGCACGTGGCTGGTGATCGCCAGGACGAGGTCGTGATGCTCCGGCGTCATCGTCTCGACGATGGCGCGCAGGCCCTCCCAGAAGGCCTGGACCCGGGCCGTCGCCGCCGGGTCGGTGTCCTCGGCCGGGGTGAGGATGCACCAGCGCCCGGAGAACAGGGTCGAGAACCCGGCATCCGGTCCGGAATACTCGGTGCCGGCCACGGGGTGCGCGGGCACGAAATGCACGCCGGCCGGCAGATGCGGCGCGACGGCCGCCACCACCGAGGCCTTGACCGAACCGACATCCGAGACGATGGCCCCCGGCCTCAGGGCCGGACCCATGATCTGCGCCACCGCGCCCACGGCCCCCACCGGCACGCACAGGATGACGAGGTCCGCCCCTGCCACGCCGGCGGCGAGGTCGTCGGTGGCGTCGTCGGCGAGGTTCAGCGCCCGCACCCGCTCCAGCACCGCTTCGTCGCGGTCGATGGCGACGATGCGCCGGGCGAGGCCGAACTGCCGGGCGCCGCGGGCGATCGAGGAGCCGATCAGCCCGAGGCCGACGATGGCCAGGGTGTCCAGGGGACGCGCGTCGATCTCAGGCACGGGTCTCGCCCCGCACGAAGGCGGTCAGGGCGTCGAGGAAGGCGCGGTTCGCCTCCTCGCCGCCGATGGTGACCCGCAAGGCATCCGGCAGGCCGTAGGAGGAGACCCGGCGGGTGATGACGCCCCGCTTGGTCAGGAAGGCGTCGGCCTCCGCCGCGCTCCGGCCGGCCTCGGCGGGGAAGTGGACGAGGATGAAGTTGGCGACGCTCGGCGTCACCGCGAGGCCGAGATCGCGAACCGCCTCCGTCATCGCGGCGAGCCAGGTGTCGTTGTGGGCCACCGCCGCGGCCACGTGCGCGTCGTCCGCGATGGCGGCCGCGCCCGCCGCGATGCCGGCTCCCGACAGGTTGAACGGCCCCCGGATGCGGTTGACCGCGTCGGCCACCTCGGGCGGCGCGACCATCCAGCCGATGCGCAGGGCCGCGAGCCCGTGGATCTTCGAGAAGGTCCGGGTCATCACGACGTTGTTGGCCTCGAGCACGAGGTCGAGGCCGGCGCTGTAGTCGTTGGCCCGCACGTACTCGGCATAGGCGCCGTCGAGGACGAGGAGGACGTGGGGCGGCAGCCCCGCATGCAGGCGCCGCACCTCGTCGAAGGGCAGGTAGGTGCCGGTCGGGTTGTTGGGATTGGCGAGGTAGACGATCTTGGTACGCGGCGTGACGGCGGCCAGCAGTGCGTCGACATCGGCGCGGAGATCCCGCTCCTTCACCACCACGGGGGTGCCGCCCGCGGCCAGGATCGCGATCCGGTAGACCAGGAAGCCGTGCTCGGTGAAGATCCCCTCGTCGCCCGCGCCGAGATAGGCGTAGGCCAGGAAGGACAGCAGCTCGTCCGATCCGGCGCCGCAGACGATCCGCGCCGGATCGAGGCCGTAGCGGGTCGCGATCGCTTCGCGCAGGCGGGCCGCGGTGCCGTCCGGATAGAGCTCGAGCTTGGCGGCCTCCGCCCGCATCGCCGCCACCGCCTTCGGGCTCGGGCCCAGCGGCGTCTCGTTCGAGGAGAGCTTGTGGACCTTGGCCAGACCGGGCGCCCCGCTCTTGCCGGGCACGTAGGCCTCGATGGCGAGGACGCCGGGGCGGGGCACCGGGCGCGAGGGAGCCAGGGGGGCGGAGGATATCGGGGCAGAGGACATGAGGACGAGACCTGGGGGCCGCCGGTTCGTCGGCGAAGCGCCCGTCTAACAAAGCTCGCCCGGCTTTGCGAGCCGGCCCCGTGCCCCGGACCAGCCTCGCCCCGGAGCCTCTTGCTGCAGGCCCCGCGCCTCAGACCCGGAAGCGGGCGGCGTGGCTGCCGATCTCGTCGAGGGTCTTGGGCGCGGCGCCGGCCCGGGTCAGGGCCTCGTGCAGCTGCCGGGCGCTGACCCCGCCCGGGACGGCGAGGAGGAGGCCGTGCCCGCCCGGCCCGGGGGCGCGGGCGACGACCTCGCCGTAGAGGTCCTGCAGGGCGCGCATGGCCTCCGGCTCCCAGGCCGCGACGCGGGTGGCGTGCAGCACCCAATCGCGCTGGGCGGCGGCCGGATCGTCCAGCGGATTCGAGACCACGAAGACGGGTGTGCCGGCCGGGTGGGTCGGGCGCTCGATGAAGGGCAGGCGCGCGATGACCTTGGGGCGGCCCTCGCCGACGAGCCCTTCCCACCAGGGTGCCGCGTCGGTGGAGGGACCCGAGCCGTCCGGATCGAGGCGGAAGATGCCGAGGTCGCCGCGAGAGGCGGCCACCGCCTCGATCACCGCGAGGCAGGTGGGGTGCGGCCGGTAGGGCACCGTGAAGCCGAAGTGGAAGCGGGCGGAATCGCGCATCGGCGCATCCCCGCCCGAGATGTCGGCATGCACCGAGAACGGCGCCTGCACGTAGGTGAAGGTCGCGATGATGACCCGCCAGATGCCCTCCACGGTGTCCAGCGGCAGCAGTCCGCGATGGCGCTCGGCCACGCGCCGCATCATCGAGGCCTCGCGCCCGGGGCGGAAGGCCGAGCCGCTGGCCGAGGTGCGCTTGACCGCGATCAGCCGGTCGATGATCGACCCGCGCTGGATCAGCAGGGCGTGCATCTCGGCGTCGATCCGGTCGATCTCGGCGCGCAGGTCGCCGAGGTTGTCGAGGGGCGGCGCGGGTCTCGTCGTAAAGCGCATCGGGGGCTCGCGAGGGTGCGGTGGTTAAGGGAAGTTCCGTCGCCGGGGTCTCGCCTCCCCGTCGCCGCCGAACGGTCTACGATCGTGCGGGCCGAAGGGCCAGAGCACGGCGTTGCAGCCGCGCCCTTTCGTTGACGCGTGAGGAAGCGCACACTACCTCAACGCCTCACGGACGCATGGTCCTGATCCTCGGATGGCACGCCGAGCCGTCCCGCCCCGGACCGACGCGCCGTCTCCTCCAACCCGTTTCATCACCATGTCGCTGGATACCGCCCTGAAAGTCGGCACGCCCGAAGACGTATCGGCCCGCGCCGACGCGCCGGGCGCCGAGGTCTCCCAGGCCCACGAGCCGAAGGGCCTCGTGGCGCGGTTCGGGCCGGACGAGCCCCTGGCGATGGATGCCGGCGTGCAGCTCGCGCCGTTCCAGATCGCCTACCAGACGGCCGGCACCCTCAACGCGGACCGCTCCAACGCCGTGCTGATCTGCCACGCGCTCACCGGCGACCAGCACTTCGCCCACACCCATCCGGTGACGGGCAAGCGCGGCTGGTGGGAGACCCTGGTGGGGCCGGGCAAGCCCGTGGACACCGACCGCTACTTCGTCGTGTGTTCGAACGTCGTCGGCTCGTGCATGGGCTCCACCGGCCCGGCCTCGATCGATCCGGCGACGGGCCGCGCCTACGGACTCGACTTCCCCCTGGTGACCATCCGCGACATGGTCCGCGCCCAGGCGATGCTGCTCGACCGGCTCGGCATCCGCGACCTCTTCCTCTGTATCGGCGGCTCCATGGGCGGCATGCAGGTGCTGCAATGGGCGGCGAGCTACCCCGAGCGGGTCTTCGCCGCGATGCCGATCGCCACGGGTCCGCGCCACTCGGCGCAGAACATCGCCTTCCACGAGGTCGGCCGGCAGGCGATCATGGCCGATCCGGCCTGGGCCGAGGGGCGCTACCTCGAGGCCGGCACCCGCCCGGCCAAGGGCCTGGGTGTGGCCCGCATGGGCGCGCACATCACCTACCTGTCGGAGCCGGCCCTGCACCGCAAGTTCGGGCGCCGCTTCCAGGGCGGCTCGGCGCCGACCTTCTCGTTCAACGCCGACTTCCAGATCGAGAGCTACCTGCGCCACCAGGGCCTCAGCTTCGTCGAGCGCTTCGACGCCAACGCCTATCTCTACCTCACCCGGGCGATGGACTACTTCGACCTCGCCGCCGACCAGGGCGGCGTGCTCGCCAACGCCTTCAAGGGCACCAAGACCCGGTTCTGCGTGATGTCCTTCACCTCCGACTGGCTGTTCCCGACCTCCGAATCCCGCGCCATCGTGCATGCCCTGAACGCGGCCTCGGCCCCGGTGGCGTTCGTTGAGGTCGAGAGCGACAAGGGCCACGACGCCTTCCTCCTCGACGAGCCCGCGATGTTCGCCGCCGCCCGCGGCTTCATCGACGCCGCCGCCCGGGCCCGCGGCCTGTGACGGGACCCGTGGCGCAGGCCCACCGGCCCTGGGAGACGGCGGAGACGCTGCCGCGCGCGGAAGCGGGCGACACCCGCGTCGACCACCTCGTGGTGCTCGACCTAGTGCCGGCCAATGCCCGGGTCCTCGACATCGGCTGCGGCGACGGCGCCCTGCTGGCCCTGCTGCGCGACCGGCGCGGCGTCGACGGGCGCGGCATCGAGCTGTCGCGGGAGGGGGTGAACGCCTGCCTCGCTCGCGGCTTGCCGGTGATCCAGGGCGATGCCGACACCGATCTGGCGAACTATCCCGACGACGCCTTCGACGTGGTGGTCCTGTCCCAGACCATCCAGGCGACCCGCAACCCGCGCATCGTGCTGGAGCATCTCCTGCGCATCGGCCGGCAGGTCATCATCTCGTTCCCGAATTTCGGCCATTGGCGCGTGCGCTCGGAGCTGGCGCTCCGCGGGCGCATGCCGGTCACGGCCCTGATGCCGGAGGAATGGTACGAGACCCAGAACATCCACCATTGCACGATCCGCGACTTCGTCGGCCTGTGCCGGACGGTGAACGCCGAAATCGAGAAGGCCACCGCCCTCGATGCCAGGGGCCGGCCGATGCGCTTCGCGATGCCCTGGTGGGTCTGGAACCTGATGGGCGCGCAGGGTGTGTTCCTGCTGCGCCGGGGCGCGGCCGGGTCCAACGCCTAAGCACGGTTCGGTCCGGCCTGTTGCACGTGAAAACTCTTAACCCTGTTTGGCGCGTCGGATGAGCAGGGTCGCGACCTCGTAGGTCACCCGCGAGCCCCCCGCCTCGAAGCCCCGCAGCACGCGCCGCATCGTGCCGGGCGAGAGGGGTTCGGACGTGCCCGGCGTCCCGGCGCCGATGGCCCGCAGCGCGTTGAGAAAGGCGCGGCCGTCGGCATGGGCCTCGACCAGGGGCTCGGCGGAGACCGCGAGGGCGCAGCCCGGGACCGTCAGCGCGGCAAGCTCCCCCAGGGTCGGATAGGTCGGCGTGGCCGCCTCCAGGCCGAGCGCGGCGTGCGCGGCCCGCCACTCGGCGAAGGTGCCCGCGCCGAGGGTCGCCACCGCGAGCAGGCCGCCGGGGGCCAGGAGGGCGGCGAGAGCCGCCAGGGTTCCGGGCAGATCCGCGAACCATTGCGCGGCGAGGCTCGATGCGATCAGGTCGAAGCCGGGCGCCAGGGCGGGCCGCTCCGCATCCATGACGAGGAAGGTCGGGCTGGCGGCCCCGGTGAAGCGGGCGCGGCAGCGTCGCACCATGGCGGGGGCGATGTCCGAGGCGACGACGTCGCCGTCCGGGACGCGACGGCGCAGAGCCTCGGTCAGCAAGCCGGTGCCGCAGCCGACCTCGAGGATGCGCGGTGCCGGCGCCAGGACCTCGCGGCCGATCCGACGCGCGAGACGGTCCGCCACCGTGGCCTGGATCGCCGCCGCCCGGTCATAGCCCTCGGCCCCGTCGAAGGCCCGGGCCACGGCCTGTTTCCAGGGATGCATCGGGGCGACCGTCGGTGGCACGGGTTGGGGACGAGCGGGGCGATAGCCCCTCGCTCTCGTCGGCTCAAGGTGTTCCGGGCGCTACGCCGCGAGGGCCCGCTCGATCATCCCCGCCACGGCGAGCGCCCGGGCATCGTCGCCGAAGCGGGCGACGACCTGTACGCCCAGCGGCAGGCCGTCGCCGGGGACCGGGACGGTGACGCAGGGCACGCCCATCAGAGTCCAGAGGCGGTTGAAGCGCGCGTCGCCCGTGGTGCCGAGGCCGGCCGGCGCCCGGCCCGGGGCCGACAGCGTGAGGATCGCGTCGAACTCCCCGAACAGGTCCTTGAGGACGCGCCGGGCCCGGTGGGCGGAGCGGCGCGCCGCGTCGTACTGGGCGGCCACGAGATCCTGCGCCGCGTCGAGCTGCACGCCGAGTTCCGGGCTGAGCCGCGCCCGATGGTGCGCGTATTCCCAGGCCAGCGCCTGACGGGCCTCGTAATCCTGGATGATCGCGTGGCACGCCCAGGCATCCGGCAGCGGCGACGGCAGGACGAGGTCGACGACCCGCGCGCCGGCGGCCTCCGCCGCGCGGGCGGCCCGGGTCAGGGCGGCGACGGCGTCCGCATCGGGGGCATCGGCGAATCCCTGGAGGCAGAGGCCGATGCGGGGGGCCTGCGGGGCTGCGTCGAGATCGAGGTCGAGGGCGGGCCGGTCGGCGATCAGGCTCAGGCCCTGGGCGACGTCGAGGATGCCGGCCCCGAACAGCCCGACGGTGTCGAGGGCCCAGGAGAAGGTCTTCACGCCGACCGTCGGCAGGAGGCGGAAGGACGGCTTGATCGCCGCCACCCCGCAGAAGGCCGCCGGCCGGATCACCGAGCCGCCGGTCTGGGTACCGAGGGCCAGGGGCACCATCCCGGCGGCGACGGCCGCGGCCGAGCCCGCCGAGGAGCCGCCCGGCGTGTGGCCGGTGTCGCGCGGGTTCACCGTCGCGGTGGGGTCGTGGCTCGCGAAGGGCGAGGTCGTGGTCTTGATCAGGGGTACGGCGCCCAGCGCCCGCAGGCGCGCCACGATGGCGGCATCCGCCTTCGGCTGCCACCCGGCATAGATCGGCGAACCCATCTGCGTGGGCAGGTCGGCGGTGTCGATGATGTCCTTGACCCCGACGGCGATGCCCGCCAGCGGCCCCGTGCCGGCGATCGCGGGTGCCGGATTTCGGCTGACGATCGCCCCGATGCCGGGGTCGCGGGCCGCGATGGCGGCCTCGGCGAGGCGGATGGCGCCGGCGGGGTCGAGGGTGCCGGCAATGATGCGGGTGCGGAGATCGACGAGGGAGAGCATGGAGGCTTGGTCCGGTCTCGGCCGGCTCCTGTCAACACCCGTCCACAGGAGGCGGGCCCGCACCGCATCGTTGACGCATCGTTTACGCAACCCTGCGCATCTTCGCGGTCATGTGGCGTAGCGTATTCGCGTTCTCGGCCCTGACGCTGTTCGGCGCGGGCCTCACCGGCTGTGCACTCAACAAGTTTGAGCAGCGCGAGGCATGGCGTGACCAGACCGAGCAGGCCTGCAACGCCAAGCGCCTCGTGGAGACGACCGAGTTCGTCACCCCGTCGAAGGAGATCAGCGGGCCGGGCGTCTGCGGCATGCTGCAGCCCTACCGCGTCACCCGCCTGGGCAAGGGCACCGTCGCCCTGAAGCAGCGCGTCACCCTGGCCTGCCCGGCGCTCACCGAGGCCGAGGCCTGGCTGGCCGACACCATCCAGCCGGCCGCGAACCTGTATTTCGGCCAGCCCGTGGCCGAGATCAACGCCGGCACCTATGCCTGCCGGGGCCGCAACAACCAGGTGGGCGCCAAGCTCTCCGAGCATTCCTTCGGCAATGCCGTCGACATCATGTCGTTCAAGCTCGCCGACGGCTACGTCATCACCGTGAAGGGGGGCTGGCGCGGCACCGAGGCCGAGCAGGCCTTCCTGCGCGAGGTGTTCCTCGGGGCCTGCGCCCGGTTCTCCACCGTGCTGGCGCCGGGCTCGAACGTGTTCCACTACGACCACATCCACGTGGACCTCGCCCGGCACGACCCGCGCGGCCTGCGCCGCATCTGCCAGCCGCTGATCAAGTTCGTGCCGCAACTCGGTACGGATGCCGCGGCCCGCGCCACCGCCCGCCCGCGTCCCCCGGAGCGCCTGCCGGCGCCGCCCCAGGCCCCCATCGACGTGGAGGAGGACGATCCCTACGGCGTGACCCCGATGTCGGCGCGCCAGCCCGCCCGGCCGCCCGCCTCGCAACTGGCCCATGCCCCGGCGCGCCCGCCCGCGCCCCCCACCGCCTAGATAGGAAAGCACACGTCTGAACGCCAGGCACGCCAACTGGAACCC
>NZ_JAIEOF010000251.1 GCF_019750675.1 Methylobacterium sp.
CTGAGCCAGGACGTGCCGGCCCTCAAGGTTCCGCTGGAACATACGGCCCGCTGGCTCGAACGGGCCTGGGCCCGGCTGTCCGCCGCGTGGCACCGGCGCTTCGGGTCGTCGAAGCGTCCCTGACGGGTCCCCGAGGGCACGTCGACATTTTCATACAAACGTCGCCACTCTGCCGAAGGGATGATTTCCTTTGCGGCCGAAGCGTCTTAAGAGACCCGGCAACAGGGCTATCACGCCCGTAGGCCCGGGAGCACAGGCATGATCATCGACGCGGTCTCGATCGGCAAAAATCCGCCTGAGGACGTCAACGTCATCATCGAAGTGCCGATCGGCGGCGATCCGATCAAGTACGAGATGGACAAGGAAGCCGGCGCGCTCGTGGTCGATCGCTTCCTCTATACGGCGATGCACTACCCGGGCAATTACGGTTTCATCCCGCACACCCTGTCGGGCGACGGCGACCCGTGCGACGTGCTGGTGGCCAACACCCGCGCCATCGCGCCGGGCGCGATCATCAGCGCCCGCCCGATCGGCGTCCTGGTGATGGAGGACAATTCCGGCGAGGACGAGAAGATCATCGCCGTTCCGTCGCGCCACCTCACGATGCGCTACGATCGCATCGAGGACTACAC
Organism: Methylobacterium sp.; assembly: GCF_019750675.1. Lineage (GTDB taxonomy): Bacteria > Pseudomonadota > Alphaproteobacteria > Rhizobiales > Beijerinckiaceae > Methylobacterium. The sequence continues at coordinate 633 of NZ_JAIEOF010000251.1, forward strand.
CGACCTGCCCGACATCACGATCCACCAGATCCAGCACTTCTTCGAGCACTACAAGGATCTGGAGCCCGGCAAGTGGGTGAAGATCAAGCGCTGGGGCGGCAAGGAAGAGGCCCATCGGCTGATCCTCGAAGGGATCGAGCGCGAGAAGGCCAACAAGGCCAGCAAGGGCAAGTAAACCGACCCAGCAACCGCGTGCCCCCTGGGTGCGCGAAGGCCTTGCGGCGATCCTTCCCGGCGGAAGGGTCGCCGTTTCGCGTCAGAGCGCCTCGCCCTTCAGCAGGCGCGGCAGGGACCCGCGCGACGCCGCCGCCTCGCCGATGAACAGGCGCTTGAGGGCGGGCAGGCGGTCGACGAGGCCGAGACCGAGGTCGCGGGCCAGACGCAGCGGCAGCACGTCGTTCGAGAACAGGCGGTTGAGGCCGTCCGTCATCGCCCCCATCGCCAGGGTGTCGAAGCGGCGGGCGCGCTCGTACCGCGCGAGGACATCGGGGCCGCCGGGATCCAGTCCGAGGCGAAGCGCGTCCGTGATCGCCTCCGCCAGGGACGCCGCGCCGGCCAGCCCCAAATTCAGGCCCTGGCCGGCGATGGGATGGATCACGTGCGCGGCATCGCCGAGGAGCGCGAGGCGCTCGGCGCGGAAGCTCCGGGCCAGTCCGAACGCGAGGGGATGCGCACTCGGGCCGCGCTCCAGGGCGAGTCGCCCGAGATTGAGTCCGAAGCGGCGCTCGATCTCGGCCAAGGTCTCCTCCGGGCCGCCGCCCGTCAGGGCCGGCACGTCGGCCGCCCGCTCCGTCCAGACGATGGAGGAGCGATGCCCGAGGGAGCCGCCATCCACCAGGGGCAGGATCGCGAAGGGGCCGCTCGGCAGGAAGTGCTCGTAGGCCCGGCCCTCGTGGTCGCGCTCGTGCCCGATCGTCGCGACGAGGCCCATCTGCGGATATGACCACCCGACCCAGCCGATCTTGGCGGCCTCGCGCAGCCGGGAGCGGCCACCGTCGGCGGCCACGAGGAGGGAGGCGTCCCGCACCTGTCGGTCGTCCCGCACGATGCGGATGCCCCGCGCCGTCGCGGTCGCTTCCGTGATCCCGTGAGCCTCGAACGCGACGCCGGCCGCCTCGGCCGCCGCCAGCAGGGCCTTCGCCAGCGGCTCAGCCTCCACCATATGGGCGAACGGGGCGCCGTCCGGCTCCGATTTGTCCTGCGCGAAGGTGAGGAAGACCGGCCGGATCGGGTCCGCAAGCCGGCTATCGCTCACCACCATGTCGCGGATCGGCTGGGCCGCCGGCAAAGCCGCCTCCCAGACGCCGAGGCGCTCGAACATCCGGCGTCCGCCGGCGGCCACCGCGTAGGCACGCCCGGCATGGCGCGCCGCCCCCGCCGCGAGGCCGGGGTCGCACACGGTCATCGAGAGGGCGGGGCCGTTCGCCTGGGCCAGCGCGAGCGCCAGGGTCAGCCCGGGAATGCCGGCCCCGGCCACGACCACGCTGCGCCGGTGTGAATGCCTCTCCGCTTCGGTCATCGCGTCACCTTCCCGCCGACTCGTCCCCACGCCGCCGGAGTGCCATTCCCGGAGACCGGGGGCAACGCGTCCAGCCGTCGTCGGTCGCGCAAGTCGGCCGGTGATTTCGGAGCGGAGCGTCGAATGCCGGGTGTCGCGCGCCCGTGGGGCGATGCTTCGAAGGGCGGCTCCCTTCCGGACCGTCCGAAGTCGGACTCTCTACCTTGCCTTCGCGATGGTTCACATGTGAAGGATTCCACCGCCCGACCCCCGGACACTCCGACGGCGGTCGCGGCGATCGCGCAGGAAGGCCGCATGGCAGGCATCGTCACCGAACTCCTCGACATCCTCGATCTCGAGCCCCTCGCGCCGGATCTCTACCGGGGTGAAAGCCTGCAGACGGGCTGGTTCCGGGTCTTCGGCGGGCAGGTGGTGGCGCAAGCCCTGGTCGCGGCCTCCCGGACGGTGCCGGAGACCCGGCCGCCGCACTCGCTCCATGCCTACTTCCTCTTGGGGGGCGATCCCAATGCGCCCATCGACTACGCAGTCGAGCGCATCCGCGACGGGCGCAGCTTCGCCACGCGCCGTGTGGTCGCCCACCAGCATGGCCGCGCGATCTTCGCCATGTCGGTCTCCTACCACGATGCCGAGACGGGCGCGTCGCACCAGGCAGCCATGCCGGATGTGGCGCCTCCGGAAGCTGTGCCGGAAGCGCCCGCCGCCACCGCCGAGGCGGCGCGCAGCGGTCTCGCGATCCCGGCCCCGGTCCTGTCGTATTTCGGCCGGCGCCGCCCCATCGAACTGCGCCCCGTCGAGATCGAGCGCTATCTGCACCGCGCGCCGCGCGAGCCCCGTTTCCATGTCTGGATGCGGGCCGTCGACCGCTTGCCCGACGATCCGGCCATCCATCGCGCGGTGCTCGCCTACGCGTCCGACATGACGCTCCTGGACGCGACCTTGATCCCGCATGGGCAGACCGTGTTCGACCCCGAGATCCAGTCCGCCAGCCTCGACCACGCCCTCTGGTTCCACCGGCCGTTCCGGGCCGACGACTGGCTGCTCTATGCCCAGGACAGCCCGAGCGCGGACGGCGCCCGCGGCTTTGCCCGTGGCCAGATCTTCACGCGCGACGGGACGCTCGTCGCTTCGGTGGCCCAGGAAGGCATGATCCGCCCCCGTCGGGCCGAAGCTTAACAGGTCGCGATCGCCAGCGCGAAGGCACCGGCAAAGCCAGGAATGCCGGTTTCATAACCAATCTGCCGCATCATTGCGCAAACTTGGCCGGAATATCGCCGCCTCGTGCGGCAGCCTTCGGCCACTTCTTGGGCAGAATGGCGCGGGCCGAGAAAGTTCCTCTGGCATAGTCCTTGAATAAGAGGCGAGTGCACGGGTCAGTCACGACCCGGCGCACCGGACAGACTGATCGTGTTGCGACGCTTGGCGCACAGGACGGTGGTCCTCATGCACGCTCGTTTCACGGAGCCGGGCTCGCTCGTGGCCAGGTTCGCTCGTAGCCAAGTTCACTCGTAAGCAAGGGGGCGTCGCCCATGAAAATCGTGATGGCCATCATCAAGCCGTTCAAGCTGGAGGAGGTCCGCGACGCTCTGACCGGTATCGGCGTACACGGCCTCACCGTCACCGAGGTCAAGGGCTACGGCCGCCAGAAGGGCCATACGGAGATCTATCGCGGCGCCGAGTATGCGGTCAGCTTCCTGCCGAAGCTGAAGATCGAGGTGGCGGTAGCCTCCGACCTGACCAGCAGCGTCATCGACGCCATCGCGGCGGCGGCCCGCACGGGCCAGATCGGCGACGGCAAGATCTTCGTCGTTCCCCTGGAGAAGGCCGTCCGCATCCGCACGGGCGAGACCGACGTCGACGCCCTCTAGGGCGGTGTCCGCCGGCGGTCCCCCCTGGCGTCCCTCCGTGCCCGACCCTGCTTCAGCAACCCTTTCCAACCAGCATCGCACCCCGATCGGGAGTCTCGTTTCCATGAAGCTTCGCAATGCCCTGGCGCTCGGGCTGGGAGGCGCCGCGCTGGCGCTCCTGCTCATCGAGCCATCCCTCGCACAGACTCCGACGACGGAGGCCGCGCCGGCCGCCGCGGCGGCGGCGCCCGTCCCGAACAAGGGCGACACCGCCTGGATGCTGATCTCCAGCGCCCTGGTGCTGCTGATGGTCGTGCCCGGCCTCGCCCTGTTCTACGGCGGCCTCGTCCGCACCAAGAACATGCTCTCGGTCCTCACGCAGGTCTTCGCGATCGCCTGCATCTCCGCGCTGCTGTTCGTGATCTTCGGCTACAGCCTCGCCTTCACCAACGGCGGCGGCCTCAACGACTTCGTCGGCGGCTTCTCCAAGGCCTTCCTGAAGGGCATCGACGCGAACTCCACCGTCGCCACCTTCTCCAACGGCGTCGTGATCCCCGAATACGTCTACATCTGCTTCCAGATGACGTTCGCGATGATCACTCCGGCCCTCATCGTCGGCGCCTTCGCGGAGCGGATGAAGTTCTCCGCGCTCGTCGTGTTCATGATCCTCTGGACCACGCTCATCTACTTCCCGATGGCCCACATGGTCTGGTACTGGGGCGGCCCGGATGCCGTCGGCAATGCCGCCAAGGCGCTCGCCGCGGCCACCGACGACGCCTCGAAGGCGACCGCCCAGGCGGCCCTCGACGCCGTCAACGCCGATGCCGGCCTGCTCTTCAAGTGGGGCGCCCTCGACTTCGCCGGCGGCACCGTGGTGCACATCAACGCGGGCATCGCGGGCTTCGTCGGCTGCCTCATGCTCGGCAAGCGCATCGGTTACGGCCGTGACCTGCTCGCCCCGCACTCCCTGACCATGACCGCCATCGGCGCCTCGCTCCTCTGGGTGGGTTGGTTCGGCTTCAACGCCGGCTCGAACCTCGAGTCCAACGGCACCGCCGCCATGGCCATGCTGAACACCTTCGTCGCCACCGCCGCCGCGGCCCTCTCCTGGCTGTTCGTCGAGTGGATGCTGAAGGGTAAGCCCTCGCTGCTGGGCATGCTGTCGGGCGCCATCGCGGGCCTCGTGGCCGTCACGCCGGCCGCCGGTTTCGCCGGTCCGATGGGCTCGATCGTCCTCGGCCTCGTCGCCGGTGCTGTCTGCTTCATCATGTGCTCCACGGTGAAGAACGCGCTCGGCTACGACGACTCCCTCGACGTCTTCGGCGTCCACTGCATCGGCGGCATCCTCGGCGCGATCGCGACCGGCATCCTCGTGAACCCGGATCTTGGCGGCGTCGGCCTGCCCGACTACACCTCGAAGCCCGGCGAGCTCGCCGTCGGCGCCTACGAGACCACCGCCGCCCTCATGAGCCAGCTCAAGGCCGTCGGCTTCACCATCCTGTGGTCCGGCATCGGCTCCGCCATCCTGTACAAGCTCGTCGACCTGACCATCGGTCTGCGCGTCACCCAGGACGAGGAGCGCGAAGGCCTCGACATCGCCGATCACGGCGAACGCGCCTACAACTACTAAGATTCGCACCGACCCGGATGCGCGATCCCTCGCGCATCCGTCAGGAAGGCCCCGGTCCGCGCGACCGGGGCCTTTCGCGTTTCAGCCGCCCGGCGATCCGAGCCGAAGCGATACCGGGGCATGGCTGGCAGCGAAGTCTCAACCTTAGCCAGCCGTTAACTTCACCGACGTTAGCGTTACCGGACAGTTCCCCGTTGTGTCTGGTACCGCATGCGCTCGCTTCGCCGTTCCGCATCGCCCTACGATACGTTTGTCGACAGCTTTCGCCCGTTCCTGGCCAAGCGGATGACGGAGTTGGGCGGTCTCGTGCTGTTTGCCGGCGCCACCGCGCTGACGGTCGCCCTGGCGACCTGGTCGATCGACGATCCGAGCCTCAACCACGCCACGGATCACCCGGCCCACAACGTCCTCGGCACCGGCGGCGCCGTGGTCTCGGACCTCGCCATGCAGCTGCTCGGGCTCGGTTCGCTGGCCTTCGTGCTGCCCCCGGCGCTCTGGGGCATCCAACTCATGCGGACCCGCGCTCTGCCGCGCGGCGGCCTGCGCCTTACCCTGTGGATCATCGGTTTCTTCGCGGCGAGCGCGGTCGCGAGTGCGCTGCCCTCCACCGCACGCTGGCCCCTGCCCACCGGTCTCGGCGGGGTCGCGGGCGACGCGCTCATGCACGTCGCCCGCACCATGCTGGGCATCGTCGCCACGCCGCTCCTCACTTTCGCGGGCTTCCTGTTCGCGGCCGTCGCCATCCTGTGCCTCACGGGTGCCTGCCGCGTCGGCGAGGCCGATGCCGAGGAGGACGAGGCCTACGACCTTCCCGTCGCTCCCGCCCGCCCCGCGACGCGGGCGCGGGCCGATGCCACCCAGGACGGACGCTACGAGGACGACGAGCCGAGTCTCGGCATCGTCTCCCTCGGCGCCATGGCCCAGGCGGTCATGGGCGGGCGCGCCGCACTCGCGGCCCGGATCGACGATTGGAAGGCCGAGCGCGCCGCCGCCGCGACCGCACTCGCGTATTCCGGTGCGTCGCCGGCTTTGGCCGCGCAACGCGCCTTCGCGGCCCCGGAGGATGCGCCCTGGGCGACCCAACCGCCGGCCGCGCGCGGAGCTCCGGCCGATGGCCGCCGTGAGCCGGTGTTCGAGCCCGCCGTTCCGGCCCAGCAGGCCCCGGGCCGCCGGCCGGCGCCCGTCCTCCACGATGAGGATGCCGACGACGACGAGGCGGGCTACGCCCCCGTCCCGACCGACGCGGTCGCGCCGCCGGCCCGCTCGCGGGTCGCGCCGCCTCCGCCGCCGCCCACGCAAGCCGCGCCGCGCCGGGCGCCGCCGCCCGTCCATCAGGAGGCCGAGAACTACCGGCACCCGGCCCTCGAGTTGCTGGCCGAGCCGCCGCGCCTGCCGGCCACGAGTCAGATCTCGTCCGAGGCCCTGGAGCAGAACGCGACCCTGCTCGAGGCGACCCTCGGCGATTTCGGCGTGCGCGGCGACATCCTGGCGGTGCGCCCGGGTCCGGTCGTGACGCTCTACGAACTGGAGCCGGCGCCCGGCACCAAGTCCAGCCGCGTGATCTCGCTCGCCGACGACATCGCCCGCTCCATGTCGGCGGTCTCGGCTCGCGTCGCCGTGGTCCCCGGCCGCAACGCCATCGGCATCGAGTTGCCGAACACCCGGCGCGAGACCGTTTATCTGCGCGAGCTCCTCGCCTCGGCCGATTTCGCCGAGACGAAGCAGAGCCTCGCCCTGTGTCTGGGCAAGAACATCGGCGGCGAGCCCATCATCGCGGATCTGGCCAAGATGCCCCACCTGCTGGTGGCCGGCACCACGGGCTCGGGCAAGTCGGTGGCCATCAACACCATGATCCTGTCGCTGCTCTACCGGATGAAGCCGGAAGAGTGCCGCCTGATCATGGTCGATCCGAAGATGCTGGAGCTCTCCGTCTACGACGGCATCCCGCACCTGCTCTCCCCCGTCGTCACCGACCCGAAGAAGGCGGTCATCGCCCTCAAATGGGCCGTGCGCGAGATGGAGGAGCGCTACAAGAAGATGTCGAAGGTCGGTGTGCGCAACATCGACGGCTTCAACGCCCGCCTCGCCGAGGCGCGGGGGCGCGGCGAGATCCTGACCCGGACCGTGCAGACGGGCTTCGATCGCGAGACCGGCGAGGCCGTCTACGAGACGGAGGAGATGGACCTCTCGGCGCTGCCCTACATCGTGATCGTGGTCGACGAGATGGCCGACCTGATGATGGTGGCGGGCAAGGACATCGAGGGCGCGATCCAGCGCCTGGCGCAGATGGCGCGCGCGGCGGGCATCCACCTCATCATGGCGACGCAGCGTCCCTCGGTCGACGTCATCACCGGCACGATCAAGGCGAACTTCCCGACCCGGATCAGCTTCCAGGTGACGTCGAAGATCGACAGCCGCACGATCCTCGGCGAGATGGGCGCCGAGCAGCTGCTGGGTCAGGGCGACATGCTGTTCATGGCCGGCGGCGGGCGCACGACACGCGTGCACGGGCCGTTCTGCTCGGATTCGGAGGTCGAGAGCGTGGTCGCCCACCTCAAGCGCCAGGGCCGGCCCTCCTACCTCGAGGCCGTCACGGCCGACGAGGACGGTGCGTCGGGGTCTAAGGGCGATGAGATCGAGGTCGACGGCGCGCTCTTCGACCAGGGCAGCTTCGGCGAGGCCGGCGGGGATCTCTACGACCAGGCGGTGCAGGTGGTGCTACGCGACAAGAAGGCGTCCACCTCCTACATCCAGCGCCGCTTGCAGATCGGCTACAACCGCGCCGCCTCGCTGATGGAGCGGATGGAGGTCGAGGGCATCGTCGGCCCGGCCAATCACGCCGGTAAGCGCGAGATCCTGATCGAGGCGGACCCGCACCAGGGCTAGAGACGCTTCCCGGCGGCGGTCGATGGGGAGGCTTATGCGGCGCGCCTCATGGATCGACGGTGAAGCGATAGGTCGTGGTGGCGCGGAACGTCTCGTCCGGCCGCAATACGGTACTGGGAAAATTCGGGTGGTTCGGCGCATCCGGAAACCCCTGCGCCTCGAAGCAGACGCCGTCGCCCGCCCGGTAGAGGCCGCCGCCTGTGCCCGTCACCGTCCCGTCGAGCATGTTGGCGGTGTAGAGCTGAAGCCCGGGCTGGGTGGTCGCCACGCCGAGGCGGCGTCCGCTCGACGGATCGACCGCCTCCGCCACCGCCCGCAGGGTACCATCGCCCCCGACGACGTAGGTGTGATCGTATCCGTGCGCCAGGGCGAGTTGCGGATGCGCCTCCCGGATGCGCGCACCGAGAATCGTCGGCCTGCGGAAGTCGAACGGCGTTTCGGCGACGGACAGGATGGTGCCGGTCGGGATCTGCTCGGCGTCCGTCTCCAGGATTGAGTCGGCCGCGATGGCGACGCGGTGGCCGAGAACATCGCCCGCGCCCTCGCCCGCGAGGTTGAAGTAGCTGTGGTTGGTCAGGTTGAGGATCGTCGGCTGGTCCGTGGCGGCGGCGTAATCGATGGCGAGGGTATCGTCCGCGTCCAGGCTGTAGGTCACCGTCACGTCGAGGTTGCCCGGAAAACCCTGCTCGCCGTCGGGTGATCGGTAGGCCAGGGTGAGGCGGTGCGCCTCTGCGCGTTCCACCCGCCAGACCCGCCGGTCGAACCCTTCCGGGCCGCCATGCATGGTGTTGCGCCCCTCGTTCACCGGCAGGCGATGATCCCGGCCGTCGAGGCTGAAGCGGCCCCCCGCGATGCGGTTGGCGTAGCGCCCGACGAGGGCGCCGAAATGGGCGTCGCTCGCCTCGTAGCCGGCGAGATACCGTGCGCCGAGGACGATGTTCGCGCGGCGGCCGCCCCGGTCCGGAACCTCGATGCGCCGGACGATCCCGCCGTAATCGAGGATCTCCACCCGCACGGCGCCCCGCGCCAGGGTGTGGGCTGTGACGGCCTCACCCGCCCTGGTCCGACCGAACGGCTCTGCCTGCATGGAATTACCCCGGCTCAACGGCGACGGCTCAACGCGCGAGCCCGGCCTCCGGCGCCGGGACCGGATGGTCCGCATCTTCGAAATCCCCGGAGCCCTGCATCCGGTGGAGCCGCGCATAGGCCTCGCCGGAGGCGAGCAGGGCATCGTGGGTTCCACTCTCGACGATCCGGCCGGCCTCCATCACCACGATGCGGTCGGCGTTGCGGACGGTGGAGAGACGGTGCGCGATCACCAGGGTGGTGCGCCCCGCCATCAGGCGCAGGAGGGCCGACTGGACGAGGCGTTCGGACTCGGAATCGAGGGCGCTCGTCGCCTCGTCGAGGAGGAGGATCGGCGCGTCCTTGAGAAATGCGCGGGCGAGCGAGATGCGCTGGCGCTCGCCCCCCGACAGGCGACCACCCGAAGGGCCGACGGCGAAGTCGTAGCCCTCCGGCAGGCGGCTGATGAAGCCGTGCGCCGCCGCCGCTTCGGCCGCCGCCTCGATCTCCGCGCGGCTGGCGCCCGGACGCCCGAAGCCGATATTCGCCGCGATCGTGTCGTCGAACAGGACGATGTCCTGCGAGACTACCGCCACGGCGGCCCTGAGGGAGCCGAGGGTGACGGACCGGATGTCCTGTCCGTCGATGCTGACCACGCCTTCGGTGACGTCGTAGAGGCGCGGCACGAGGTTGAGGAGGGAGGATTTCCCCGACCCCGAGCGGCCGACCAGCGCGACCGTCGCCCCGGCCGGGACGGTCAGGTCGATGCCCTCGAGCGCCGGCGCGTCGGCGCGGTAGCGGAACCGGACATCCGTGAAGCGGATCTCGCCGCCCGCCATCCGTAGGGGGCGTGCCTCGGCGTGTTCGCGGATCTGGGGTGCCTCGTCCATCAGGGCGAAGTAGCGCTGCAGGGCGGCGCCGGCCTCCTGCAGGATGGCGTTGAGGGAACCGAGGGTGCGGATCGGCTGCGACGCGAGGAGGAGCGCCGTGACGTAGCCGGTGAAGTCGCCCACCGTCCGGTCGCCCGAGGTCACCCGCTGGCCGACGAGGGCCAGCACGGCCGCCACCGCGAAGCCGCCGCCGATCTCGAGAAGCGGGTCGAGGCGCCCGCGCGCGTTGGCGGCCTTCATCTTCAGGCGGCGGACCTCCTCGAATGCGCCCTCGGCCCGGCCCTTCAGATAGCCTTCGAGGGCGTAGGTCTTGGCGATGCGCGCGCCCTGCAGGCTCTCGGTGATGAGGCTGGCCGTCAGCCCCATGCGCTCCTGCGTGCTGGTGGAGACCCGGCGTAGCTTCTTGCCGACCCGGCCGATCGGGCCGGCCACGAAAGGCACCACCACGCCGGCCACCAGGGTGAGGACCGGGTCCATCCACAGGAGCGCCGCCACCAGGGCGATCAACATCGCGATGTCGCGCAGGAGCACCGTGGAGATGCGGGTCAGGGCCTCCTTGATGAAGGCGAAATCCGTGGTGAAGCGCTGCGTGAACGCCGCCGGGCTCTCGCGGCCGAGCTGCGCGAGATCGGAGTCGATGAGGTGTCCGTAGAGGGCGGCCTGCATGTCCGCCTCGACGCGGGTGACGACCCGGTTGGTCAGCACCGTCTGCCCGAACAGCGCGAAGCCGCGGATCGACGTGATGGCGATGACGATGACCGGCGCGTAGGCGAGGGCCGCCAGGTCCTTCTTGTCGAAGGCATCGAAGGCGAGCTTGATCAGCGTCGGATAGAGGCCCGTGGCCGCCCCCACGATGGCGATGAGCACCAGCACCACCGCCAGCGTCGCCCGGTGGGGGCGGAGCCAGATCCGCCAGACCCGCGCCAGGAGGGGCAGGATGTCCGCCTTGGGAAGCGCCCGTCGCGCCATGCTGATCCGCTCTTTCCGTGTGCGTGGGGCCGTCCGCCGCGATGCTGCGGGGTGTTTGCGTCCCCGCTCGCGGCAGATCAAGCGAAAGCCGAACGGCTTGGAAATGTGATAATGTTACAGTATTGGCTGGCGGACCCGTCACAAGGATCCGTCGATGTCGTCCTGGCGCCCATTCCCGCGCATCCTGCTCCTCGCCCTTCTGGTCCTCGGTTGCGGCGGACCGGCCCTCGCAGACGCGCCCAAGCTGAAAGCCGTGGCGACGTTCTCGATCCTCGGGGACCTCGTGGCGCAGGTCGGCGGCGACCGGGTCGCCGTCACCACCCTGGTCCAGCCGAACGCCGATGCGCACGGCTACACCCCGGCGCCGAGCGATGCCCGTACCCTGGCGGAGGCACGGATCGTCGTCGTGAACGGGCTGGGGCTTGAGGGCTGGATCGACCGCCTGATCAAGGCCTCGGGCACCCGGGCGCCGGTCGTCGTCGCCTCGGCCGGCATCAAGCCGATCGAGGCCAGCGACGACGATCACGGCCATGGCCATGGCCATGCCCACCACGACGATCCCCATGCCTGGCAGAACGTCGCCAACGTCAAGCGCTACGTCACCAATATCCGGGACGCCCTGGTGCGGGTCGATCCGGACAACGCGAGCACCTATGCGGACAACGCGAAGATCTATCTCGCCACCCTCGACAGTCTCGACGCGGAGGTGCGCGCGGCGATCGCCGCCATCCCGAGCGCCCAGCGCCGGGTGATCACCACGCACGATGCCTTCGGCTACTTCACGGCAGCCTACGGCCTGAGCTTCATCGCACCCCAGGGCGTTTCGACGGACAGCGAGGCGAGTCCCCGCGACGTCGCCCGGATCATCCGCCAGATCCGCCAGGAGAAGGTCCCGGCCGTGTTCCTCGAGAACATCGCAGATCCGCGCCTGATGCAGCAGATCGCCCGCGAGAGCGGGGCCGCGATCGGAGGCAAGGTGTTCTCGGACGCCCTGTCCGGACCGGGGGGACCGGCTGCGAGCTACGTGATGATGATGCGCAACAACGTCTCGGCCTTCACCGCGGCTCTGCGGAAGCCGTGATGCCTCAGCCGCCGGTCATCGGTGGGAAGAAGGCGATCTCGGAAGCGCCCGCGATGGGCGCATCCGGCTTGGCGTGGACGCGGTCGATGGCGACCCGCACGAGACCGTTCGTCTCGAAGGCGTAGGCGTATTCCTCGCCGCGCTCCCGCAGCCACGCCACCAGATCCGCCACCGTGACGAGGCCGGCGGGCAGGTCGACGGTTTCCTCGGCCTTGCCGACGCGCTCGCGCACCCAGGCAAAATAGACGAGCTTCATGGAAATGCTGCCCCTCAGCGCGGATCGTCGATGACGTGCTTGATGCCCGCCCGCATGTAGTCCCAGCCGGTGTAGAGCGTCAGGGCGGCGGCGAGCCAGAGCAGCACCGCACCGGTCCAGACGGTACCGGGTAGGATCGACTCGCCGGCCGGGCCCGCCACCAGGAAGCCGATGGCGACGAGCTGCACCGTGGTCTTCCACTTGGCGACCTTGCTCACGGGCACGCCGACCTTCAGTTCGGCCAGGTATTCCCGCAGGCCCGAGACCAGGATCTCCCGGCACAGGATCACGATGGCGGCCCACAGCGTCCAGCCGTGGATGGTGTTGTCGGCCGCCAGCATCAGCAGGCAGGCGGCTACCAGCAGCTTGTCGGCGATCGGATCGAGCATGCGTCCGAGCGCCGAGCTCTGGTCGTAGGTCCGCGCCACGTAGCCGTCGAGGTAGTCGGTGATGGCCGCCAGGATGTAGACGCCCAGCGCCCCGAAGCGCGCCCCGGGCTCGGTCGGCCAATAGAGCAGGGCGACCACAACCGGGACCGCCACGAGGCGCCCGTAGGTCAGGCAGTTCGCCAACGTCCAGGCGGGCGAGCGGCGTCGGGTGAGGACGGGATTCATCGAAGGCGTGAAACCATGTGCGGGGGTGGGGGTCAACCGCGCGGACGGTGTGTCGTCCTCAGGTCTGCGTATGGAAGAAGTCATAGACGGCTCGGGCGGTGGCCGCATTCACACCCGGCGTCTTCGCCAGATCCTCGAAGGCGGCGCGCTGGATCGCCTTCACGGTTCCGAAATGGTGGAGCAGGGCGCGCTTCCGGCTCGGGCCGATGCCGGCGATCTCGTCCAGCGGATTCTTCACCATCTCGCGCTTGCGCTTGGCGCGGTGCGTGCCGATGGCGAAGCGGTGCGCCTCGTCGCGCAGGCGCTGGACGAAGTAGAGGGTCGGGTCGCGGGGCGGCAGCTTGAAGGGCGGGCGGCCGGGGACGAAGAAGGTCTCGCGGCCCGCATCGCGGTCGCGCCCCTTGGCGATTCCCACCAGGGAGACGTCGGTGACGCCGATCTCCTCCAGGGCGGTCCGCGCCGCATCGAGCTGGCCCTTGCCACCGTCGATGAGCACGAGGTCGGGCCAGGGCGGCAGGGTGTCGCTCTCGGGAGCCGTCTCGACCATGGTCTCCTGAACGCCACCCTCGGTCCCGGCCTCTCGCGCGGTGCGCGGGTTCTCCTTGACCAGCCGCTTGAAGCGACGCTGAAGCACCTCGCGCATCATCCCGTAATCGTCGCCCGGGGTCAGCTCCTCCGACTTGATGTTGAAGGTGCGGTAATGCTGCTTGGCGAAGCCCGTCGGCCCCGCGACGATCATGCCGCCCACGGCGTTCGTGCCCATGATGTGCGAGTTATCGTAGACCTCGATGCGCCGGGGCGCCGCCGGCAATCCGAACGATTGCCCCAGGGCGGTGAGGAGCTTGCCCTGCGAGGCGGTGTCGGCGAGGCGCCGGCCGAGCGCCTCCTTGGCATTCCGCTGGGCGTACTCGACGAGGTTCTTGCGCTCGCCGCGCTGCGGCTGGTGGATGTCGACCCGGTACTCGGTGCGGCTCGAGAGGGCGGCCGCCAGGAGTTCGGCATCTTCGATCGCGTGGCTGACGAGAACGATGCGCGGGGCCGGCTTGTCGTCGTAGAACTGCCCGATGAACGAGGCCAGCACCTCGTCCGGCGTCATGGTGCGGTCGGCCTTCGGGAAATAGGCGCGGTTGCCCCAGTTCTGGAAGTTGCGGAAGAAGAACACCTCGATGCAGAACTGGCCGGCCTGCTCGTCGAGGGCGAAGACGTCCGCCTCCTCGACCCCTTGGGTGTTCACCCCTTGCGTGCCCTGGATCGCGGAAAGCGCGGCGATGCGGTCGCGGAAGCGCGCGGCCCGCTCGAACTCCATGGTCTCGGAGGCGGCCTGCATCTCCTCCCGCATACGGTCCTTCACGGCGTTCGACTTGCCGGCAAGGAAGCTCTTGGCGCTGTCGGCGAGCCCCTGGTAATCGGCCAGATCGATCTCGCCGGTGCAGGGGCCCGAGCAGCGCTTGATCTGGTAGAGCAGGCAGGGCCGGGTACGGTTCTCGTAGTAGCTGTCGGTGCAGGTGCGCAGCAGGAACGCGCGCTGAAGGGCGTTCACCGTGCGGTTCACCGCCCAGACGCTGGCGAAGGGGCCGTAATAGCTGCCCTTGCGGCGGCGGGCGCCGCGATGCTTGACGATCTGCGGCGCTTCCGAATCGGCCGTGACGAGAATGTAGGGGAAGGACTTGTCGTCCCGCATCAGCACGTTGAAGCGCGGCTTCAACTGCTTGATGAGGTTGGCCTCGAGGAGAAGCGCTTCGGTCTCGGTGGCGGTGGTGACGAACTCCATCGCCGCCGTCTGCGAGATCATGCGGGCGATGCGGTTGGAATGCGCCTGACCGCGCGCATAGGAGCCGACCCGAGCCTTCAGGTTCTTGGCCTTGCCGACGTAGAGCACGTCGCCCTTGTCGTCGAACATCCGGTACACGCCCGGCGAGGTCGGCAGGGTGGTCCAGAACCGCCGGATCACCTCGGTGCCGGCCTTGACGGCACCTTCCTCGAAATCGAAGTCGATCTCGGGGGCGTCGTCGGCCTGGGCGTGGTCCTGCGCCTCCTCGGCGGCGTCCTCCCGGAACCCGCCCTGGTCGTCGAATCCGTCCGGGGGCAGATCTTTCGCGGAGCGGTCTGTCGAGGGGGCGCGGCTCATGCCGCTGACTTAAGCCTCGCGTCTCGGTGAGGGAAGGGGCGGCCGGATGGCGGCGGCCCGCCCCGATCAGTCGAACAGCGCGTCGATGTCGCCCTGGTCGACGTGACCGATGTCGTCGGCGAGCCGCGGACCATTGAGGAGCGACGTCTCGTCGTCGATGTCGATCCGGCCGGGCGCGCCACCGAGGAGATCGCTGAAATTGTCGAGGCCGCCCCAGGCCTCGATCATCCGGTCCAGATGCTCCTCGATGAACTTCAGGACGCCGACGATCTTGTTGATGCGCTGGCCGGTGAGATCCTGGAAGTTGCAGGCCTCGAAGGCGATGACGACGCGATCGAGGATCGCGTCGATGTTCTCGCGTCCCGCCATGCTGGTGCTCATGGCCCGCAGCATGCTGGCGTTGGTCTCGATCTCCTCGATGGCCCCCAGGATGGTGCTGGTGGCGCGCTCGGTGGAATCGACGACGGCGTCGAGTTCGCCCGCGACCCGGCGCATACCCTTGCCGGTGTTCTCCGATCGATAGAGCGTCGCGATCTCCTGCTTCGTGCGCGTGATCGCGTCCTTCATCACGTCGAGCTCGGAGCGCATGGCGAAGGCTTCGTTGAGCTCGCGCCGGCAGGCCTCGATGGTCTCGACGGTGCTCGTCTGCGTCGCCTTCCGCAGATCCTGGATCGCCGAGAGAATCTCGTCGAGGCGCTTGTTGCTCAGGTTCACCGCATCGGCGGAGGCGCCCGCCTCGACGCGTCCGGCCGGGGGCGCCAGCCCGAGGCTGTCCTCGATGCGGTAACGTTTCATGGTCATCGGATGCGATCAGCCGGCGGGAGGGAAGCCGGATCAAGGTGAACCGAACAGATTGCCATTTCTTGAACGCGGCAACGCACCGGCAACCTTTACCGGGCGTTCACGCTGATTTCGCACAGGTGTTCGCCGCGGGCCCCGCAGGGGACGATTCACCACGTTCCTTCACCGTGCGCTCGCCAGCGCGCCCAATCCTGTCCCGGTGTCGTCCCCCTCGCGGGGCGGGAGCGGTTGCGGAGCGGTGACGGTGATGCGGTTCAAGGAATGCGTGGCTGCGGCCTGCCTCGCGGCGGGGCTCGCGGCGCAGGGCGCGCAGGCCCAGACGTCGGGTGGGGAGCGCGGCGCCTATGGCGGCGGGTTCATCGAGTTCCTGATGAGTGACCAGCGCGGGTCCGTCGCGCCGCGACCCGTGCGCGCCCCGCTCGGCGACGACGGAGTGCTGCCGCGCCATGCCGCGGCCTACGGATATGGCGGACCCGCCAGTCCGCGCCTCCTGCATTCCGGCGAACGTGTCCCCGAGGCACCAAGCCCCCGCGTGGCCTACGCGCCGGACCCGGCGCCCGTGCGGCTCGCGGCCTTGCCGCCGGACCGCGCGATCGAGCCCGCCGTCGAGTCGATCGCGCGCGCACCCGATGCCCGGTACGCCCGGCAGGTAGTGGCCTACGACGGCCCGCAGAGGCCCGGAACGATCGTGGTCGATACGCCTGCCAAGTACCTCTACCTGGTGCAGCCCGGTCGCCAGGCGATCCGCTACGGCATCGGTGTCGGTCGACCGGGGTTCGCCTGGTCGGGCCTGAAGACGATCAGTCAGAAGCGGGAATGGCCGGATTGGACGCCGCCGGCCGAGATGATCCGGCGCCGGCCGGACCTGCCGCGCCACATGGTGGGCGGACCCACCAATCCCCTGGGCGCCCGCGCCCTCTATCTCGGCTCGTCACTCTATCGCATTCACGGTACGAACGAGCCTCACACGATCGGCCAGAACGTCTCGTCGGGCTGCATCCGCATGATGAACGAGGACGTCATCGACCTGTACGAGCGCACACCGGTCGGCACGCGCGTGGAAGTGCTCTGAGGTTCACGCCAAGGATGAGCCGGCACCCCGTTCGAGGTGCCGGCCCGGTCCCGCATCACACCCAGTCGTCGTCGCCGCCGCCGCCAAGGTCGCCGCCGAAATCGCCGCCGGCATCATCCGCGAACGACGCGTCCTGGAACCCGTCGTTGCCGCCGCCGAGGGCCGAGCCGAGATCGTTGTTTCCACCCAAGCCCGCCGCATCCGCGCCCGGCGTACCGCCGAGGCCTGCGGCCGCTGCGCTGCCGAGCTGCGAATGGCCGCCCGCGAAGGCGTTCGAGAGGGCGCTGCCGAGCAGCATGCCGCCGGCGGCACCCGCCGCCATCGGCAGGGCGGTCGCCATGAAGCCGCCGCCACGTGCCGGTGCCGCCTGCTGGCCGGCCCATGGGCCACCCTGCTGCGGTCCGCCGTAGCCGGGCTGCTGACCGTAACCGGGCTGCGGCTGGCCGTATCCGGGCTGGCCGCCCTGGTTGCCCCAGGCTCCGCCCTGGCGCGGCGGCTCGGGTTGGCGGGAGGACCCGCCGCCGAAGATGCTCGAGAGAAAGCCGCCGCCGCCCTGCGGCTGCTGCTGGCCGGAGCGGCGCAGCTGCTCGAGCTGCTCGTTCAGGCTCTTGATCGCCTCTTCCTGCACGTAGATGAGCTGCGCCATCGCGTAGGGCGCGTAGGGCTGGGCCCGGATTTTCTCGGCAATGAAGCGCTCGGCTTCCGCGTCGCGGGGCTGGCTCGAAGCCTGCTCCAGGCGCTGGAAAATGCCGCCGATGACGTCGCGTTCTTCGCTGTTCATGGAGTTGTCCTCCTGGGGCAAGCCGGCGGGGTGTCGACCCGCTCGGGCGGGTCACAGATGGGGGTGCCGCCGGCCTTTGTCAGGGGTTCAACGCAAACTTTGCCGTCCCGGATGCATCGATCCGCCGAGAATGTGTGCGCCTGCGCGCAGGGACGCCGACGAAAGAAAAGCCCGGCCGCGTGGCGGCCGGGCTCTTTGCTGTTCTCGGCAGGTCCCGCGCGGACCGGGATCGGCCGCACGGGATCGCGTGGGGTCGGCTTAGTACGAGCCGAACTTGTAGTTCAGGCCGGCGCGCACGACGACGAACTCGTCGGAGCGGCGGTTGTTGTAGCCGGTGGTGACCACGCCGGGGGTGTTGACCGAGTAGGTCGCGCCGGTGGCGGGCGAGTAGGCGAACACGCCGTTGTTGCGGTTGTCGCGGTCGAGGTTCACGTACAGGCCTTCGACCTTGAGGGTCACGGCCGAGGACTTGAAGAAGTTCAGGAACGAGTCGGTCGGCAGGGCGTACTCGATGCCGCCGCCAGCGGCCCAGCCGGTGCGGAAGTCGTTGCGGCTGCTGTTGGGCAGGCCGAAGTCGTTGCCGCCGCCGCCGCCGTAGGCGAAGCCGCCGGTGCCGTACACCAGGGTGCGGTCGAAGGCGTAGCCGAGGCGGCCGCGCACGGTGCCGAAGTAGTCGAGGCCCGACAGGCCGTTCGGGTTGACGAAGGTCAGGTTGTTGACGTTCGCGCCGATGATGGAGGCGTTGTTCCGCTGCGAACCGAAGTCGACGTACTGGGCGTCGGCCTCGACACCGATCACGACACCGGAGCCCGGGGTGAACTGGTAGTTG
The DNA here is from genome assembly GCF_019750675.1 of Methylobacterium sp. Classification (GTDB taxonomy): domain Bacteria; phylum Pseudomonadota; class Alphaproteobacteria; order Rhizobiales; family Beijerinckiaceae; genus Methylobacterium. Next base: position 18,998 of record NZ_JAIEOF010000251.1, read on the forward strand.
TAGCCGATCTGACCGCCGCCAACGAAGCCTTCGTTGTTGTTGCGGTTGTTGAACACGGCCGCGCCGACGGCGCCGGGAGCGAAGACGGGCGCGGTGGCCAGCACGGTGGTCGTGCGGTTGTTGTCGTTGCCCGTGCCGAAGCCGTAGCCGGCGTTGATACCGGCGTAGAAGCCGGTCCAGGTGAACACCGGCACCGGCACGAACACCGGGGGCGCCGCGCGGCGCGGAAGGTCGGCGGCGAAGGCGGAGCCGGCGAGGGCGATGCCGGCGAGCGCGGTGGCGCTGCGAAGGAAGGATTTCATGGTCTGGTCCTCTGACTGTCAGGCAGCGTCCGACCTATTGCTGGTCGCGTCCGCTGCAGTTCCCCGTCTTTAAGTGAGCCGACAGCAAGAAGCTGTTGCTCTGCGATCACGCCAGCCGCATGGAACACGGCCCCTTTGTGGCGATACGCGCAGCGCCTTTTCGGCTACTTGCGGTCAGAACGCGTTCGAATGGCCAAGGTTCACGCCATGGCCACGCTTTTTATTGACAAATTGTCGCAAGGGGCTGGACGCGTCAGCCGACGAGGCCGATCGCCGAGATGAGCCGGCCGTAATCGGCTTCCGCGCGGTGGGTCGTTCGGCGGTAGCTGTAGAACAGGTCCGGCTCCGAATAGGTACAGCGTCCGAGCGCGGCTCCGCTCGCGATGCCGGCCTCTTCGAGGCGCGCCAGGATGAAACCGGGCAGGTCGAACTGGGCATGTCCGTCGCGCGCACCCGCCGCGAGGAAGCGCTCGAAGCCCGCCGCCTCGGCGCGGAAGCGGGCGATGAAATCCGGCCCGACCTCGTAAGCCGGCTGGGCGATCGTCGGGCCCAGAACGGCGACGATGTCGGCGCGCCGGGCGCCAAGTCCCTCCATCGCCGCCACGGTCGCCTCGATCACGCCTGTCAGGGCGCCCTTCCAGCCCGCATGGGCGGCGCCGACGACGCCGTTGCGTGCATCCGCGAACAGGATTGGACCGCAATCGGCGGTGGCGATGCCGAGCGCCAGTCCGGGCACCCGGGTCACCATGCCGTCCGCCTTGGGGCGTTCCGCGAGGGGGATGGGTCCGTCGAGCACCACCACCTCTGACGAGTGAATCTGGTAGAGACTTACGAGACGGTCGTCCCCGACGGCGAGGTGTGCTGCCATCCGCCGCCTGTTCTCCGCCACGTGCGCGGGGGCGTCGTTCGAGCCGAGCCCTCCGTTGAGGGAGTCGTAGATCCCCTCGGACACCCCGCCACGGCGGGTGAAGTAGGCGTGCCGGATCCCGGGCAGCCCGGTCAGGGCGGGGGCCTCGATGACCTCGGGAGTGTCGCGCGTCATGACTGAGCTCTCGTGAGGGAAGGGTGGAGCGCCGGGGACGAGACGTCCTGCCCGGCATGAACCTGGCGAAGGCCGGTTCCAAACGCCGGGAAAAGCACCTGCGCCGCAACTTCGGATCGGCTTCCTTTACGGTTCGTTAAGCATGTTTTGGTCCGATGCTCCCAACGCCGAGGACCAACCGATGTCGGAAACAGCCCGTCACTACGCGCAGCAGGATCAGGCCACCAGACCGCAGCCAGGTCCGCTGCGCGACTGGCTGGCGGCGATGAAGGCGGTCACCGCGCCGACCGGGGCCGAGGCTCAGCCGGCGGCCGCTTCGCCACCCCGTGACACCGCGCGGTCCACCGAGTCGACCGGCGAGGCGCGCGGCACCGAGGCCGCCGGCACCTGGATTCCGCGGGTGGTCGTGGCGGCTCCGGCCGCCGTGGAATCGGCCTCCTCCGACGTCTCGGATCTCATGGCCGAGAACATCATGCTCAAGGCCAAGCTCAAGGTGGAGAACGACCGCTACGACGCCCTCCAGGGCGTCATCGCCCGCGAGCTGCGCGGCCTGCGCGCCCATGTCGAGGACGAACTCAGGGAACTCGAGGACATGCGGGCCGAGCGCGACGGCCTCCTGACGCGGCAGGCCGCATTCGAGCAGGACATCCGGGACCTGCGTGCCCAGGTCGCGGGCGAGACCGCGAAGCTCGCCGAGATCCGCAGCGAGCGCGATCTCTGGGCCGCCCGCGCCGAAGCCCTTGCCCAGCCAATCTTTCAGAAGCGCAGCACGGTCTGAGGCTGCCGGAACGAATCGCCCAAAACATCGAAAGGCCGCCCCGTGAGGGGCGGCCTTTCCATTGCCGAACCGCTTGTTGTCCGGCCGAAACTGATACGATCGCGTCGAGCGCTAGAAGGCTGCGCCGGAGGCGACGGTCCAGGTCCGGGAGGCCGGGGTGAGCGGCTGATGACAATGAGACACTGGATCACCTCCTTTCGTTCGTTGCGGGTGAACAGAAGTTAGTCAGCCCTATCCGGTTTGGAAAGGCCCGCGCCCGCGCCCATCCGCCGCTCCCCACCGGCGAGGTGGGGTGGGCCCGGCGCCCGGCTGGCCTCGGCCCCGCTGGAGGTCTAAAGCATCGGGCCTTCCCCCCGCGGGGCGTCGCGACGCGATCGCGCGTTCCGCTCCAAGGCCACGGACCCTTCACTCCCCATGTCCACAGCCCTGCGGATGCCGGCGCCCGACGAGGCGGCGCTCGACCCGGACGCCATGCGCCAGCCGCTCGCGGACGCCTGGTACTGCGTCGGCCGCTCCGACACCTTGAAAACGGGCGCGCTGCGCGCCGTCGAGCTCAACGGCGAGCAGATCGTCCTCGGCCGCGAGGCCTCCGGGGCGCCCTTCGCCCTACGCGACCGCTGCCCCCATCGCGGCATGGCCCTCTCGAAGGGCCGCTTCGACGGCGGCGCACTGACCTGCCCGTTCCACGGCTGGCGCTTCGGAACCGACGGGCGCTGCCGCGACGTGCCGACCCTGTCGGCCTCCGACACGGCCGATTTCTCGCGCATCGTGGTGCAGCGCTTCCCCGTTCGCGAGAGCGCGGGCTTCGCATGGGTCAACCCTTATCTCGGCGCGGCCACCGGCTCGCCCCCGGCGGCCCTGCCGGAGCTCGGCTTCACGGCGGCCGGCTCCCTCGTGGTCGAACTCGTGGTCGAGGCGTCCTTCGACCTGACGACCCTGAGCCTCGTCGATCCCGGCCACGTCGCCTTCGTCCACGATTCCTGGTGGTTCCGGCCCTCGAAGGAGCTGCGCGAGAAGGTGAAGACCTTCACGCCGACCCCGCACGGCTTCACCATGACGAGCCACGCCACCACCACGAGTTCGCCGGTCTACCGGTTGCTCGGCGGCGTGCCCGCGGTGGAGATCGAGTTCCGCCTGCCCGGCGTGCGCCTCGAGCGGATCGAGGCCGGGACGAAGCGGGTGGCGAACTACACATTCGCTACGCCGCTGACCCAGAACCGGACGATGCTCACCAACGCGCTCTACTGGAACATGCCGGCGCTCAACCTCCTCAAGCCGCTGGCCCGGCCGCTGATGCGCCAGTTCCTTACCCAGGACCAACAGGTGCTTCAGCACGCCCAGGCGGGTCTCGACCGCAAGCCCACCATGGTGCTGTTCGGCCAGGGCGACCTGCCCTCGCAATGGTATTTCCGCCTCAAGCGCGAGGCGCTGCAGGCGGCCCGCGAGGGGCGACCCTTCGCCAACCCCCTGGCGACGCAGGAACTGCGCTGGCGCTCCTGACCCGTCCGCTTCCGCGCGGCGGCGCGAAGCAGCTTCGGACCCCGTCGCGTCTTCTTGGCGCGATGCGTGGCCGTGCCGCTTGATCGGCACGCGGAAGCCGCCATCTCGGGTCCATGAAACGGCAAAGTCTGATCAAGGCGTTGAGCGCCGCCACCGTGATGACGCTCGGCGGGGTCGGCTATGCCGCCCACAAGCGCGGGCGCAACCCCTACTACCGCGGTCCGCGCAGCGACCATTTCGACGGGGTCCGCTTCCACAGCCCGGACCAGCCGGCGGACAAGACGCTCGGCGACATCGCGCGCTGGCGCTCCCGGCGCGGGGTCGACAGCCCCTTACGCCAGACCTGGCCCGCCTCCCATCCGAGCCCCTACGCCGCCGACAGGCCGCCGGAGCGTGTCGCTGGCCTGCGCGTCACCCTGATCGGGCATGCGAGCTACCTGTTCCAGGTCGCCGGCCGCAACATCCTGGTCGATCCCGTCTATGCCCGCCGGGCGAGCCCAGTGCGCTTCGCCGGGCCCAAACGCGTGAACCCGCCGGGGATCGCTTTTTCCGACCTGCCTCCCATCGACGCGGTACTGATCACCCACAACCACTACGACCATCTCGACGGGCCGGCGGTGGCGCGGATCTGGCAGGCGCACCAGCCTCTGATCCTGGCGCCGCTCGGGAACGAGGCGGTCCTGCGCGCCTACGACGACACCATGCACGTGGAGACCCGCGACTGGGGCGAAGCGGTGGATCTCGGCGGCGGCCTTACCGTCCACGTCACCCCCGCCCATCACTGGTCGGCCCGTGGCCTGAACGACCGGCGCATGGCCCTGTGGTGCTCCTTCGTGCTCACCACGCCCGTCGGGGTCCATTATCACTCGGGCGACACCGGCCTGCGCGACGGCGCCACCTTCCGCGAAGCCCGTGCCCGTTTCGGGCCGCCGCGCCTCGCGACCCTGCCGATCGGCGCCTACGAGCCGCGCTGGTTCATGAAGGACCAGCACATGAACCCCGCCGAGGCGGTGGAGGCCGGCCTGCTTCTCGGGGCAGACCAGATGCTGGGCCACCACTGGGGCACCTTCCAGCTTACCGACGAGGGCATCGAGGAGCCTGTGGAGGCCCTTGCGCAAGCCTGCGCCGAACAGGGGATCGCGCCGGAGCGGTTCATGGCGATGCGGCCCGGGCAGGTCTGGGAGGGATAGAAGCCTGCGGGACCAGGATTGATTGGGAGTTTCGGTTTCGCTTCTTGAGCCCTAGCGCGGCGCCCGTGCGGGGTTTTCCGGCCAGACGACGTGCCGATCGACCGCATAGGGCCGACAATCCGCATTCTGCTTCCGGCAATTCGCGAGGGTCGTGCCGGTCGGGTCGAGGGAGCCGGATGTCGCCGCCCACTGACCCGTCGGCGTGATCACGAAGGCTTTGGGCGACCGGGCCTCGAGGAATTTTCGATAACCCTCTCGCCCCGCATCATCGATATAGGGGACCGCCGCCGCGTCACCGATCGCAGCAAAGCGGGTGGCAGCCGGCTGCGCATTCGGGTAGCTCCAAACGACGTCGGAGTTGAAGGCATAAGGTCTGCAGACCAGGCCTTCCTTTTCGCAATTGGCGAGAGCGATCGCCATGGGATCATACCCGCCGGCTGAAACGAAAACCGAGCGCCACTCCGCGATCAGGAAGACTTTGGGTGCGGGCTTCTTGAGGAACTCACGGTAAGCTTGGCGCTGTTGATCGTTCAGGAACGGAACTGCGTTGACATCGTCGATTGCAGCATACCCTGATGCCGGCGGAGGTGATATCGGGACGAATTCCTGATGGGTGATGCGCGTCGGGAAACCCTGCCGTTTCAGGAAGGCTTCGAGTTTTGCTTCGAATACCCTGATCGAATAGGGCTGGCCCAACAAGGTGTGGGCGTCCGTTCCGTATTTTCCGTAGCCAAAGAGTTCCGTTTCACTCCCTCCCGCAGCATAGGCGCGATACATCGCTTCCCATAAGGGTCGGCTGAAGAACCGGTCATTGTCGCCGTAGAGCCAGAGAGATGGCACGCGGTGGCCCTTGCCGAGGGATTTGGCTCCCTCGATCAGGGCTTTGTCGCTGGCCTTACATGCCGACGATCGAATTCCCCCATAGAAATTGATGACCGCCTTCACGCGTGGATCGCCTTCACCCGCCATCGCGAGGGCGTTCCAGCCGCCAAGACTTTCGCCAGTGGCGATGATGCGCGTCGCGTCGATCTTGGGGTCGGTCACGACCTCGCTCAGGGCGGCGAGGATATCCTTCGCGTTGGCGCGACCCAGTGCCTCGAGGGCGCAGCCCGTATCGGGGAGCGTTCCACCGGAGCCCCCATATCCGCGCAGGCGTGGCAGCGCGACGGCATAGCCGCGCGAGAGGAAGTAATAAACGCCCATATTGAAATCAGCGCCCACGTCATTGGTCGACTTCAATGAGGCTTCCGCCCAGTTGGCGCCGTGGTTGAAGACCACGAGGGGGAAGGGGCCAGGCCCGAACGGTTTGACGATTTCGACCTTCAGCCTGACCGGGCGAGTTCGGTCGCCCGATGCCTCACTGGTCCGCCGATCAATATGTTTGTCGGGAGAGAAACTGGCCGACTCGGCCGCAAACGATCCTGGACCGGAGACTATAAGGCTGAAGATCGAAGCAAAAAAAAGATCCAAGAGTGCACGATCTAGCCTCGCCGTGAACGCCTCGACCGACCTTGAGGTCGAGAGCTGCAGCGGCTTTATCAGTCTTGTGAACATCGCGCAGTCGAAAAGGGTCGAGGCGGACATGCGATACCGCCGCCTCGATCGCGTGGTGGTTCGGTCAGGTCCCGTCCCTGCCCGTCACAGGATGAATCGGCTCAGATCCGCGTTCGCCGCCAGGCTCTCGACGCGAGAGCGCACATAGGCGGCGTCGATCGGCACAGTCTCGCCGGAGCGGTCGGTGGCCGTGAAGGAGATGTCGTCGATGACCCGCTCCAGCACGGTCTGAAGCCGGCGGGCGCCGATGTTCTCCACCGAGTTGTTCACGTCGACGGCGACGCGGGCGAGGGCGTCCACCGCATCCTCGCTGAATTCGAGGGTGACGCCCTCGGTCTGCATCAGCGCGACGGTCTGCTTCAGTAGGCTCACCTCCGTCGAGGTCAGGATCTGGCGGAAATCCTCGACGGTGAGCGGCTGCAGCTCGACGCGGATCGGCAGGCGGCCCTGCAGTTCCGGCAGCAGGTCGGAGGGCTTCGAGACGTGGAAGGCGCCGCTGGCGATGAACAGGATGTGGTCGGTCTTCACCGGCCCGTGCTTCGTCGCCACCGTGGTGCCCTCGATCAGGGGCAGGAGGTCGCGCTGCACGCCCTCGCGTGAGACGTCCGCCGAGGACCGGCCCTCGCGGGCGCAGATCTTGTCGATCTCGTCCAGGAACACGATGCCGTTGTCCTCGACCTCGCGGATCGCCTCCTGGGTCAGGGATTCGGCATCGACGAGCTTATCGGATTCCTCCGCCAGCAGAGGCGCGTAGGCATCCTTCACCGTCATCCGGCGCGGCTTGCCCTTCTGGCCGCCGAGCGCCTTGCCGAGCATGTCGCCGAGGTTGACCGCGCCCATGGAGGCGCCGGGCATGCCGGGAATCTCGAACATCGGAAGGCCGCCCGGGGGGCCGCCCGCGAGTTCGATCTCGACCTCCTTGTCGTCGAGTTCGCTTGCCCGCAGCTTCCGGCGAAAACTGTCGCGGGTGGCCTGGCTGGCGGTCGGGCCCACGAGGGCGTCGAGGATTCGGGCCTCCGCCGCCGCCTCGGCCTTGGCCTTCACCGAGCGCCGCTTCTCGTCGCGCTTGAGGCCGATGCCGACCTCCACGAGGTCGCGCACGATCTGCTCCACGTCGCGGCCCACATAGCCGACCTCGGTAAACTTGGTGGCTTCGATCTTGAGGAAGGGCGCGCCGGCGAGGCGCGCGAGGCGGCGGGCGATCTCGGTCTTTCCGCAGCCCGTCGGCCCGATCATCAGGATGTTCTTCGGGGCGACCTCCTCGCGCAAGGGGCCGGTGAGCTGCTGCCGGCGCCAGCGGTTGCGCAGCGCGATGGCGACGGCGCGCTTGGCGTCGGCCTGCCCGACGATGAAGCGGTCGAGTTCCGAGACGATCTCGCGAGGGGAGAAGGTGGTCATCACGCTCCGATCGGATGCGGCAGCCGGGCTGCCAGGGGGCTGGGGAGGGCATGCAGGCTGCGCGTGCACGCGATGTGCCCGCGAGCGTCGAGCACTGCGTGGAACACCCCTGAGGTCATGAAAAGCGCCGAAGCGGTGCCGTCGCGCCCGCCCGCGGCGCTTGACCCCACCGGGCGTTCGGCGGGGATCACGACGGAACCTCGCGGCAAGTCGCTCCCGTCCGTTCAGTAGCGAGGCCGCGTCGGGCGGGGAAGGGGACTGACTGGCGCACACCCCCGACTTAAGCGCGCCGCGCCGCCCTTTCCAGACGTCCCGGCGCCTCAGGCGGCCTGGATCGAGCCGACGAACTGCGTGACCTCGCCGTCGAGGGCGCTGGAGCGCCGGGCGAGTTCCGCCGCCGAGGCCAGGACCTGCGCGGCTCCGGCCCCGACCTCCACCGCCGCGCCCTGGACCTCCGCCATGGTCTCGGTGACGTCGTGGGTGCCACGGGCGGCGTCGCTGACGCTGCGGGCGATCTCCTGGGTGGCGACCTGCTGCTCCTCCACCGCCGCGGCGACCCCGAGGGCGATGCTGTGAACGCTGCCGATCGTGGCGCCGATCTCGCGGATCGCGCCCACGGTCTCCCGGGTGGCGGCCTGGATCATGCCGATCTGCGCGGTGATCTCGTCGGTGGCCTTGGCGGTCTGGGCCGCCAGGGTCTTCACCTCGGTTGCCACGACGGCGAAGCCCCGGCCCGCCTCTCCGGCCCGCGCCGCCTCAATGGTGGCGTTCAGCGCCAGCAGATTGGTCTGCCCGGCGATGCTGGAGATCAGGGCGACGACGTCGCCGATGCGGGCGGCGCCCGCCGCCAGGGCCTCGACGCGGTCGTTGGTCCGCCGGGTGCTCTCGACGGCCTCGGCCGCAGCGGCCGAGGTCTGGCCGACCTGCTGGCCGATCTCGTTGGCGGTGGCGGCGAGTTCTTCCGTGGCGGCGGCCACCGCCTGAACGTTCTGCGCCGTCTCCTGGGCGGCCCGCATCACCGCGGCCGATTGCCGGTTGGTGCGCTCGGCCTGGGCCGACATGGAGCGGGCGGTCTCCTCCATGGCGGCGGCGGCGTCCGAGAGGTCGCCGACGAGGGCGCCGACGCTGCCCTGGAAGCGGTCGGCGAGTTCCGTCCGCTCGGAGCGGCGGCGGCTGGAGGCGAGGCCGGCGGCCTCGTCCTGCGTCGCCCGCAGGGTCGCGCTCTCCCGCATCGAACGGGCGAAGACGTGCATGCTGGCCCAGATGGCGCCGATCTCGTCTCGGCCGGGCTTCACGGCCGGCAGGTCGAGCTGCCCCTCGGAAAGGCGCCGGATCGCGGCGGTGACGCGGGCGAGCGGCGCGGCGATCTGGCGATGGCCGACGAAGAGGCCGAGCCCCAGGGCCGCGAGGATGCCGCCGAGGGCCAGGACGGTCAGCAGGGTCCGGCGGCTGGCGTAGAGAGCGTCGGCGGCTGCGTCGATGGCGGCGACCTGCGCCTGCCCGCTCGCGACCATGGCGTCGATGGAATCCTGGAAGGCTTGCCGGTTCGCCCGGTTGGCTTCGTTGAAGCCGAGATCCGCCGCGGCCTTCGGGGCGACGGCGGTTCCGGCCCGGGCGATCTCCTGGCGCAAGGTGGTGAAGGTGCCCGCGCCCTGCGTGACGCGTGCGAACTGGGCCCGCTCGGCCTCCGGCACACGTGAACCCCAGGCGGCGAGGAGCTCGTTCATCGCCGTGAGGTTCTGGCGCATGCGGTCGGCGTATTTCTGGGCGTCGGCCGTGTCCTTGGCCGCGTAGACGCCGCGGGATTCCAGCACGACGTTGCTCACGAGGCGGTTGACGTTGGCGGCGTCGAGGGCCCGGCGGGCCGCATGCCGGGACTCGACCATCGCGTCGTTGAAGGCCGAGAGGGTGGCGATCCCGACCCCGGCGACCAGCAGGGTGATCGCCCCGCAGGCCAGGACGAACATCAGTATCTTCGCCTTGATCGTCATGTTCGAGACCCTGCCCGGAGCTTTCGATCAAGCTCGTAAGCAGTGTCTCGAAAACTTCGGTTAACGGCCGTGCTCTCCGTCAGGTTTTGGGCGTCTCCAGCGTCTCGAGCACGAGGCTTTCGTTGGTATAGACGCAGATTTCGGCCGCGATCCGCATAGCCCGGCGAACGATCTCTTCCGCATCGTGACTGCTGTCTTCGAGCGCTCGGGCGGCGGCAAGCGCGTAGTTGCCGCCCGAGCCGATCGCCATGACACCGCTCTCCGGCTCGAGCACGTCGCCTGCCCCCGAGAGCAGCAGGCCGACCTCCGCATCGGCCACCAGCATCATCGCTTCCAGGCGGCGCAGGTAGCGGTCGGTGCGCCAGTCCTTGGTCAGCTCGACGCAGGCCCGGGTCAACTGCCCCGGATACTGTTCCAGCTTGGCCTCCAGCCGCTCGAACAGCGTGAAGGCATCCGCCGTGGCGCCCGCGAAGCCGCCGATCACCGAGCCCTTGGCGAGACGACGGACCTTGCGGGCGTTGCCCTTGACGATGGTCTGGCCGAGGCTGACCTGCCCGTCGCCGCCGATCACCACCCGGCCGCCCTTGCGGACCATCAGGATCGTCGTGGCGTGCATCTGCGGCGGACCGTTCGCTTCGGAATGGGACAAGTCAGGCTCCGGTTCGGTTGGGAACCCTGTTCACGTAGTCGCTCGCGAGGCCCGCTCCAAGCGCCGCAGGACATGCACCGCCGCAGTCGCCCCTATCCGGGATAACGCGGAAAGGCCGGTAACGCGTCGAATCGGCCGAACCATTCGGGGGCGTCCGCAACTTGGATGCGGATCGACGGGGGCAGGGCGTCGGGGTCGTCCAGGGTCGCCGTGTGGAGGTCGACTTGGCCCGGAAAGACGGCCGGGTTGCGGTAGAAGAGGTTGGTGCCGCAGGTCCCGCAGAATTCGCGGACGACGCCGGGCGAGGATTCATAGGCGGTCGGGGTGCCGGTGATGGTGATCCGGTCGTCCGGGAACAACGCGAACCCCACCGCGGGCGCACCCGAGGACCGCCGGCAATCGGTGCAGTGGCACAGGGCGCTGTGGCTCGGCTCGCCTTCTGCCACGTAGCGGATGGCGCCGCAGCGGCAACGTCCGGTCAAGGCCATGCGCATCTCCCCCTCATCCGCACCCGTTGTCCCCAAGCGGCCGGGATCTCGCAAGGCGCCCTACACCACCACGGTGATCCGCTTGGCCGCCCGGGTCAGGCCCGTATAGAGCCAGCGCGCCCGGTGCTCGCGGAAGGCGAAGGACTCGTCGAACAGCACGACGTCGTCCCATTGCGAGCCCTGTGCCTTGTGGACGGTCAGCGCGTAGCCGTAGGTGAACTCGTCGGTCTCGCGCTTGAGGAAGGCCGGGATTTCCTCCTCGGAGCCCGACATCACGGCCTTGAGGACCTTGATGTCCACCGGGCGGCGGCGCAGGGCCGGGTCGTCCTCCGGCACCACGTCGAGGCGCACCGTGTCGGATCGCGGCGAGGAGCGCTGGGCGTGCACGGTCCAGGTGGAGCCGTTGAGCAGGCCCTTGGTTCGGTCGTTGCGCAGGCAGACCAGCTTCTCGCCCACCGCCGGCATCGGGTCGGTGTGGCCGGCGAGTTCGCGCAGGCGGTTGTTGTAGAGCCGCCGGGTCTTGTTCATGCCCACCAGCACCTGATCGGCCTGGAGCACCACGGCCGGGTCGATGGTACGCCGCGAGACGATGCGGCTCTCGCCGTACTCGCCGATGCTGAGGCGCCCGCCCTCGCGCACCGTCATCGCCATCCGGACGATGGGGTCGTCGGCGGCCTGCCGGTGGACGTCGGTGAGCATCACGTCGGGTTCGGCCTCGGTGAAGAAGCCGCCCCCGCGCACCGGCGGCAGCTGCGCCGGGTCGCCGAGCACCAGCACCGGCCGGTCGAAGGACAGGAGGTCGTTGCCCAGATCCGAATCGACCATCGAGCACTCGTCGAT
>NZ_JAIEOF010000263.1 GCF_019750675.1 Methylobacterium sp.
GCGCACGGGCGCCGCGTCGCCACCGCCTGAGCCGTTCCAAGCCTCCAAGAACAAGAAACGGTCTCGATGCTTGCGCTTGCCATCTTCGTGGTCACCCTCGTCTTCGTCATCTGGCAGCCCAAGGGGTTCGGGATCGGGTGGAGCGCCCTCATCGGGGCCGCCGTGGCGCTCGCCACAGGGGTCATCAGCCCCGGTGACATCCCTGTGGTCTGGCACATCGTCTGGGACGCCACCTTCACCTTCGTCGCCCTCATCATCATCTCGCTGCTCCTCGACGAGGCCGGCTTCTTTCATTGGGCGGCGCTACACATCGCCCGCTGGGGCGGCGGCCGGGGACATTTGCTATTCCCGCTGGTGATCCTGCTCGGCGCGGCCATCGCGGCGGTGTTCGCCAATGACGGGGCGGCCCTCCTGCTCACCCCCATCGTGCTCGCCATCCTGCTCCGGCTGAACTTCAAGCCGGCGGCGGCGCTGGCCTTCATCGTCGCCTGTGGGTTCGTGGCGGACTCGACCAGCCTGCCGCTGGTCATCTCGAACCTCGTCAACATCGTCTCAGCGAACTTCTTCGACATCTCCTTCAGCCGATACGCGGCGGTGATGGTGCCGGTGAACCTCGTCTCGCTGACCGCGACCTTGGTGGTGCTGTGGCTGTTCTACCGGCGCGACCTTCCGGCCACGTACCCCGTGGCCGAGCTCGAAGCGCCCCGCCACGCGATCAAAGACCCGCTGGTCTTCAGGGCGGCTTTCCCGCTCCTCGGGCTGCTGCTGGTCGCCTACTTCGTGACGGCACCGTTCGGCGTGCCGGTCTCGGTGGTCACTTGCGCCGGAGCACTGGTCTTGCTGGCGCTGGCCAACCGCAGCCGCGTCATTCCCATCCGCAAGGTCCTGACGGGGGCCCCCTGGCAGATCGTCCTGTTCAGCCTCGGCATGTACCTCGTGGTCTACGGCCTGAAGAACGTCGGCCTGACCGACTACTTGGCGCAGGGGCTCTTCTGGCTCTCGGGCCATGGTCCGTTCGTTGCCACCATCGGCACCGGGTTTGCCGCCGCCATCTTGTCCTCGGTCATGAACAACATGCCGAGCGTGCTCGTGGGTGCGCTCTCCATCCAGCAGGCTCCGGATCTCTCGCCCCTGATGCGCGAGCTCATGGTCTACGCCAACGTCATCGGCTGCGATCTCGGCCCGAAGTTCACCCCAATCGGCAGCCTGGCGACCCTGCTCTGGCTGCACGTCCTCGACACCAAAGGCCAGCACATCACCTGGGGCCAGTACATGCGGGTGGGTCTGGTCATCACGCCGCCGGTGCTGCTCGTCACCCTCGCCGCCCTGGCGCTCTGGCTCCCCGTGCTCGGGGCTGGGTAGCGGACCGATGGCTCCGACGCGCCGCTGGCCCGTGATCTCGGCCCTGGGGGTCGTCCAGATCCTGACCTGGGGCTCCTCGTTCTACCTGCTGTCGGTGCTCGCCGCCCCGATGTCGGAGGATACGGGATGGCCCTTGGCGTGGGTCATCGGTGGCCTGTCCCTGGGCCTCCTCGTCGCGGGTTTGGTCTCGCCGCGCGTGGGAGCCTTCATCGGGGAGCATGGAGGCCGGCCCGTCCTGGCCTTTGCGGCCCTGGTCCTCGCCGCGGGCCTCGCCATCCTCGGCCTGGCTCCGAACCTTCCGACCTACCTGGCGGGATGGCTTCTCATCGGTCTGGGCATGGGCACCGGACTCTACGATCCGGCCTTCGCCACCCTCGGGCGCCTCTACGGCTCCGAGGCACGGAGCGCCATCACGACGCTGACACTCTGGGGCGGCTTCGCCAGTACGGTATGCTGGCCACTCTCCGCCTTCCTGATCGAGCAGGTGGGCTGGCGCGGGACCTGCCTCGCCTATGCCGGGCTTCATCTCGCGGTCACGTTGCCCCTCGTCCTTCTCGTGATCCCCCAGCAGCCCGTACGTATTGTTTCGCGATCGGAAGGCGTGATCCCTGCCATCCGGCTTGAGGGACGAGAGCGTCGTGCCTTCCTCCTCATGGCGGGGGTGCTGACCCTTGGGGGCACGGTCATGGCGTTGGTCTCGGTGCACCTCATCACCCTGCTCCAGGCCCGTGGCGTGGCACTCACCTCGGCCGTCGCCTACGGCGCCCTGATCGGGCCGGCACAGGTCGGGGCGCGCATCGTCGAGATGGCTGGCAAGGGCCGGCATCACCCTCTCTTGACCCTCTCCGCGGCGATGATCCTGGTAGCCATCGGGGTCGCGATGCTGGCGGCCGGCCTACCCTTGGTCGGGCTGGCGCTGGTCCTCTACGGGGCTGGCAACGGGATCTATTCGATCGCCCGGGGAACGGTGCCCATGGCCCTGTTCGGTCCCGAGCGCTACGCCCCGCTCGTCGGCCGTCTCGCCCGTCCAGGGTTGGTAGCGCAGGCGCTTGCGCCCTCCGTCGGAGCCGTTGTCCTCACCCACGCGGGCGCGAACGCCACCTACGCCCTGCTCAGCGTGCTCGCCGTTGCGAACGTCGCGCTTGCCCTGTCCCTCTGGCGTGTTCGGCCCGGAGGATAGAAAAGCGACGGCCGCCGCGGACGTCCGCCGCGGTCCCCAATTCGATCCTTGCCTTCGACGGATCCCGAGCCTACTGACGCTTAAACGATTCCATAACGGTTTAAGTGTCGTGAAAGAAAAGCAAGCGCTCGATGGCTTCGCAGCCATCGCGCAGGAGACACGCCTGCGCATCATCCGCCTCCTGGTCACGGCCGGGGCGAAGGGCATGGCGGCCGGCGCCATCACTCAGGCGATCGCCGGGGCCTCCGCGCCGCGCATCTCGTTCCACCTCGGCCACCTTGAGAACGCCGGTCTTGTGGAGAGCCGCCGCGAGGGGCGCTCCATCATCTACAGCGCGATCTTTCCGGCCCTGTCCGACCTTGTCGCCTTCCTCATGCGCGATTGCTGCGAGGGGCATTGCGAGGTCTGCGACCGCGCCATCGACCTGTTCGCCAAATGCACCGGCCGGCCCCAGCGGGTCGAGCAAGCCCCCAAGATAGTCTGCGAGGAAGCATGACAAACCTGCGCGACACCCTCGAAGGCCACCAGATCGCGATCTACTTCGTGGCCATCGGCGTCGCCGCTCTTACCGCCCTGACGCTGCCCGGAACGACGGCCCTGGAGGTCGGCATCAACCCAGCCCTGGCGCTAATGCTCTTCGTCACCTTCCTCCAGGTGCCCCTGCCTGAACTTGGGCAAGCCTTCACGCGAGTCCGTTTCCTGGCGGCGCTCCTGGTCGCGAACTTCGTCGTGCTGCCGATCCTGGTGGCCGGCCTGATCCGGTTCGTGCCTGCCGATCCCATGCTGCGGCTAGGGGTGCTCATGGTCCTGCTCACGCCGTGCATCGACTACGTCGTGACCTTCGCACACCTCGGTCACGCGGACGCCAAGGTGCTGCTGGCGTCCACCCCGGCGCTCCTGATCGCGCAGATGCTCCTTCTGCCCGTCTACCTGAACATCTTCCTCGGCGAGGACGCCGCCAGGTTCGTCCAGGTCGGTCCATTCGTGCACGCGTTCGTCTGGCTGATCGCCGTCCCTCTCGGGCTTGCCGCGTCGGTTCAGCATTGGGCCGGACGCAGCCTAGCCGGGCAACGGGTGTCCACAGGCCTCGGACTCCTGCCGGTACCCGCAACGGCCCTCGTCCTGTTCGTGGTGATCGCGTCCGTCCTGCCCCAACTCGGGCCCGCGCTCGACGATGCCATCCGGGTGGTCCCGATCTACGTCGCCTTCGCCGTGGCGGCACCGCTTCTGGGTTGGACGGTCGGGCGCGCATTCCGCCTTGATGCGCCCACCGTCCGCACCCTCGCCTTCAGCGCGGCCACCCGCAACTCCCTTGTGGTTCTGCCACTGGCGTTTGCGGTTCCGGGTGCCGTGCCACTCCTGCCCGCCGTCATCGTCACACAGACGCTGGTCGAACTCCTCGCGGAACTCATCTACGTCCGCCTCATGCCCAGGTTCGATGCCCCGGCATCCTCGCCGGTCGCCGCCTAGGTCGACGGTCGTTCCACGGACGAGCGGCTGCGTGACCCCGCATCGCCACCCGCTTCCGGCCTCTTGGGACCAAGGCAAGGACGACCGGCGGTCCCGTTCCACTGCTGTGTGTCGGAGGGGCCGGCTTTCACATCGGTGCATCGAGCATGTCGAGAACCGGGCAGGCCGGCGTCGGGGCGCCGCTGCACCGCTCCACGGTGTCGCTCAGGATGCGCTCAAGCCGCGCGAGACGAGCGAGCTTGGCGCGGACCTCGGAAAGGTGGGCGGCGGCGACGTCCCGGACCTCGCCACAGGACCGGTGCCCGGGCGCGGCCAACGCCAGCAGGGTTCGGATGTCCTCGATCCCGAAGCCCAATGCGCGGGCCTGACGGATGAACGCCAGGCGCCGGACATGAGCAGGATCGTAGGCCCTGTGACCGCCTTCCGTGCGGGCGGGCGGCGGCATGAGCCCGATGCGCTCGTAGTAGCGGACGGTCTCCAGGTTGATCCCGGCCGCCGCCGCGATCTGGCCAATGGAGAGACCTCGCGAACCCTTCGCCATTTTTCGCTTGATCCCGTAGTGGCTACGGGATGCAGGGTGGCACGATGATGATCGACACACCATCCATGACGCCTTCCGCACGACCCGCCTCAGGTCCGCGGGACGGCCTGCCGGTTTCCTCGGGAAACTGGTTCGCAGGGCTGGGCACGGTCGCCGGGCTGGGTGCCCTGGCGGCTTCGTCCTGCTGCGCCCTCCCGGTGGCGCTTGCCGGTCTCGGCGCGACAGGGGCGGTGTTCGGAGGGTTGGCCATGTTGGCGAGCATCCGGCCGATCCTGCTCGGCGGGGCCGCCCTGGCCCTCCTCATGGGTTGGGCGCTGTTCTTCCGTCACCGGGCGACGGCATGCGACATGGCCGAACCATGTGCTCGCACGGGGCCGTCATGGCATACCCCTGGCCTTCTCGGGCTTGGGACGGCGCTGGTCGGTTTGGCGCTCGCGTGGGAACCATACCTTGAGCCTGTCGTGCTCAAGGCGATGCGGTGAGGCCGACGATGCAGCTTCGGTCCACCCTGACCTGCCCGCACTGCGGTCATCGAGCGACGGAGACGATGCCGACCGACGCCTGCCAATTCTTCTACGAGTGCACCAGCTGCGGCACGCTTCTGCGCCCGAAGGCGGGCGACTGCTGCGTCTTCTGCTCCTTCGGCGACGTGCCCTGTCCGCCCATCCAGGAAGCGCGCGAGAACGGCGGGTCCGCATCCTGCTGCTCGGGGTCCTCCTGAGCTGCGGACCGGACACGAAGCTTACCCGCTTGGTCCAAGTCCGGGCAGGGTGCCGTGCTGAACGATCCGACCCTCGATTTAGCGTGTCCGAAGCCGTCGGGTGCATGGCTTCGGAGGTCCGAGCGCGAGACGTCCTGCGCGTCCCGTACTCCAGTCCCTTCCTCGCCGGTCTACGATGTGGCATCGTCCAAAGGTGACCTTCTGGCTCGCCCTTCGCAGGCTGCTCCCGCTCCTGGCGGTCCTCAGCCTCGCCCTTGCGCCGGTGACCGCATCCGCGGCCGCCGCGGGCATGCGCGCGCCGACGGCCGTTCAAGGTCACGCCATGGCGATGCCCGACGAGGCCATGGACGACATGGCCGGGATGGCCATGGACGAGATGCCGTGCTGTCCCAAGGAGCGGCCGGGCATGCCCGACTGCTCGAAGGGTTGCCCCCTGATGGCGCTCTGCCTGGCGAAGGTCGCCACCGGGCTGCCGGTCGCCGTCGGACTTCCGGGCCGCGTCGCCGGCGTCGAGGGGCCGACCTGGGGCGTCACTGCCTCCTTCGACAGCCTGTCGCAAGGGCCGCCCACCGAGCCTCCCCAAGCCTGAACCCGATGCCGCCGGCGCCTGCGCCGGCCGATCCCGCGCGCCTGAAGGCCCGGGTCCCATCGTTTTCAGGAGATCATCGACCGTGTCCAAGACATCGTTTTCGCGCGCCCTCACGGCTGCGCTGCTCGGCCTCGTCCTCACCGCCGCGGCCCGGGCCGACACCAAGGACTACGAATTCCAGCTGGTGAAGGACGAAGCCAAGCAGGGCGAGGCCATCCTCGACGTCCGCCTCGTCGACAAGCGCACGTCCAAGCCCGTGCCGAACGCCGTCATCTTCGCCAAGCGCATCGACATGGCGCCCGACAGCATGGAGGAGATGACCTCCAAGATCGAGCAACTGCCCTCGCCGGAGCCGGGCCTTTACCGGTTCAAGGCGAAGCTGACGATGGCCGGCGGCTGGCGCCTCTCGCTCGGGGCCAAGGTCCAAGGCGAGACCGGCACCGTCGAGAACAGGCTGGTGTTCAAGGCCACCAAGTGAGCCGGTCGGCTTGGGCGGCCGGGACCCTCTCCGCGCTCGCGGCGGGGGTTTTGGGGTATGGCGCGGGGCATGAGGGCAGCCCCGTGCCGGCGCTCGTCCAGCAGGCGCGGACCGGGTTCGCCCATTGGCTGCCGGGAACCCGGCAGCCCTCTTCGGTGCCCGCTCGGGTCCCGGCCAAGGCGACGGGACCGGTCGTCTACTACCAGGACCCGGACGGAAAGCCGGACTACGCCTCCGAGCCCAAGCGCACGGCGGACGGTCGAGACTATCGCGCCGTCCACGCGAGCGAGGAGGTGCGCTTCGACGAACCCGACGAGACGGAGGCAATGCCCGACGCCGGGCACGGCGACATGGCCATGGCTCAGGCCACGATGCCGGAGACGAGTGCCCGCAAGGTGCGCTTCTACCGCAACCCGATGGGTCTTCCGGACACCTCGCCGATTCCGAAGAAGGACTCGATGGGAATGGATTACCTCCCCGTCTACGAGGGCGAGGACACCGACGACGGCACCGTGAAAATCTCGCCCGGCAAGCTCCAGCGCACCGGGGTCCGGACGGCGGTCGTCGAGCGACGCGTCCTGTCGATGCCGGTGCGCGCACCTGGCGCCATCGAGGAGGACGAGCGCCGGATCTCGGTCATCGCGATGCGTACCGACGCCTTCATCGAGAAGGTCGAGGCCGTCACCACCGGCGACCACGTGCACAAGGGCCAGCCCCTCCTGCGCCTGTTCTCGCCGGAGATGAACGCGGCCGCCGCGCAGTACCTAACCGGCATCGGCTACGAGGGCGCCCGCCGGCGTCTTGAGAACCTCGGCATCCCGCCCGAGGTCATCGACGAGATCGAGCGATCCCGAAAAGTGCCCTCGACCATCACGTGGTCGGCGCCCCGCGACGGCGTCGTGGTCGAGCGCAACGTCTCGGACGGGATGCGCGCCAAGTCCGGCGACACCCTGTTCAAGCTCGTCGACCATTCCCGGGTCTGGGTCTTGGCCGACGTGACCGAACGCGACCTGGCGGCCGTGGCGGAGGGCCAGACGGCGACCGTGCGCGCCCGGACGTTTCCTGATCGCGTCTTCACCGGCGCGGTGACCCGGATCTACCCGCACCTCGCCATGGGGACCCGGACCGCCCGCCTGCGCATCGAGTTGCCCAACCCGAACGGCGACCTGCGCCCGGGCATGTTCGCCGACGTCGCCATCGCCACGGGCAGTGACAAGCCGGTGGTCGCGGTGCCCGATGACGCCGTCATCGATACCGGCATCAGGCAGGTCGTCCTGCTAGACAAGGGAGAGGGTCGCTTCGAACCGCGACCGGTCAGGCTCGGCGTCCGCGGCGACGGCTACGTCGAGATCCGCGCCGGCATCGCCGCGGGCGACCGCGTGGTGACCTCGGCCAACTTCCTCATCGACGCCGAGAGCAACCTGAAGGCGGCCCTCCAAGGTCTTTCCGAGCCGAAGCCCGATCCCGGGCCGCAAGCCGCCGCCGAGGGGAAGGCGCCATGATCGCCCGCCTGATCGCCTGGTCGGCGCGGAATCTGGTGCTAGTCCTGATCGGGACCATCTTCGCGGTCGGAGCCGGGCTCTACGCCCTGAAGACCCTGCCGCTCGACGCGATCCCGGACCTCTCGGACGTGCAGACCATCGTCTACACTGAGTACCCGGGCCAAGCTCCCCAGGTCGTGGAAGACCAAATCACGTACGTCCTCTCGACTGCCATGCTGACGGTGCCGCGATCCAAGGTCGTTCGCGGGTTCTCGTTCTTCGGGGTCTCGTTCGTCTATGTCATCTTCGAGGACGGCACCGACCCGTACTGGGCTCGCAGCCGAGTGCTCGAATATCTCAACACCGTGGCCAAGCGCCTGCCGGCGGGAGTAACCCCGACCCTGGGCCCCGACGCCACCGGCGTCGGCTGGGTCTACCAGTACGTCGTGGTGGCTAAGGAACGGACGCTGGCCGAGCTCCGCTCGCTCCAGGACTGGGTCGTGCGCTTCGGGGCGTCGCGTGCCGAGGGCGTGGCGGAGGTCGCGGGCGTCGGCGGCTTCGTGAAACAGTACAACGTCGTGGTCGATCCCAACCGGCTCCGTGCGCAGGGCATCACCCTGTCCAAGCTCCGGGACGCGATCCGGTCGAGCAATGCCGACGTCGGCGGCCGCACCGTCGAGCTCTCCGAGTTCGAGTTCGTCGTCCGTGGCCGCGGGTATCTCAAGAGCGTCGCCGACATCGAGAGCATCGTCCTGAAGACCGAGGCGGGCACCCCGCTGCGGGTGAAGGAGGTGGCTCGGGTCGAGCTCGGTCCCGACGAGCGCCGCGGCATCACCGAGATGAACGGCGACGGCGAGGTCGCCGGCGGGATCGTCCTGCAGCGGTTCGGGGCGAACGCCCTGAACGTCATCGAGAACGTGAAGGTGCGCCTTTCCGAAGTCGCCGCCAGCCTGCCCAAGGGCACGGAGATCCTGCCGGTCTACGACCGCTCGCACCTGATCGAGGCGGCCATCGAGACCCTCAAGGGTACCCTGATCGAGGAGAGCGTCATCGTCGCCCTCGTCTGCGTCGTGTTCCTGCTCCACGTCCGCAGCGCGCTGGTCGCGATCCTGATGCTGCCGGTCGGCATCCTGATGGCGTTCGCGGGCATGAAGGCCCTCGGGCTCGGGGCCAACATCATGAGCCTCGGCGGCATCGCCATTGCGGTGGGCGCAATGATCGACGCCGCCATCGTCATGATCGAGAACGCCCACAAGCACTTGGAGCGGGCTGACCCCGGAAAGTCCCGGGTCGAGATCCTCATCGAGGCAGCGAGCGAGGTCGGCCCCTCGCTGTTCTTCTCGCTTCTCATCATCACCGTGAGCTTCCTGCCGATCTTCACCCTGGAGAGCCAGGAGGGGCGCCTCTTCGGGCCGTTGGCCTTCACCAAGACATTCGCCATGGCGGCGGCGGCGGTGCTGTCACTGACCCTCGTCCCGGCGCTGATGGTCCTGTTCGTCCGCGGCCGGATCATCCCAGAGCACCGCAACCCGGTGAACAGGCTCCTCATCTGGGTCTATCGGCCCCTTATCGCCGGCGTGCTCCGGGCGCGCGTGTTGACGGTCCTGCTGGCCATGGTCGTCCTGGCGGCGACGGCATGGCCGGCGAGCCGGCTCGGCTCGGAGTTCATGCCCGACCTCGACGAGGGCACGCTGATGTACATGCCGACGACCCTGCCGGGCATCTCGGTGACTAAGGCGGGGGACCTGCTGGCGACCCAGGACAGGATCATCAAGTCCTTCCCCGAGGTGGCATCGGTCTACGGCAAGGCCGGTCGCGCCAACACCGCGACCGATCCGGCGCCGAGCGAGATGTTCGAGACCATCGTCAACCTGAAGCCGAAGGCGGAGTGGCGCCCCGGGGTCACGACGGCGAGCCTGAAGGCCGAGATGGACGCTGCACTCCAGTTTCCCGGGGTCTCGAACGCTTGGACCCAACCGATCCGCGCGCGGATCGACATGCTCTCGACCGGCATCCGCACCCCTGTCGGGATCAAGGTGATGGGGACCGACCTCACCGAGATGGAGAAGGTCGCCCGCCAGGTCGAGGCGGTGGTGAAGGCGGTGCCGGGCACGTCGAGCGCCTATGCCGAGCGCGTCCAGGGCGGCTACTTCCTCGACATCACCCCCGACCGCGAGGTGCTGGGTCGGTACGGGCTGACGGTCGGGGACGTGCAGGACGTCATCGCCATGGCGCTCGGCGGCGAGAGTGTCACCAACACGGTCGAGGGCCGCGAGCGCTACACCGTCAACGTGCGCTACCCACGCGCCTTTCGCTCCGACCCACGATCCATCGGCTCCGAGGTCCAGGCGCCCATCGCAGGCGGGGGTACGGTGCCGCTCGGCGAGGTGGCCAAGGTGCAGTTGAACCGTGGTCCGACCCAGATCCGGACGGAGAACGGCCGGCTCGCGGTCTTCATCTACGTCGACGTCGCCGGTCGCGATCTCGGGGGCTACGTCGCCGAAGCCAGGGCGGCGGTGACCAACGAGGTCAGTCTGCCGCAGGGCACACTCGTGCAGTGGAGCGGGCAGGTCGAGTACCTCGACCGGGCGACGGCCCGGCTGAAGGTCGTGGTCCCGCTGACGCTGCTGATCGTGTTTCTGCTCCTTTACCTGAACTTCCGGCGGCTCACCGAGACGTTCATCGTCATGCTGTCGCTGCCCTTCGCTCTCGTCGGCGGGGTCTGGCTGATGTGGTGGATGGGCTTCAATGTGTCGGTGGCGGTGGCCGTCGGCTTCATCGCGCTCGCCGGCGTCGCGGCCGAGACCGGCGTGATCATGCTGGTCTACCTCGATCATGCGTTGATCGAGGCGCGGGCTGAATGCGGTCGCGCTGGCAGGGCCTTCACCCGCGAGGGCCTGCGGCGGGCGATCATGGTGGGCGCGGTCGAGCGGGTGCGTCCGAAGATGATGACGGTTGTCGCCATCATGGCCGGGCTACTGCCCATCCTGTGGAGCACCGGCTCTGGCTCCGAGGTTATGCAGCGGATCGCGGTTCCCATGATCGGCGGCATGGTCTCGTCGACCATGCTGACCCTGGTCGTCATCCCGGCGGTCTACGGTCTCGTGAAGGGATGGAGCCTGCCCGAACCCGAGATGCCGACCGAATCCGTTGAAGTCGCCGAATTGCCCTTAGCGGCAGAGTGAGAACGGGAGACCGACCATGAACGAGACGATCATGACGACCCGGCGTGCCGCGATCCTGGGACTAGCGGCTTTGGTCGTCCCCGGGCACCGCGCTCTGGCACAGGACCTGCCGACCCTGTCCGTGACCAAGGACCCAACCTGCGGCTGCTGCGAGAGGTGGGTCGCCCACCTGCGGGAAAGCGGTTTCCCGGTGACCGTCACCGAAGGAGCGGTGAACCCGCTTAAGGTCCGCCTCGGGGTGCCGCGTGACCTTTCAGCCTGCCATACCGCCCAGGTTGGCGGCTACGTCGTGGAGGGGCATGTCCCGGCCGGGGCGATCAAGCGGCTGCTGGCCGAGAAGCCCAAGGGCACCGGACTGGCTGTCCCTGGCATGCCGACGGGTTCCCCCGGGATGGAGGTCGAAGGCATGGAGCCGGACACCTACGACGTCGTCCTATTCGGGCCGACCGGGCGGAGCACCTTTGCGCGCTATCGAGGCGGCGCAATTATCTGAGACGAAGCCGTGACCTCCGGGAGGGGAGGGTAAGCGTGAGGCCAGGGCGCGCCCGATGCACCTCATGCTATGGAGGCCCATGCGCCGCTTCCCGCCCGAACGCATCGTCTGCCTGACCGAGGAAACAGTCGAGACCCTGTATTTGCTCGGGGAGCAGGACCGCATCGTCGGCGTCTCCGGCTATGCGGTCCGTCCTCCACAGGTCCGCCGCGAGAAGCCGCGGGTCTCCGCTTTCACCAGTGCGGACATTCCGAAGATCTTGGCACTCGCGCCCGACTTGGTGCTGACCTTTTCGGATCTTCAAGCCGGTATCGTCTCAGACCTCATACGGGCAGGCATTGCCGTGCATGCGTTCAATCATCGGGACGTCGCCGGTATCCTTGCCATGATCCGCACCGTCGGCGCCTTGGTCGATGCCCGAGACAAGGCGGAGGCGCTGGCGCTCGGCTACGAGAACCGGCTCGCGCGGGTGGCTGCCCAGGCCCGGGGACAGGCGCGATTGCGCGTGTACTTCGAGGAATGGGACGAGCCCCTCATTTCGGGCATCGGGTGGGTTTCTGACCTGATAGACATCGCTGGCGGCAACGATGTCTTCCCGAACCTCGCCCGGCAGCCGGCCGCTAAGGACCGTATCGTGGCGCCGGAGGCGGTGCTGGAAGCCGCTCCCGAGGTCATCCTGGCATCTTGGTGCGGGAAGAAGGTTGTGCCCTCGCGCATCGCCGGGCGGTCGGGCTGGTCGGCCATCCCCGCCGTCGTGAACGGACGCATCGTGGAGATCAAGTCGCCCCTGATCCTGCAGCCCGGTCCTGCAGCACTGACGGACGGCCTCGACGCCATCCTGCAGGCATTGGGTCATCCGCTCCTGGATGACGACCCTTATCCGCTGTCTCCGGCCTTGGGTATCGCCGCCGCGCCGTGGCGCCTCACCGAGAGGCACCGCACGCAGCTTCTCAAGGTCCCGGATGAGGGATGGATCGAGGGCACTCGCCTCGACGCACGCTCGCTGGAGGTCCTCGTCCGGCGCGGATGGATCCGACGCGCGCACGCCGACCCCCTCGGGCGGGCGCGCCGCGACGGATACCAGCGGACGGAGGCGGCTAGGCTCGCGCTGGGCATTACGACCGCGCCACCCTAAAGGGTGGGCGCCCCTCATGCGTGGCGCGCGATCCTAGAAATGGTGGTGATGCCGCCGATGATGATGATGGTGGTGGCCCCAGCCATGGTGGTGATGTGGCCGGAAGTGATGATGGTGTCCCCAGCCGTGATGGTGACCTCTGCCGTAGTAGCCCCCGCCGTGGTGATGGTGATGCCGGCGATGGTGATGGTGATGCTGAACGTGACGCATCAGGCCAGGGCCATCCTGCATCGCGATGACCCCGCTCGGTGTCACCGGAGCGGCGGAAGCGGCGGTGCCGAACGTCAGGACGGCGAGGATCGACAGAGCGATCAAGGAAAAGGTGCGCGTCATGGGCTTTCCTCCTCAATGAGGAACGAACGCCCGGCGAGGTCTCCTTAATCCCGCCCCCGGTCCTGAGCCAACGGTAATGGCGACGGAAAGGGGCCCCGAAGGGCCCCTGGACGATCACATGCGGTGGTGGCGATGGCCGTGACCGTGGCGCATCATGTGGCCACGGCGATGGTGGTGATGGCGCATGCCGTGCCCACGATGGTGGTGATGGCGCATGCCATGGCCGCGGTGGCCGTGGCTGTCGTGCATGCGAACATCGACGATGCTGGTCGGGGCATCGACGGCGCCGACCATACCGGGAGCGGCGGAGGCAGGTGCGGCGATGCCGATGGCACCGAGCGCGGCCAGGGCGGCGACGGCGAACAGGGACTTCCTCATAGGAGCTTCCTCGTTGGTTGTTGCTGGATCGTCTTGGCCCCGGGCCGGACCGGCGAACGGCCCATCGGGAGCGACGAGGAACGGCTTCGCTTCGAGGAGGGTTCCGCGGATGCGCAGTCTCCCGATGGTCATGGATAAGGAAGGCTTGTCCCTGACTTACCGCGATGTCGGCGTTGTTCGTCCGCGAGGCGGATCCCGGGTTCGAACGGAGTGGCCATGCGTCTGCGACCGTGTTACCTATTGGGTAACGTAGTGCGGAGCATTACCTTGCGGGTAACGGATTGGTGCGATGCAGATCCGTTTCCGGTCTAGGCGCCTGGGGAAGGCGCTGTCGGACCCGAAGGAGATGGCGAAGGCCTACGGGGACAGGGCGAAACCGATACGGAAGCGGCTGGACGTGTTGGGGCAGGCGGCCTGCCTCTCGGACGTTCCGACGGAGCCACCCGTCCGCCGGCATCAACTCGGCGGTAACCGGGACGGCCAACTCTCGGTCACGATCAAGGACAACTGGCGTATCGTCTTCGTGCCCGACCACGACCCGGTGCCCTGCCTGCCTGACGGCGGGCTCGACACGGGTCAGGTCACGGCGGTCGAGATCATCGAAATCGTCGACTACCATGGCAACTGAACGGCGGAGACCAAGGGGATGACGACGCAGGAAGCCTGGACGCCGCAATGGGCGACCCATCCCGGCGAACACCTCGAAGAGTACATCCAGGAGCGCGGCTGGTCCCAGGCCGAGTTCGCCCGCATCGCCGACATGACGCCCAAGCTAGTCAGCACGATCATCAACGGCTCCAACCCGGTCACGCCCGAGACCGCACTGAAGCTGGAGCACGTGCTCGGCCTCAAGGCCTACATCTGGACCGGCCTCCAGGCGAACTGGGACCTGTTCCAGGCTCGGCAGCGGGAGCAGGAGGCGGCCGTGCGGGAGGCCGAATGGCTCAAGGGGTTCCCTATCAGGGAACTGAAGGCCTGTGGTCGCCTTCCCCAGACCAACGACCCCGGCAGGATCATGGACGGTCTGCTGGGCCTCCTCGGGATCGGGGGACCGCACGCCTACGAGGCGAAGCTCGGTTCCCTGGCCGTGCACCACCGCAAGGCGAGGACCGGCACCACCTCGCCCCACCACATGCTGTGCTGGCTGATGCTGGGCGAGGAGAAGGCGCGCCGGCTCAGCCTGCCGGCCTACGATCCGGGGCGGTTCAAGCAGGGATGCGCAGAGATCCGTTCGCTGACCGTGGAAATGCCTGAGACCTTCGAGCCGCGCATGCTCGAAATCTGCCATGCGTCCGGCGTCGCCCTAGTGTTCCAGAAGCCCCTAAGCAAGACCTGCGTCTTCGGATCGGCGCGGTGGCTGAACGACGACCGTCCCATGATCCAGATGTCGCTGCGCATGAAGAGCAACGACCATTTCTGGTGGACCTTCTTCCACGAGGCGGCGCACATCAGCCTGCATCGCGGAATGAATTTCGTCGACGACAAGAACGGCGAGGACAACGACGTCGAGGCCGAGGCGGATGCCTGGGCCGAGGAGATGCTGGTCGGGCGCGAGCGGATCGATGCCTTCGCCACCACATGCCCACGGACGAAGCAGGAGGTCGTGACCTTCGCCGACGAGGTCGGGCTTCATCCGGGCATCGTGGTCGGCATGCTGCAACACCGACGCGTCCTCGCATTCAGCCACCTGAACGACCTGAAGGCACGTTTGGGATGGGCGGACGAGGTCGCCGCCGCCTGAGTGCGCGGGGCATCGGTCAGGCCGCCTCGGTCATGGGGGCGCTGATGGCCGACAGGCCCATCACCTCCGCCCGTCCCCCGCCGCGGCGAAGGTCTCAAGCAGGCGCCGACGCTCAGCCACGAGAATGCTAGTCCCCGGCGGCTTGGGCGCTGCCGTGCTCCGTACCGGCTCCCGCCTTCCGACGAGCGCGACCGGCCCCTGCGCTGGCATGTCCACCTCTCGCGGGCCTGATGCCAGGGCTTCGGGTCGGCTTACCTCGCCTAGTCCGTTGCCGGCAGCCATCATGGTCTCGCGGAACGCCCGGTGCTGACCGCCGTCCTCGTACACCAGCCGGACCGCCGACGTTCCGCTCGCCACGAGGGCGGCGACCTGCCGCTCGTCGTCCGCCTGCTTCCGGGCGACCGCGTCGGCGGCGGGGGCGTCAACGCCCGCATCGAACGCGTAGCGTCCGCCCGCCACGTCGACGGCCGGTTCCGCCCCCGTGACCTCGAACCGGTCCGACCCTTCCTTGAGGTTCCTCCAGAAGGCCATGTTCGGGTCCTGCCGGTGCCGGGCGAGGTTCTCCGGGGTCATGCGGAACGGGTAGGACTGGAACTGGACGGCTCGCTGCCCGCCCGCGAACGCCTCGCGGACGACGGCGTAAAGCTCCGAGATCGCCTCGTCCGTCATCGCGAAGCAGCCCTGGGACGAGCACGAGCCATGGACCATCAGGTGCGTCCCCGTGCGCCCCAGGGAGCGGTCGTACGCGTTCGGGTAGCCGAGGTTGAACGACAGGTAGAGGCTGGAATTCGCGTTCATGGACTCCGGCGTGATCGCGTAGAAGCCCTCGGGGGCCTGTCGGTCGCCCTCCCGGGTCTTGGGCCCGAGCTGACCCGACCACCGGCACATCGGATACGTCTTCAGCAAGGCGTACCTGCCGTCCGCTCCGCGCTTCCAAAGCTCGATCTCGGACTCCTTCTTGTAGGCCCGCATCAGGATCGGGTCGGCGGAAGACACACCCTTGGTGGACATCAAGGCCAGGGTCTCAGGCGGGATGGGCGCGAGGTGGCGGGTCGAGCCAGCGTACCGTCCGTCCTGGCAGGCGGACAGCGCCGACAGGAGAGCCAACCCGAGCGTGATCTTCTTCAGCATGTCGGCCTCGACGGTATCTGTGTCCGAGCCTGGGCCCGGGAGGGGCATGACGGGTTGCCGTGGCCACGGTTCGGCGGGATCGGGGCTATCATGAGGTCAATTCCCCGGCATCGGGATGCCGCCGGCGCGTTCGGAAGCCGTCGATGAGCAGCAGGACGACGCCCAGGGAGATCCAGGCATCCGCCAGGTTGAAGGTGAACCAGCGCATGCCGCCCATGTGCAGGTCGAGGTAGTCGGTCACGGTCCCATCCATGAACCGGTCGATGAGATTGCCCGCGGCGCCGCCTGCCATCGAGGCGAGCCCGAGGCGTTCGAGCCCGCTTCCCGCTGCCACGGCACAGCCGGCGATGAGGCAGGTAAGCGTGCCCTGGATGCCAAGAAGAAGGGTCAGGGAAGACGGATCGCGTGCCGGGAACAGGCTGAAGCTGATGCCGTGGTTGAACGACAGGCTCAGGTCGACGAAGGGCAGGAAGCCCTGGACCCCACCCTCGGCCAGCCAACTCTCGGCCGCCGCCTTCGCGGCGAGGTCGATGGCCGCGGCGGCCACCAGGATGGCGCCCACCGTCGCGACCCGGCGGGCCAGTCCCTCGGATGGGGTGGTCATCATGCCCTCAGAAGGCGGAGCGCGTTGGCCGTCACCAGGACGGTCGCACCGGTATCCGCCAGGATGGCCGGCCACAGCCCGGTGATGCCGGCGAGCGTGGTCACGAGGAACACCGCCTTCAGTCCGAGTGAGATGGCCACGTTCTGATGGATGTTGCCGAGCGTGGCCCGGGACAGCGCCACGAGGGCGGCGACGTCGGACACCCGGTCGTTGAGAACGGCGGCATCGGCAGTCTCCAGCGCGGCATCGGTACCGCCGCCCATGGCTATGCCGACGTTGGCTGCGGCAAGCGCGGGGGCGTCGTTGATGCCGTCGCCGACCATTGCCACAATCCCCAATTCCTTCAGGGCATTAACCTCGGCGAGCTTGTCCGCAGGTAGAAGATCGGCCCGGGCGGTGAGCCCGAGGCCCCTTGCGATGGCCTCGCCGGTACGGCGGTTGTCGCCCGTCAGCATCACGCACTCGACGCCGAGCCTGCGCAAGGACGCGATGGCGGCGGTCGCATCCTGTCTGGGCTCGTCCCGGACCGCTATGGCGCCGAGGGCCTCGCCGTCCCGGACCACGATGACCGCGGTCTTGCCTGCTTCCTCCAGCGCCGCCACGGTCCGCTCGGCCTCGTCTCCGAGGGGGGCCAGCGTCGCCGCGTGGCGGGGGGAAGCCACCACG
The DNA here is from genome assembly GCF_019750675.1 of Methylobacterium sp. GTDB lineage: Bacteria > Pseudomonadota > Alphaproteobacteria > Rhizobiales > Beijerinckiaceae > Methylobacterium. The sequence goes on from NZ_JAIEOF010000263.1 coordinate 17,489, forward strand.
ACGAGCCGTCCTGCTACGGTGGCCTGGACGGCCTTACCGGGCACCGCCCTGGCGTCACGCACCGGCCGTAACGGGATGCCGTCCACCCCCGCGCGTTCGATAAGAGCTCGGGCGATGGGGTGGCTTGACCCCGCCTCCACCGCCGCTGCCAGCCCGAGAAGGGCCCGGTCCGTCATGCCCGTGGCGAACGGCAACACGTCCGTGACGAGCGGCCGACCGACCGTGAGCGTCCCGGTCTTGTCGAAGGCGACGGTTCGAACCCGCCCGATGGTCTCAAGGGCGGCGCCACCCTTCACCAGAAGTCCGCGACGAGCCCCGGCGGCCAGCCCGGAGGCGATGGCGGCGGGAGTCGAGAGGACGAGTGCGCAGGGGCAGGCGATGAGGAGCAGAGCCAATCCACGATAGATCCAGGTGCTCCAGTCGGCACCGAGCAGGAGGGGCGGCCCAAGCGCGGCCAGCGCGGCGAAGGCGAACGCCACCGGGGTGTAGACGGCGCTGAAGCGGTCGATGAAGCGCGCGGTCGGCGACTTCGACGCCTGCGCCTCCTCCACCATATGCAGGATGCGGGCGACGGTGTTGTCGGAGGGCATCCGGGTCACCCTGACCTGCAGGGCGCCGTCCGCGTTCACGCTGCCAGCGTAGACCGCGTCCCCGATTTCCTTTGGCCGGGGGACGGATTCCCCCGTGATGGGGGACTCGTCGAGGCTCGACGACCCGTCCGTGATCTCACCGTCGGCGGGCACGCGGTCGCCGGGGCGGACCAGCACGGTCTGCCCGATCCGAAGGGCGGCAGCCGGCACCTCGCGCACGATACCGTCCTCCTCGATCAGGCGCGCCGTCTTCGGCACGAGGCCTACGAGCGCCTTGATGCCGGCCCGGGATCGGCCTGCCGCGAAGCCTTCGAGCATCTCGCCGACCGTAAACAGCAGGACCACGACCGCGGCTTCCTCGGCGGCATGGATGGCGAGCGCGCCGACCGTCGCAACCGACATCAGCATCTCGATGGAGAAGGGCGAGCCATTGCGCGCCGCAGCGATGGCCCGGCGTCCGTAGAAGGCAAGCCCAAGGAGCGCCCCGGGCCAGTAGGCGTACTCGCCGACCAGCGCAGGCTGGGCTTGATCCAGTAGGAAGCCCACGGCGAACAAGGCTGCGATGGCAATGGCTAGGAGCCCCTTGCGGCTGCGCCAGGCGGGGGGCTCCGCCTTCTCGTCCTCGACCGAAAGGATATCGGTCCCGGACGAATGGGCATGGGCGAGGTCGGCTGCCGTGGGCAGGGAGGCGACGCCGTAGCCGAGGCCGGCGATCCGCTCCTCAAGCGCAGCCCGGGGCGTCGCGCCCTCATCAAGCACGAGGTCGAGGACCTGGGCCGTGTAGTTCACGCGCACGTCGCCGACGCCGGGGAGGCGGGTCACCGCCGTCTCGATCTTGGCCGCGCAACTCGGGCAATCCATGCCCTTCACGCGGTAGCGCAGTGCGGCGGCTGCGGGGATCTTCCCCATGGTTCCTGTCCCCGGCATGGCATGCTCCGTCGGCCCGGGCGTCGCGCCGGGCGGTGGGACCCCCTATGTGCACCCTGTAGCAACTACAGGGTCAAGACCGTGGCGAACGCATCCTCCATGACCATCGGCGACTTGGCGGCGGCGACGAACACCCGTGTCGAGACGGTCCGGTGGTACGAGAAGGTGAAGCTCCTGCCGAAACCCGCGCGGTCGGCGGGCAACTATCGCCTGTACGGCCCGGAGCACCTGCGTCGTCTGAGCTTCATACGGCGTGGCCGGGACCTCGGCTTCACCGTGGACCAGATCCGCGAGCTTCTGGCTTTGGCCGACGAACGCGGCCGGTCCTGCGCCGAAGTCGACACGATCGCGCGTGCGCACTTGGCGGAGGTCGAGCGGAAACTCTCGGACCTCACCAGGCTCGCCCGTGAGCTGAGCGACGTCATCGGTCAGTGCAAATGCGGCTCGGTCGCAGACTGCCGCATCATCGAGGCCTTGTCGCCTCACGGCGACCTGGCCTGAGCGGGGGACCGACCAAATCGGGGCACCGGCGGATGGAGACGGCCGAGCCGGCGTCAGCCCGATGGGGGTGATCGCCCATCGGTCCAGCGGCGCTCACGTCATGGAGCCAAGGAGATAGAGCAGGATCCAAACGCCAGGAACGAGGAGCAGCACCCAGGCGAAGGAGCGTAAAGCCGCCTTGCGAACGTGCGGCCGCACCCGCCGCCGACGCCGTGGATTGCCTCGCCCCCAAACATTCTCATTTCGCGCAGCCTTCTTGCCGGCCATTGGGCATTCCTAAGTCCGGGGACCTACCTGGCACTTCGAGGGCGGCCGTACCGCCCCGCCCCCTGTTGTCTCCCCACCGTGTCGATTCCGGAGCCTTGCTAGAGGGTCTGTTGCGTCCTCAGGTGCCGGTAAAGGGCATGCACGGCGTCCATGTAGTCGAGGGAGGGACTTTTCCGGCAAAACGCCCGGAGGAAGTTCGCCTGCGCGCTCAGTGGCATCGAGGCCGGCGCCAAGTCGAGGCCCTCGTCGATGCCTTCGGGTGCCCGTATCAGCGCCCCGCTCATGAACCCCTGGGCCCAGGCGAGGTAATCCCGCTCCCTCTCCGGCGCTTCCCCGATGTCATGGATGAAGCGCGCGCAGGTGGATGCGCCGATGCCCACGATCTTCGTGGCCGGCGCCTGCGCCAGGATCACGAAGACGCCCGAAAGCACAGCCGGCATCGCCATCATCGTCCGTTACCATCGGGATCGAGGAGCCTGGAAGCGTGCACGCCGGCCGGATGGCCGGTCATGGCCTCGTGGGTGGCCGAGCATCCCGCGTAGCGCCCGCCCTGGGAAACCATCAAGAGGCGCCGGTCCCCCGAAGCCGATGTCCGGACCGCCAGGAAAGTCCGAGCCGCAGGCCATGCGACGGTTCCCGGAGCGTCACCCTCCCGCGGCGTTCCATGGCGTTGAACGCCTTCCTGGAGGATGGCGGCGTAACGGGCCGGGAGTTCCACGTCGGAGAAGGGGCGGCTGAGCCAGATGACTTGCTGCAGGCCCTCGTCCTTGCAGACCTCCAGGACGACCCGGTCGGTGTCCCGTCCGGCCGAGGGGGGACGGTCATGGAAGTAGATCAGGGCGGTGATGTTGCCTTCCCGGTCCACCATCGAGGGTTTTGGTACCTCCGTCAGCGGCCCCCACGAGAGCCCGAACGGCGCTTCTTCCGGCTTGGCCGGCTCGGGGGTATCCATCGCCATGGTGCCCGGCTGTCCGACCTGGCAAGGACCGGCGTGCCCTAGGGAATAGCCGCAGGGTTCGGGCACGGAGACCGTCGGGGACGGCATGAAGCCGCTTCGCAAGGGAAAACGGCCGGGGATCACGCAGCTTTGGTCGCTCGCCGCGGAGGTTCCGCCCATTCCAAGGAAGCAGGCGAGGAGCAGCGCGGCGACGTTCATGGCAGGGCTCCGTCCGGTGGGGGCTGCCTCACTCCGCCGCGACCTCGACCTGGTGCCTCGCTTGGCCGGCACCAACCGGCCGGGCGCCCCCCGACGGCAGGACCGCTCCGGCAAAGCGTGCGTACAGGGCCGGCAGGACGACCAACGTCAGCAGGGTCGCGCTGATGAGGCCTCCGATCACCACGGTGGCGAGCGGCCGTTGGACCTCGGCCCCCGTCTCGGTCGCCAACGCCATCGGTACGAACCCGAGGGACGCCACCAAGGCGGTCATCGCCACCGGTCGGAGCCGGGTCATCGCGCCTTCGAGGATCGCCTCGCGCCGGGGCTTCCCCTCCGCGATGAGCTGCTTGATGTACGTCAGCATCACCAAGCCGTTGAGGACCGCCACCCCCGACAGGGCGATGAAACCCACCGCCGCGGGCACGGAGAACGGCATTCCCCGCAGCCACAGGGCGGCGATGCCGCCGGTGAGCGCCAGCGGCACCGCGCTGAACACGAGTAAGGCGTCCTTGGCCGAGTTCAGGGCCGAGAACAGAAGCAGGAAGATCAGGAAGAAGCAGACCGGCACGACCACCATCAGTCGCTGGCGGGCCGAGGCCAGGTTCTCGAATTGTCCGCCCCAGGTCACGTAGTAGCCGGCCGGAAGCTGCACCCCGGACGCGACCTTGGCCTGCGCCTCGGCGACGAGCGAGCCGATGTCGCGGCCCCGGACGTTGGCGGTGACCACGACGCGGCGCCGACCATTTTCCCGCGAGATCTGGTTCGGGCCCTCGGTGACAGAGAAGCTCGCCACCTGCTTCAGGAGCACGGAGGAGGCCCGCCCATTGGCGCCCGGGGGCAACGGAACAGGGATGTTCTCCAGGGCCTCGCGGTCCTCGCGAACCTTGTCGTTCAGCCGCACGACGATGGGGAAGCGGCGATCCCCCTCGAACACCATGCCGGCCTCGCGGCCGCCGATGGCCGCCCCGATGACGTCTTGGATTGCGGACGTGCTCAGGCCGAGGCGCGCGGCCTCGGTCTTGTTGATCTTGATCTCCAGGAACGGCAGGCCGGCCGTCTGCTCGACCTTGACGTCGTCGGCCCCCTCCGTCCCGCGCAGGATCGCGGCGACTTGGTTGGCGGTCTTGAGCATCGGCTCGAACTCCTCACCGAACACCTTTACGGCAAGGTCGCCGCGGGTGCCGGCCAGGAGCTCGTTGAAGCGAAGCTGGATGGGCTGGGAGAACTCGTAGACATTGCCGGCAAGCGACCCCAGGGCCTTCTCGATCTGCTCCTGCAAGTCCGCCTTGGACAGGTCGGGGTCGGGCCATTCCTCCTGCGGTTTCAGAATGACGAAGGTGTCGGACGAGCTCGGTGGCATGGGGTCCGAGGCGACCTCGGCGGTGCCGGTCTTCGAGAAGACGTAGGCGACCTGGGGGAACCGACTAACGGCCTGCTCGACCTTCAGCTGCATCGCCTGCGACTGGGTGAGCGAGGTCGACGGGATGCGCTGGGCGTTCAGCGCGATGCTCTTCTCGTCGAGCTGCGGGATGAACTCCTGCCCGAGCTTGGTGAACAGGAACCCGGCCCCGACGAGCAGCACCAGGGCAACCGCGACGAAAGTCATCGGGACCCGCAGGGCGGCACCGAGGACCGGACGGTAGGCGGCTTTGATCCCGCGGATGAGGACGTTGTCCTTCTCCGTCACCTTGCCGGTGATGACGATGGCGATCATCGCCGGCACGAAGGTCAGCGACAGGACGAAGGCCGAGAGAAGGGCGATGATGACGGTGAGTGCCATCGGCTCGAACATCTTGCCCTCGACACCAGTGAAGGTGAGGAGCGGCACGTAGACGAGGATGATGATAGCTTGCCCGTAGAGGGAGGGCTTGATCATCTCCTCGGCCGAGGCCCTCACCGTGACGAGGCGCTCCTCCAGTTCGAGCTTGCGCCCGAGCTCCCCCTGCCGCTCCGCCAGGTGGCGCAGGGCGTTCTCGGTGATGATGACGGCCCCGTCGACGATTAAGCCGAAGTCGAGGGCGCCGAGGCTCATCAGGTTGGCGCTGATGCGGCCCTGGACCATGCCGGTCATGGTCATCAGCATCGCGACCGGGATGACGAGGGCAGCGACGATGGCCGCGCGGATGTTGCCCAGCAACAGGAACAGGATGACGACGACGAGGGCCGCGCCCTCGGCCAGGTTCTTCGCGACGGTCCTGATGGTGGCCTCGACGAGGACCGTACGGTTGAGCACGGTCTGGACCTGGATGCCGGGCGGTAGCGTGCGCCGGACCTCGGTCATGCGAGCGTCGACGCCGGCCGCCACGGTCCGGCTGTTCTCGCCGATGAGCATCAGGGCGGTGCCGATCACCACCTCGCGCCCGTCCTCGCTGCCGGAGCCGGTGCGCAGGTCGCGCCCGATCCGAACCTCTGCGATGTCGGAGATGCGGACCGGCACGCCGCCGCGCGTCGTCACTACGACGGAGCCGATGTCCTCCATGGTCTCAAGGCGGCCGGCGGCGCGCACTACGTAGCCCTCGCCGTTGTCCTCAAGGTAACGTGCGCCTTGGTTGGCGTTGTTGGCCTCCAGCGCCCGGGCGATGTCGGCGAAGGACAGGTCGAGGGCGGTGAGCTTCATCGGGTCGGGCTGGACGTGGTACTGCTTGTCGAAGCCGCCGATGCTGTCGACGCCGGCGACCCCCGGCACGGTCTTCACCTGGGGGCGGATGATCCAGTCCTGAACGGTGCGCAGGTAGGCCGTGCGCTCCAGCTCGGTCGTGAGCCGCTGGCCCTCGGGGGTCAGGTAGCTTCCGTCCGACTGCCACCCGCCCTTGCCGTCCGGGGAGACCTTGCGCTCCTCGGGCTTGGCGTAGTGGATGGACCACATGTAGATCTCGCCCAGGCCGGTCGAGATCGGGCCCATGTGGGGCTCTGCCCCGGGCGGCAGGGTCGACTTCGCCTCGTTGATGCGCTCCGCCACCTGCTGCCGGGCGAAGTAGATGTCTAACTTCTCGGAAAAGACCGCGGTGACCTGGGAGAACCCGTTCCGCGAGAGCGAGCGGGTGTATTCCAGGCCCTTGATCCCGGCGAGGGCGGTCTCGACCGGATAGGTCACCTGCTTCTCGATATCGACCGGCGAGAGCGACGGCGCCGTGGTGTTAATCTGCACCTGGTTGTTGGTGATGTCGGGCACCGCGTCGATGGGGAGCTTGGTCAGCGAGAAGACGCCGAAGCCGGCGGCGAGAAGCGACAGGAGCACCACGAGCCAGCGCTGGTGGACCGAGAAGTCGAGGATCTTCGAGATCATGTCCGCGCCCGCCTTCAGTGGTCGTGGTCGGCTTCGGCCTTGCCGAGCTCGGCCTTCAGGACGAAGGAGTTGGCCACCGCGACCTCGTCGCCTGGGTTCAGACCCGAAAGGATCTCGTAGGCCTGGTCGTCGGCCTTGCCGATGGTCACGTCCCTTCTCTCGAACCCCGCCGGGGTCCGCGCGAACACCACCTTCTCGCCGCCGATGGTCTGGATTGCGGATTTCGGCAGTCGGACCTTGACGGGATCCTGGGCGATCTCGACTTCCGTCGTCACGAAGGTCCCCGGCCGCCAGGCCATGTCCTTGTTGGGCAAAGAGACGATGACACGGGCCGAGCGCGTCTCCGGGTTGAGGATCGGGCTCACGAAGACGACCTTGCCCTCTGCGCGAGGGCGGTCGTCCCCCGCGACGATGGCCACCCGGGCGCCCTCTCGCACCTTCGCCAGCTCGGTTGTCGGGACCGAGAGCTCGATCCACACGGAGGACAGGTCGGCCACGGTGTAGACGTCCGCGGGGTCGCCCTCGCTGCCGACCTTCGTGCCGACGTCGACCTTTCGCTCGACGACCCGTCCGGCGAGGGGGGACCTGAGCTCGTATCGTCGAAGGGTCGACAGGTTCGGGGTTGTCTCGTCCTTCTTGGCCGAGACTGCGACCTCGGCCGCGTTCAGCCCCAGGGCCGAAAGCTTCTGGCGGGCGAGGTCGACGCGAAGGGTCGCTTCCGAATAGGCCGCCTTCGCGTTGAGAAAGGCCGATTCCGCCGAGATTCGCTTGTCCCAGAGCGCTTGCTGGCGGTCGAAGTTGGTCTTCTCCAGGTCCGCCTTGACGGTCGCCGTCAGGAACTCGCTCTTGGCCTCTGCAACCTCGCGGCTATCGAGGACCGCTACGACCTCGCCCTTGGCTACGTCCTCGCCGAGACGCTTGCGCATTTCCGCCACCGTCCCGGCAACCCGGGCGGGCACGCGGGCGATCCGGTCGGCATCCTGGACGATGGAACCGGGAACGAGGAGATGGCGCGAGAGTATGCCGGCGTCGACGCGAGCCAGCTTGATGTCCTGCTCCGCGGCCTGTTCGGCCGTCATCTTGATCTTGCCCTCGCCCTCCTCGCCGTGCGCCTCGCCCTCGGCATGCGCGTGGCCGGGGGCCTTCGGCTTGGGCTTGGCCTCGTTATCCGAATGCCGATGTGCGGCCTCTCCATGCGCCGGCTCGCCCGCCGAATCCGGGCGCTCGTTGGAAGCATGCTCGTGATCCGGCTCGCCGTGTCCCTCGTCGCCCTTCCCGGACGCCGGCCTCGATACGGCGGCGTTCGTCGGTGGAGGCTTCGGGGCCGTTGAAAGACCGGCGGTCGCGAGGGCGCCCTGCACGATTTCGGACACACGCGGGAAGGCACCGCCGATGGCGATGCCTATGGCCAGGAAGGCCACGGACAGAAGTGCACGCATGGAAGGAGGCCGTTTGCCTGGAACACGAAGGCCCGTTCTCTGGGCTTCGGTGCTCCGTACTGTTCACGCTCTGTGGGGGCCGATCATCCGCTGGGATGGTCGGAGGACGCGCGCCACGGACGTGACGACGCCATCTCAGGCGCGGGGAGGCCTCGGAAGGCGGTCCGGCGAGACCGAAACCATAGTCGCGTCCACGAGGGCGTAGGTCGGCCGCTTGGTCATGGCGCTCAGCGCCAAAGCCGGTCCCTCGGGATTGATGGCTTGGTGGCATCCGCAGTTTGCGTGACAGGTCAGGCAGCCATCAGCATGGCTTGCCGGAGCCGCGTCGGAATAAGCCGACATCGACACTTCGGCACCGGCGAAGCGATGGACCTCTGCGGAATGGATGGTTCCGGGAGCGACAAGCGCCAGGGCGAGCACGAGCGAGAGCGCGCGGACGGCGATCGCCCACCAACCGCGCATTGCCTCGTAGGCCCTAATTGGGGATCCCGCGCTCATGGCTGCCTTATGAACGATTCCGGGCCACTCGTACATGCCGGATGGCCCCCGACGGGAGGCAAGCCTCAATAGTCGTGATGGTGATGATGGTGGTGGCGACGCTCGTAGTAGACCGGCCGCTCCTCGTAGTGGCGGCGATGACGATGCACGACGATGTCGTCGTGGTCGCCGTGATGGTAGCGGTCGACATGGACGTCGCGACCGCGCCTCTCGAAGTCGCCCCCGTAATACTGCGCCGATGCGGCGGCAGGGACGAGGATCAGGGTCGCGGCGAGAAGGGCTGGGATGCGGACTCGCATGGCTCTTTCCTCAAGGATTGATGCCGTGAGCATGGGTCCGGCGACTTGAACGGGGTCTGAAACCCGCGTTCATCTTGCCGGACCTGGGAGCGGCGAACCGCTCAGTGGCGCTCGATGACCGTGGTTCGGCGCTCGCTGCCATGGTTGTCATCGTGATGGTCGTCGTGGTGGTGATGCTCGCGGACGACCTCATGGTGGTCGTCATGGTGACGGTCGCCGTGGCGCTCGCCATGACTGTCGCCATGGACGCCGACGCCGCCCGGGCCGACGTCGATGTGCTGGGCGAGGGCCCCGACCGGCGCCAGGGCCAGGGTCGTGGCGGCGGCGTAAGCGAGAAGGTTGCGCTTCATCGTGGTGCTCCTAGAAACATTGTATGGCCAGCAACGCATTTCGTTCGGAAACCGATCCGAGATTATTTTGGTGTTTCAGACGTATCGCTTAGCCAAAGATGAGAAGCGCACGAGATAATCGCGTGTATTGTTCGGGGTTCAGCGGACGCGAAGGCGCCTCGTTGGTCCTTTCGCTGGCGAGGTCTAGGATCGTCATTGGTCCGGACTGGTCGACGTGCGCCGGATACGCACGCCTCGGCACGGCGAAAAGGGGCGGTCGTCAGCCGGAGATGGCTATTGGCCCCGAAGGACGAGCTTCCACGCATGGTCGGGGCTTACAGGCATGGACGGATCGGAGCATGCCGGGTCGTCAAGGTCATATCGGTTCATGGCCTGCACGTGGACGGAAATTGACGCCCATGGTCAGCCCCTTACGTTGAGAGCAAGGGATAGGCCGGGCGGGGGCCTGCACCAAGCTTGAGATCACGCCAAGACAAGCCGCTCCGAGGTATCCGTCTGCCGCCGGACAAGAAGCTCTTGACCTTCCCATCATGGGAAGCCCCATATCGCCGTGACGTCACTTCTAAGAGGAGAACCGTCATGATCCGGCTCAAGGTCACTCGAATGAACTGCGGCGGCTGCGCCAAGTCCGTTACGCGCGCGGTCCTGGGCGTCGATCCGAATGCCACCGTCGACATCGACCTGGGCGAAGGCATCGTCTCCATCGCGTCGTCCTCGGATGCGGCGCGGTTCACCGACGCGGTCAGTTCCGCGGGCTATGGCGTCGAACCGCTGACCGCCGCGGCTTGACCGACCGGCAAGCGGAAACAATATCGGCGCTCGGCCATTTGTGTCCCGGGGCGAGTATTCCTCGGCCCATCGAAACGGTGTAAGCAATCCCGATGAGACCCGACCGGCAACTCGTGCGCCTGATGGCGGCGATGATCGTGATGATCATCGCCTACGTCGCGCCGTCTGCCGTCCAGGCTCACGAAGGCCATCATCACGGTGGCCATGACCATGCCGCCATGACGCGGGCGCCCAAGGCGTCCGTCGCGCCGCTGGCGGCCCCCGCACCGCGCGACGTCGGTCGGTCGGCGGCTGCCGTCGATGCAACGCCCGTGCTGCTCAAGGCCGCGGTTCCCGCCCGGGTCGCCGTCCTCCAGTCCGAGGACGCGGGTCGGGGTTGCTGCCCCGGTCCCTGCAAGGGCGCATGCTGCGGGACGATGTCCTGCTGCGTTCCTGGCATCCTCTCGGCTCCGATGACAATGCCGACGCTCGCCTTCGGGCATGTCGTTCTGGTCACGCACGACATCGACGGCCGCTCCGGCCTCGGCCCCGAGGCCCTGCCCAGGCCCCCACGAACCCTCGCGTAACGAACGGCGCGCCAAGGGCGCGCAACGGTCGGATTCCGTCCGCAAGCCGCGGATGTGCGTCCGGTGTTCGAACGCGAGGATGCCTCTTCCATGTCTTTTCGTATTGCCGCCGCCCTTGGCGCGGCGTGGCTGGCCGTCGCTTCGCTGGCGGGTCCCGCACGTGCCCATGAGGGGCACGACCACGGCGCACCGCCCCCGCCCGTCTCGAAGTCCATCGCCCCGCGCGGCGAGGCCGCGTCGGACGCGTTCGAGCTGACCGCCATCCCACGGGACGGGAAGGTCACGTTCTACCTCGACCGCTTCCGGACCAACGAACCCGTCCGCGGCGCAGTCCTGGAGGTGGAGACGCCCGAGGGGCAGAGGACCGCCACCGAGACCGCCGAGGCGGCCTACGTGCTTCCCGCGCCCTGGCTCGCGCAGGCGGGATCGCACGACCTCCTGGTGACCGTCACCGCCGGGGAGGCGGTCGACGTCCTCACCGTCCCGCTGTCCATCCCGCAGACCCAGGCGCCCGTCGCCGCCCCGGCCGCAGCGCCGGCCGGCACCGCCATGGCCAAGGCGTCCGCCGCCGTCGCCGACCTGAAGGCCCGCCTCGCGGCCAAGGACCCCGTCCTGATGCTGACCGCGGCGGCCGCCTTCCTCCTCGGCATGCTGCTCACCGTGCTCATGCGGGGCCGGCGCAGCCTTCCCGCCGTGGCCGTCATGGCGGTCTTCGTGACCCTGGCGCTCGGGACCGTGGCCTTCGCCCATGGCGACGAGGACCACGGCACCCCGTCCAAGGGCGACCCGGTTCAAGGCGCGGCCCTGCTCGACCCCGCGCAGCCGTCGTCCGACCTTGCCCAGCGCCTGCCCGACGGCTCCGTGTTCGTGCCCAAGCCGACCCAGCGCCTCCTGGTCCTGCGCACCACCATGACGGAGCAGGCGACGTTCCACCGGACGGTCGAACTGCCGGGACGCGTGATCCCGGACCCGAACGCCAGCGGCGTCGTGCAATCCTCGGTCGGCGGCCGGCTCTCGCCGCCGTCCTCAGGCCTGTTCCCGCGCCTCGGGACGACGGTGAGGAAGGGCGACGTGCTGGCCTACGTGACGCCCCCGGTCCAGGCCATCGACGTCTCGGACATGCGCCAGCGCCAGGGCGAGCTCGACCAGCAGATCGACGTCGTCGAGCGCCGCGTGGAGCGCTATCGCAAGCTCGCGACCACCGGCGCCGTCGCCCAGACACAGCTCGACGACGCCCTCTCCGAGCTGAAGGGCCTGCAGGACCGCCGCACGGCCCTCGACAAGGCACGACAGCAGCCGGAAGCCCTGGTCGCGCCCGTCGACGGCGTTATCGCGCAGGCCTCCGCGGTGGCGGGCCAGATGGCGGCGGCCGGCGCCATGGTGTTCCAGATCGTCGACCCGACCCGTCTCTGGGTCGAGGCCCTGAGCTTCGACGCCCTCACGCCGGCTGGGAACGCCACGGCCCGCTTCGCCGACGGGCGCACCCTATCCCTCGTCTACCAGGGCGCCGGCCTCGCCGACCGCAACCAGGCCATCCCGGTCCAGTTCGCGATCAAGGGCAACACCGCCGGCCTGCGGGTCGGGCAGTTCCTCACGGTGCTCGCCGGCACGGACGCCGAGCAGTCCGGCCTCGCCCTGCCGCGTGCGGCGGTGGTCCGCTCCGGCAACGGGCAGGCCATCGTCTACGAGCACGTCGCCGCCGAGCGCTTCGAGGCCCGCCAGGTCCGGGTCGAGCCCCTCGACGGGACCAACGTGCTCGTCGCCGAGGGGGTGGGCGCGGGCAAGCGCGTCGTCACCGAGGGCGCCGAGCTCCTCGATCAGGTCCGCTGAGGAGGCACGCCCATGTTCAATTTCCTCGTCACGCAGTCACTGCGCAACCGCCTGCTCGTCCTCGCGGTCGCCGCCGTCCTGATCCTGTACGGCGCCTTCACCGCCACCAAGCTGCCGGTGGACGTGTTTCCCGACCTCAACAAGCCGACGGTCACCATCATGACCGAGGCCGAGGGGCTCGCGCCGCCCGAGGTGGAGCAGCTCGTCACCTATCCCATCGAGACCCGGATGAACGGCCTGCCCGGGGTCAGCCGGGTGCGCTCGGTCTCCGGCGTCGGGCTCTCCATCGTCTACGTCGAGTTCGACTGGGGCACCGACATCTACCGGAATCGGCAGCAGATCGCCGAGCGTCTGACCCTGGTCCGCGACCAGCTCCCGCCGAACGTCACGCCCCAGATGGGGCCGATCTCCTCCATCATGGGGCAGATCCTGCTGGTCGCGGTGACCGGAGACAACGCGACCCCGATGGAGGTGCGCGAGGCCGCCGACTTCATCCTGCGGCCTCGCCTGCTCACCATCCCGGGCGTCGCCCAGGTCATTCCCATCGGCGGCGAGGTGCGCCAGTTCCGGGTAAGCCCGAACGTGGCGGCCATGCGGGCGCTCGGCGTCACCAACGCCCAGCTTGAGGCGTCCCTGACCCAGTTCGGCACCAATGCCGGCGGCGGCTTCACCGACCAGTACGCCCGCGAGTACCTCATCCGGAACATCGGCCGGACCATGAGCCTCGACGACCTGCGCAGCGTCGTCGTCGCCAACGTCGCGGACGCGCCGGTCTACCTGCGCCAGGTGGCGGAAGTCTCCTTCGCCCCGAGGGTGAAGCGCGGCGACGGCGGCTACATGGGCAAGCCCGGCGTCATCGTCTCCGTCGAGAAGCAGCCCGACGTCGACACGGTCAAGCTGACGCGCGAGATCGAGGCCGCCTTGAAGGAGGTCACCGCGACCCTGCCGAACGGGATCAAGGCCGACCAGATCCTGTTCCGTCAGGCGAACTTCATCGAGACCTCCATCGCCAACGTCGAGCGCGTGCTCGTCGAGGCCATCGTGGTGGTGGCCATCGTGCTGTTCGCGTTCCTCCTGAACGTGCGCACCACGGCCATCTCGCTGACCGCCATCCCGGTCTCGATCCTGGCGACCGCGGTGGCCTTCCACCTCGCCGGCCTGTCGATCAACACCATGACCCTGGGCGGGCTCGCCATCGCCATCGGCGAGCTCGTCGACGACGCGGTGGTCGACGTCGAGAACATCTTTCGAAGGCTCGGCGAGAACCGGGCGGCCGGCTCGCCGCGCTCGACCTTCGAGGTGGTGGTTGCCGCCTCCTCGGAGGTGCGCTCCGGCATCGTCTACGCAACGATGATCATCGTCCTCGTGTTCGTGCCCCTGTTCGCCCTGTCGGGCATCGAGGGCCGCCTCTTCGCGCCCCTGGGCCAGGCCTACATCATCTCCATCCTGGCGAGCCTGCTGGTGTCCGTGACCCTGACGCCGGTGCTGGCCTACTACCTGCTGCCCGGCCTCAAGAGCCTGGCCGAGCACGACAGCGCCCTGCTGCGCTGGCTCAAGCGGGGTAACGCCCGGTTGCTCGGCGTCGCCTTCCGGCACCAGCGCCTGCTCGTCGCCACGGTGGCGCTGTCCGTCGTGGCGGCCGGGATCGCCGCCTGGAACCTGCCGCGCGCCTTCCTCCCGCCCTTCAACGAGGGCTCGTTCACCGTCAACACGACGTTCAACCCGGGGATTTCGCTCTCCGAGAGCAACCGCGTCGGCCTCATCGCCGAGAAGCTGCTCCTGGACATTCCGGAGGTCGCCTCGGTGGG
>NZ_JAIEOF010000067.1 GCF_019750675.1 Methylobacterium sp.
CTCGTGGCTTATGCGCGCCATTCGATGGCGATGATCGGCGCTCAGACGCAGGAGATCGTGAACGTCCAGACCGCGCGACAGCGCCATGTTCTCAACCTGCAGATCGGCCTCACCGAAGCGACCATCCAGAACCGGAACATCCTGCTGGAGACGGGCGCCGCGAAGATGGCCGGCTACACGGCCAAGCAGGAGGCGGCGATCCAGTCGACGCTGGAAGCCCAGGCGAACCTCGCGAAGTTGGCCGACACGCCGGAACGGGTGGCGACGAACACCGCGCTTCGGGACGCGGTGAACGCCTATTTCGCCGTCCTCGCCTGCGCGACGGAAGCCGGCCTGAAGAACGACCGTCAGACCGGAATGAAGATCGCGCAGGAAGAGGCCTCTCCCATGCGCGCGAAACTGCGCGAGCAGATCTCGCAGCGGATCGCGACGATCGATCAGGAGTTGAAGGCCAGCAGCGACCGCGCCGGAGAACGCGCTTCCTCGGCGTCGATGCTGCTGATCGGCTCGGCCGTCGTGGGCCTCCTGGCGGCGCTGGCCATTGCGGTCGCCATCGTCATCGTGGGGATCACGCGGCCCGTGAAGGACATGACGGCCGCCATGTCCCGGCTCGCCGCGGGCGGCCTCGACATCACCGTCGCGGGCACCGATCGGAAGGACGAGATCGGCCTGCTCGCGCGCGCGCTCGAGGTGTTCAAGCGCAACGCGATCGATGCGCGCCGGCTCGCGGCGGAGCAGGAGGCGGAGAACCGGACCAAGATGCGCCGGGCGGAGATCCTCAGCGACCTGACCGAGCGGTTCGAGGCCAACGTCTCAGCCCTGACCCAGGGACTGGCCGGCGCCGCCACCGAGATGGAGGCCACTGCGCAGTCGCTCTCGGCCACCGCCGACCAGTCGATCCGTCAGGCCACCACGGTGGCGACCGCGGCGGAGGAAACCTCCGCCAACGTCCATACGGTCGCCGCCGCCAGCGAGGAGATGTCCGCATCGATCCAGGAGATCGTGACCCAGGTGAGCCAGTCCTCCACCAAGGCCACCCAGGCCGTCGAGGACACACGCCGCACCGAGACCACGGTGAAGCGGCTGACGGAGGTCGCCGACAGCATCACCGACGTCGTCTCGATGATCTCGACCATCGCCGGCCAGACCAACCTGCTCGCGCTCAATGCCACCATCGAGGCTGCGCGCGCCGGCGAGTCGGGCCGTGGCTTCGCCGTGGTGGCGGCGGAGGTCAAGGAACTCGCCGGACAGACGGCGCGGGCCACGGAGGACATCCGGACCAAGATCGGACAGATCCAGGACGCGACCGGCGAAGTCGTGTCCGACATCACCCGTATCGGCAGGACCATCGCCGACATGTCGACCTATTCCAACGGCATCGCCGCTGCGATGGAGGAGCAGGGGGCCGCCACCCGGGAGATCGCCCGCAACGTCCAGGAAGCCGCACAGGGCACCCAGGAGGTGACGAGCAACATCGAGACCGTTCGGACCGGAGCGAGTTCCACCGGGGCCGCCGCCACCCAGGTCCTCGGCGCCGCGAAGGAGCTGTCGCGCTACTCAGAGAACCTGGGGCAGGAAGTGTCGGCGTTCCTGGCTGGCGTGAAGGCCGCCTGAGGTCGATCAGGCCGCCCGGCAATCCTCGAACCCGGCGCGGATCTCCGCCGGGTCGAGCTTGCGGCCGATGAAGACCACACGGGACACCCGGGGCTCGCCGTCCTTCCACGGCCCCTGGAGGTCGCCGTCGAGGATCTGGTGGACCCCCTGGAAGACGAAGCGCTGGGGCTCGTTCGGGAAGGCGACGATGCCCTTGCAGCGCAGGATGTCGGGCCCCTGGACCTGGGTCAGGGTCGAGATCCAGGGCATGAATTTTTCGGGGTCGACGGGGCCGTCGATCTTGGCCGAGACCGACTGCATGTCGTCGTCGTGGTGGTGATGGTGACCCTCCTCCAAAAAGTCGGGCTCGATGTCGAGGATGCGCGAAAGGTCGAAGGCGTTGCGGTCGAGCACCTGGTCGAGGGGCACGGCGCAGCGCTCGGTGCGGTGGACCTTCGCGTAAGGGTTGATCGCCCGGATCTGACCCTCGACCCGGGCGAGGTCCGCCTCCGCCACGAGGTCGGCCTTGTTGAGGAGAATCACGTCCGCGAAGGCGATCTGGTTCTTGGCCTCGGGCGCGTCCTTGAGCCGGTCCGAGAGCCACTTGGCGTCGGCCACGGTCACCACCGCATCGAGGCGGGCGGCGGCGCCCACGTCCTCGTCGATGAAGAAGGTCTGGGCGACGGGGGCGGGATCGGCGAGCCCCGTGGTCTCGACGATGATCGCGTCGAACTTGCCGCGCCGCTTCACGAGCCCGTCCATGATGCGGATGAGGTCGCCGCGAACGGTGCAGCAGACACAGCCGTTGTTCATCTCGAACACCTCCTCGTCGGCGCCGATGATGAGGTCGTTGTCGATGCCGATCTCGCCGAACTCGTTGACGATCACGGCGTAGCGCTTGCCGTGGTTCTCGGTGAGGATACGGTTGAGGAGCGTCGTCTTGCCAGCCCCCAGGTAGCCGGTGAGCACGGTGACGGGGATCTTCGCCGAGGTGGCGTTCGGGCTGTCGGTGTTCGGGCTGTCTGACATGGAGGCTCTTCGTCGATGGCGCGCGAGGCGTCGCTGCGGCCTGTTATATTGTATCAGTGCTGTGGGATGAAACCCCGGTCCTGTGGGATGAAACCCCGGCGGGCCGCAGTCCGTCGCAGAGCGCCGCCAGGGTTCCGCGAAAGCCCTCCGGCCCCGACAGCAGGCGTTCCATCAGGAGGGCCCCTTCGAGGGCGGCGACGACCATGCGGGCCGTGGCCCCGGGCTCGGCGGACACGCGCACGCTGCCGGCCGCCACCCCCTCGGCGAGTACGCTCTCCAGCCAGGCGATGTGCTTTTCGAAGAAGCGGGCGATGTCGGCGCGCAGGGAGGCCGGCAGCGCGTCGCCCTCGATCGCCAGGACCGCACAGAGGCAACCCAGGCCCGCCTCGACCCCGCCGAGGTAGAGCGCCCCGTAGGCGGCGATCCGCTCGATCGCGTCCGGCTCGCCGGCCCGGATCTCGGCCAGCGCCGCGTCGTAGCGGGCGTCGTAGGCCGCCACCAGGGCGTGGGCGAGGTCGGACTTTGTTGGGAAGTGGTGGTGGATGCTCGCCTTGCGGATTCGGACCGTCTCGGCGAGGTCCGCGTAGCTGAAGCCGGCATAGCCCCGGCGCCGCACCAGGGTCTCGGCCTGCAGCAGCAGCTCGGCGCGGGTGTCCCTCATCGTCCCGTCATCTTCCCTGTCCGCCCTCGTCCGTGGGTGGCCGCACGCGAGTCCGTGATGGCGCCGTGGCCGGCATTCCGGCTTATGCCATTGACGGCGGCAAAAATCTACCTACTCATTGGTAGAACAAAAGGACGGAGGAAAATCATGCGGGCGGATGCCGGCCGATCACGCGGGGGCACGACGCGGCGCGGCGCCCTGTTCGGCGGCCTGTGCCTGTGCTGCCTGCCGACGCTGGGACGCTCGGCCGAGGGCTTCGCCCTGCAGGAGGTCGGCCCCGGCATCTTCGTCCGGCGCGGGCCCGATGCCGAGGCGACTCCGGAGAACAACGACGCCATCGCCAATATCGGCTTCGTCGTCGGCGAGCGCTCGGTGCTCGTCACCGAATCGGGGGGCAGCCTCGCGGACGGGGCCTGGCTGCGCGCGGAGATCCGGAAGCGCACCGAGAAGCCGATCAGCCACGTGATGCTCACCCACGTGCACCCGGACCATTGCTTCGGCGCGGCGGCCTTCGCCGAGGACAAGCCGGTCTATGTGGGCCACCACGCCCTGCGCGCCGCCCTCGACGCCCGCGGGGAATACTATCGCGGCCGGCTGGCCGAGATCCTGGGCGCCGACCGGGCCGGCAGCGTGGTCTACCCGACCCTTGAGGTGGCCGACGGAGCCGACATCGATCTCGGCGGACGCGTCCTGCGCGTCACCGCCCATGGGGTGGCGCACACGAACTGCGACCTCTCCATGCGCGATTCGGCGAGCGGCATCCTGTTTCCCGCCGACCTCCTCTTCGTCACCCGCATCCCCTCTCTCGACGGCAGCCTCGTGGGCTGGCTCAGGGAGGCGGAGGCCCTGCGCGCGCGGGGGGCGGCCAAGGCGGTTCCGGGCCACGGACCGACCCTGGTCGACTTCGCGCCCGCCATGGACGACCTCACCCGCTACCTGACCACCCTGCGGGACGAGACCCGCAAGGCCGTCGCGGCGGACGTGTCGATCGAGAAGGCGATCCAGACCGTCGGGCGGTCCGAGCGCGACCGATGGGTCCTGTTCGACACCTATCACGGCCGCAACGTCACCCAGGCGTTCAAGGAACTCGAGTGGGAGTGAGCCGCCGCCTTGAGCCGCGCGGCACCGCGCGCCACATCATTAGAAAACAGAACCAAGAATCACGACCGCCAGGAGAAACGCCATGATCCATGCCCTCGCCAAACCCGTCCTGAACCGCGCCGTCCTCGTGCGCTCCATCCTGGCGGCCGTGACGCTCGCCGCCCCCCTGGCGACCGCCGGCGCGGCGCTGGTGCCGAGCCCGGCGCACGCCGCCGGGGCCTCCGACGACGAGGCCGAGCGGCTCGCGCGCTGGAAGGAGATCCAGAAGTCCATCTTCGGCGACAAGACCATCACGGCGACGGACAGCCTCGTGAAGGTCGACGCGCCCGTGCGGGCGATGGACGCCTCCCTGGTGCCGATCACCCTGACCATGCCGGAGAAGGACCGGGTCGCGGCCGTCCACCTCATCATCGACGACAACCCGTCGCCCTACGCCGCCCACATCGCCTTCGGTCCCGGAGCGGATGCCGGCGAGATCAAGCTGCGCGTGCGCGTGAACAACTACACCAACATCCACGCGGTGGTGGAGACCCGGGACGGCCAGCTCTTCGAGACGACGAAGTTCGTGAAGGCCTCCGGCGGCTGCTCGGCCCCCATGGGCATGAGCGACGAGGAAGCCATGAAGGGCATGGGCGACATGAAGCTGAAGTTCGCCGAAGCCCAGCCCGGCCGCCCGGTCGAAGCGACGCTGATGATCCGTCACCCGAACTTCAGCGGCATGCAGATGAACCAGATCACCCGCGACTACACGCCGGCCCGCTACATCAACAAGATCGCGATCACGCGCGGGGACAAGACCGTGCTGACCCTCGACGGCGACATCTCGATCTCCTCGAACCCGGTGATCAATTTCGGCCTGCAGCCGGGGGGCCAGGGTCCGATAAAGGTGGTGGCATCCGACAACCAGAACGGCCGCTGGGAGCACAGCTTCACGGCGCCGAGTGCCACGAACTGAGCGGGTCGCCACGATGAGGCGGCGGCTCCTCCGCATCGCGGCCGCTGGGACCGCCCTCCTCCTGCTGGCGGCGGCGGGCCCGGCGGATTCCCCCGTGAACGTGCCCGAGCCCGACGGGATCTGGACCGGGCCGCAGCGGGGCTACACCCCCGCGACCCTGTCGGGGGCCACGGTGATCGACATCGACGCCCTCGATGCCCTGATCGCCCGCGACCGGCCGGTCCTCCTCGACGTGTCCCTGGCCGACCGGCGCCCGGCGGGCCTTCCCGCCGACCGGCCCTGGCTGCCGGCCCATCGCTCCGTTCCCGGCGCGGTCTGGATGGCCAATGCGGGCGCGGCGCCCCTCGACCCCGCCCACGAAGCGCTCTTCCTCAAGCGGGTCGCGGACCTGACCGGGGGCGACAAGGGCCGGGCCGTCGTGGCCTTCTGCCACCCCGAATGCTGGGGCAGCTGGAACGCGGCCAAGCGGCTGGTGCTCCAGGGCTACACCCGCGTGCACTGGTTCCCCGAGGGCATCGAGGGCTGGCAGGAACGCCACCCCACCACGGTGATCCCCGAGGATTCCGCCTGGACGGCGCTGGCGAACGGCGAGGCGCAGCGCTGACGAAGAGGGGGGGCGCGGGCCGAAGTTCCCGCCCCCGCCTGCGCGCGCGAACGATCCGTTTTCCTTCACCGGCCGGCAAGTTCCTTCCGAAGGCCGGCAAGCGGGGCCGCAGTTGACACCGGTCCGGTTGTGGCGGAAGAAAGGCATCGGCAGGCGCCCGCAAGTCTAGGGAGGAAACGCCCCGCGAGAGCACGGAACAGCGACGCCATCGCTGTGATCGATGCCCCGGGCGCGAGACTTTCAGGACGCCGGTCTCGATCCCCCGAAACCCCATGCGACGGATGTTTTGCTGATCGGCGGCCTGCACAGCGCGCGCCTCGCGGCCGGCGTTGCCGCGACAATGCACGGGGTCCGTCACGGCACGCCGCGCGCGCGGCGCGGAGGCGGTGTATAGAGGCGCCACCAGCAGACGGACCGCCGCGTTCCGGCGGCCCGAGACAGCCGGGTGGAGTTCCATGTCGCAAGCCGTGCAGTCCCGCCGCATCCGCGCGATCGACCTCGCCAAGCGCAAGGCCGAGGGTCGAAAGATCATCGCGCTGACCGCCTATCACGCGCACACCGCCGGTATCCTCGACCCCTATTGCGACTTCATCCTGGTCGGCGATTCCCTCGGCATGCTCATGCACGGCATGGAATCGACCCTGCCGGTGACCCTGGAGATGATGATCGTCCAGGCGCAGGCCGTGATCCGGGGCACCTCCCGGGCGCTGATCGTGGTCGACATGCCCTTCGGCTCCTACGAGGCGAGCCCACAGCAGGCCTTCCTCAACGCCGCCCGCGTCCTCAAGGAGACGGGGGCCGGCGCGATCAAGATGGAGGGCGGCGCGCGCTTTGCCGAGACCGTGGCGTTCCTGGTCGAGCGCGGCGTGCCGGTGATGGGTCATATCGGCCTCACGCCCCAGTCGGTGAACACCATGGGGGGCTTCAAGGTGCAGGGCCGCGAGGCCGACGGCGAGCGCCGCCTGATGGCCGATGCCCGCGCCATCAACGATGCGGGCGCCTTCGCCATCGTGATGGAGGGCATCGTCGAGCCGGTGGCCCGGGCCATCGCCACCGCCCCCGAGATCACCACGCCCACCATCGGCATCGGCGCCACCATGGCCTGCGACGGGCAGATCCTCGTCCTCGAAGACATGCTGGGCCTGAGCGACCGCGTGCCGAAATTCGTCAAGCGCTTCGGCACCCTGCGCGGCCAGATCGAGGCCGCCGTGAAGGACTACGCCGAGGAGGTCCGCTCCGGGGCCTTCCCGGCCGAGGAGCACACGTATCAGCCGCTCTGAGCCGGATTTCCGCTCGGTCGTCCGGGTTCCGGCGCGGGTCCCTCCCCTGCGGGAGCGGGAACCCGCTGGCCGACCGAAGCCATCGACCACATACCGTACGCGGCTGCCACCGCGGACTCAGCCCGCGGGGAGCCGGCCGATTACCAGCGGTAGCCGATGCTGCCGAGGACCCGGCGGCGCTCGCCGTAATAGCAGGCCGAGACGGTGCTGCAGCTGTTGACGATGCGCTCGTCCGAGACGTTCGAAACGTTGAGGGCGAAGCGCCAGCCTTCCCAATCGTAGTGGGCGACGAGGTCGCCGACGACGTAGCCCGGCACGCGGAAGAGGTTGGCCGTGTCGGCGAAGGAGCGGCCGACGCCGCGCACGCCGCCGCCGAGACCGAAGCCCCGCAGGGCGCCGCTCTGGAACGTGTAGTCGACGAAGAGCGAGCCGTACTGCTCGGGGGTATTGGTCGGCGTCGTGCCGACGAGGGCCGTGTTCAGGTCGCGGGTCACCGAGAGGTCGTAGGCGGTGTAGGAGGCTACCGCCCGCAAGCCGGGCGCGAGGTTGGCGACCATCTCGACCTCGGCGCCGCGCGAGTTCACCGCGCCGGTCTGGACCACCTGCTGGATGTTGAGCGGGTTGGTGGTCACGACGTTCGAGCGGGTGAGGTCGAACAGGGCGGCGGCGAAGTAGCCGTCGAAGCCCGCGGGCTTGTACTTCAGGCCGACCTCGGTCTGCTCGCTTCGCTCGGGCAGGAGAAGCTGGCCGGTGACCCCGTTGAGGCCGACGGTCGGGTTGAAGCCCTGCGCGTAGGAAACGTAAGGGGCGAGCCCGGATTCGTCGTTGTAGATCAGGGCGACGCGGCCGCTGAAGGCGCTGGTGTCCCGGGTCGCGTTGTTGACGCCGAGGCGGTCGACGTTGTCGGTGGCGACCCAGTCGTGCCGTCCGCTGAGGACCAGGGAGAAGTTCCCGAGGGTGATCTCGTCCTGCAGGTAGGCGGCGAACTGGTTCTGGGTGATCAGCGCGTTCTGGTAGGGCGCGCCCAGTGTGAGGCGGGTGTTGGGGTAGATCGGCCGGATCAGGTTCAGCGACGGGCCGAAGCCGAAGGCCTGGTAGTCGTCGATCTGGTAGCGGCGATACTCGAAGCCGGCGAGCACCGTGTGACCGAAATCGCCCGTGCGGAACGGGATGACGAGCTGGTTGTCGATGTCGCTCTGCACCGCCGCGCCGCGGGTGAAGAAGTCGAACCGGGCCAAGTCTCCGGCGGCCGGCGTGGTGGCGTAACCGCCGCCGTAGCGGTTCGACAAATTGACCGTGACGGTGCCGTGGCGCGCGTTCTGCCGGAACTTGATGTCGTTGTCGAAGCGGTGCTCGAACTCGTAGCCGACCATGTCCTGGTTGCGCGTCAGGCGATCCGTCGCCGGGTCGCCGGTGAAGCGGCTGGTCTTGATGAAGCCGAAGGGCGCCGGCGTCACCGTACCCTCGTAGGGCAGGAAGTTCTGGGTGCCGGCGCGGTCGCGCTGCACCTGGGCGAGGACGGTGAGCGAGGTGTCGGCGTCGGGCTTCCAGGTGAGCGAGGGGGCGAAGAAGAAGCGGTCGTTGTTGACGAAGTCGACCTGCGTGCCGCCGCCTCGGCCGAGACCGACGAGCCGGTAGAACAGCTTGCCCTCGGTGCCGGGCGCATCCACCGGTCCGCCGATATCGAAGCCCGCATAGGCGTTGCCGTAATTGTCGATTCCGGTCTCGACGTAGCGGATCGGCACGATCGGCGGCCGCTTGCTCACCGCGTTGATGATGCCGCCGGGGCTGGCACCGCCGTAGAGGCCGGAATTCGGCCCACGCAGGATCTCGAGTCGTTCCAGGCCGAAGGGCTCCAGCTTCCAGGTGGCGAAGGCCGAGGTGAACAGTTGTAGCCCGTCGAGGAAGTAGCCGGATTCCTGGGCGGTGAAGCCGCGGATCAGGAACCAGTCGTTGCGTGGATCGGCGCCGAAGGTCTCGCCGCGCACGCCCGGCGCGTAGCGCGTCGCCTCGGCGAGCGACGCCGGCTTCTGGTCGTCGATCTGCTGGCGCCCCACCACGGAGATCGCCTGCGGCGTCCGGATGATCGCGGTGTCGGTCTTGGTGCTGGAGACCGAGCGGGTCGCGACGTAGCCGGCGACGGGACCGCGCGGATCCTCGGCGGTGGCGATCGTGGCTCCCCCGCGGCGATCACCCACGACCTCAAGGGTCTCCAGCGTCACGCTCGAGGCGCTCGGCGGGCTGGATTGCTGCGCAGCCGCCGGGTCGACAGCGCAGACGGCGAGGGCGGCTGCCGAACCGAGCAGGGTCGCGCGCAGGTGAGCAGCGCCTTGGGACGGCTGCGCGAATAGAAACGCAAGACGAAGGGACACGTGTGGACCTATGGCCGAATGTAATTTCGGTCAGTTGGATTAAAAATCCCGAGGGGTCAACGAACAAACCCTAGCATCATGCGCATCTCATGCCGCCGTGCTCGGCACGCAACATCTTAGAATAAGTACAATTACATACTCTGGTCCGCAGCGCGGTTATCGCTTCCTGGCGTTGCCTTGCGATCGGCGCCCTTCAAGGACGCCGTGGCAGGCGGAACCCATTCGGACAGCGGGCGCGCCGAACGCGAAAGGGCCCCGCCGGAACCGGCGGAGCCCTTCGTCATCGCTCGTCCCCGGGGCAGCGCCGCGCGAGGATGTCTTGCCGGAGCCTCCCGGCGTCGGCCTATTCGCAGACGCGGACGCGGCGGATGTGCTCGTAGCCGTAGGCGTCCACGTAGCCGCGGCGCTCCATGTGGCAGACCTCCTCCTCGACATAGACCGGGCGCGGGGCGCGGTAGACCGGGCGGCCCGGATAGTAGCCGCCGTCGTTCTGCGAGGAGGCGATGGCGCCGCCGACGGCGAGGCCGCCGAGCAGGCCGAGGGCGGCCGCGCCGCCCGGGCTGATGCCATCGCGTGCCTGGGCACTCGGGATCGCCGCGACGGCGACCGTGGTGGCCACGAGGGCCGCGACCAGCGAGTTCTTCATAGCTCCGTTCCTTTGATCCCGAAATCCGTGTGTGAATCCAGAAGCGTCACTGTCGGAGGGAATCACCGAACGGTTGATGAACGGTAACGCGCCCCGCCCACCGGCAAATCCCGTTCGTGCGAATCCTCACGCACCGTGGACGATCACGCAGGATTGTGCCGCTTCCGCGGCGGCGTCGCGGGGCGCGCAGGGTCAGATCGTTCCGGTCGGCTCCTCCACCAGGGCCAGGAGCGTCCGGCGCAGCCAGCGATGGGCGGGGTCGTCGTCGTAGGAGGCGTGCCACAGCATCGAGATCGCCACATCCTCGAGATCCACCGGGGCCGGGCTCACGGTGAGGCCGAGCGCCCCGGCGAAGAAGGTCGCGAGCCGGGCGTGCATCGTGGTCAGCACGGGCGCGCTGCGCACCAGGAACGGGACCGCCAGGAAGCGCGGCGTCGTGACCGCCAGGGTCCGGCTGCGCCCGAGGCGGGCGAGTGCGTCGTCCACCACCCCGTGCGCGGTCTCCTTGAGGCTGGTCAGCACGTGGGGAAAGCGCAGGTAGTCGTCGAGGGAGATCGGCGGCGCCAGGCCGAGGAGGTCGGCGTTGAACACGCACAGGTAGCTGTCGCGGTAGAGCAGGCGCTGCTTGTGGTGGGTCTGCCCCTCCGTGAAGAAGCCGATGCCGAGATCGACCCGGTCGGCATCGAGTTCCTGCAGGATGCGGATGCGGTCGATGGAGCGCAGGAGCAGGCTGATGCCCGGCGCCTCCGCGCGCAGGTGGGCGAGGAGGCGCGGGCCGATCAGCACCTCGGCGCTGTCGGGCAGACCGATGGTGAAGGTGCGGGTCACCGTGCGGGGATCGAAGGCGTCGTCCCGCCGCACGAGGGCCTGGACCTGCCGGAGCAGGGTCCGCACCGGCTCGGCCAGCGCCAGCGCCCGCGGGGTCGGGCGCATGCCCTCGGGCGCGCGGGTGAGGAGTTCGTCGGAGAAGAGCGTGCGCAGGCGGGCGAGGCTGCTGCTCATCGCCGATTGCCCGATGCCGATGCGGGCGGCGGCCCGGGTGACGCTGCGCTCGGCCAGCAGCGCGTCGAGGGCCACCAGCAGGTTCAGGTCGACGCGGGAGAGATCGATGTGATCAATCGTCATGGTCGCCTCTGCGTATCGGATCCGGGCCGACTGCGCAGCATCGACGCCCCGGAGGCAAGGGCGGCGCGCCGTGACCGCGCGCCTGCCCGGGCAATGGGCGGGGGCGGCCGTGATTTTCGGCTGTGCCTGATCGCCGGGCCGGGCCACAATGGCGCTCCCGAAACGACCCGAGGCTCCCCATGCGCCGCACCCCGCCGATCGCCCTGTTGGTCCTGATGGCCGGAACCGCCCTCCCCGCGCATGCGCTGGAAGGACCGATGCCACCCAAGCCCGGCGCGACGGCCACGGCGCCCGCCGCCGCGGCCAAGCCCCGCGTGGTCATCGTGGCGACCGGCGGCACCATCGCGGGCGCGGGCGCGGACGCGGCCAACAGCGCCACCTACCAGGCCGCCAAGGTGCCGGTGGACAAGCTCATCGCCGCCGTGCCGGCGATCGCGCAGGTGGCGGAGGTGCGCGGCGAGCAAGCCTTCCAGATCGCCTCCGAGAGCTTCACCAACGCGCAGCTCATCGAACTCGCCAAGAAGGTCTCCGCCCTGGTCAAGCGCGACGACGTCGACGGCGTCGTCATCACCCACGGCACCGACACGGTGGAGGAGACGGCCTACTTCCTCGACCTCGTGGTGAAGACCGACAAGCCCATCGTGATGGTGGCCTCGATGCGGCCCTCCACCGCGATCTCGGCGGACGGCGCCCTCAACCTCCTCGACGCCGTCACGGTGGCGGGCGCCAAGGACGCGCGCGCCAAGGGCGTGCTGCTCACCATGAACGACGAGATCCAGGCGGGGCGCGACACCACCAAGCGCGTCAACATCAAGCCCTCGGCCTTCTTCAGCCAGTGGGGGCCGCTGGGCATGGTGGTCGAGGGCAAGACCTACTGGTTCCGCGCGCCGGTCAAGCGCCACGGCACAGCTTCCGAGTTCGACATCGACGCCATCGACAGCCTGCCCGAGGTCGCCATCGTGTACGGCTCCGGCAACATGCACCCCGAGCCCTACACCTCCGCCGTCGCGGGCGGCGCCAAGGCGATCATCCATGCGGGCACCGGCAACGGCTCGGTGGCGGGCTACCTCGTCGACACCCTCAAGGACCTTCGCTCCAAGGGTGTGCAGATCATCCGCTCGTCGCGCGTCGGCGACGGCTTCGTCCTGCGCAACGCCGAGCAGCCCGACGACAAGTACGACTGGGTGGTGGCCCACGACCTGAACCCGCAGAAGGCCAAGATCCTGGCCGCCGTGGCGCTCACGAAGACGCAGGATTCGAAGGAGTTGCAGCGGATTTTCTGGGAGTATTGAGTCCGGATCGTGGGGTGAGCCGGCTCTCACGTCAGCAAATACCGCTCCGGCTCCAGGGGCGGCGGCGCGGTCTCGCCCAGAGCGTCGAGGACGATGCCGTCGATGGTGTGCAGGAGGGCGTCCAGCGGCAGGTCGTTGGGCGCCAGGCCGAAGGGCTCCTCCAGTTCGTCGCCGAGGGCATCGAGTCCGAAGAAGGTGTAGGCCACCAGGGCCGCGGCCACCGGCGTCGCCCAGCCGAGCGAGGCGGCCAGGCCGAAGGGCAGCAGCAGGCAGTAGACCCAGGCCGTGCGGTAGAGGAGCAGGGTGTAGGCGAAGGGCAGCGGCGTGTTCTGGATGCGCTCGCACACCACCTGGACCTGCGCCAGGGCGGCGATCTTGTGCTCCAGGGCGGCGAGGAGAACGTCGGTGAGGGCGCCCCGGCGATAGGCGTCCGCGAGATCGCCGGTGAGCCCGGCCAGCACCGCGTCCGCCGCGCTCGGATGCCGGGCCAGTGCATCGGCCTCCCGGGCCGGAAGCCAGGGACCGGCGGCCACATTCGGCGCGCCCCCGCGCAGCTGCGCGTGCAGGGCATGCGCGAACGCCGAGAGACGCCGCAGGCAGCGCCCGCGCAGGGCCTCCTCGGCCTCGCCGGGCAGCAGAGCGTTGAGGAGCCGGGCGAGGCCGCGCGCCTCCACCACGAGGCCGCCCCAGGCACGGCGGCCCTCCCACCAGCGGTCGTAGCAGGCGCTGTTGCGAAAGCTCAGGAAGATCGACAGGGCAAGGCCGATCAGGGTGAAGGGACCGACCCCGGCCGTGATCGGAAATGCCTCGGGCCAGCGCCGCTCGACCGCCACCACGACCACGGCCACGAGGGTGATTCCCAGGACCTTGAGGGCGACCTGGGGCAGGATCGATCCGCGCAGGGTGAACAGGACGTCGAACAGGCTCGGACGCGAACGGACGATCAT
This sequence comes from Methylobacterium sp., assembly GCF_019750675.1. GTDB lineage: Bacteria > Pseudomonadota > Alphaproteobacteria > Rhizobiales > Beijerinckiaceae > Methylobacterium. Next base: position 13,606 of record NZ_JAIEOF010000067.1, read on the forward strand.
CGAGCAGATTTCATGGGGCGACTTTCATGGGACGGCTTTCATGGGGCGTCGAGCGCGATGACCAAGGCCGCCGCGAGGGTCGCGCGGTGATGCGGAGCGGCCCCTCTTCGTGCCGCGCCGGTGGTCGCGCCTCGGCATCTTCATGCCCGCAGGCCTGCTCCCGGCGGGCCGATCCTCCGAGACGCAGATCCACGGCCGCCTGGCCGCCGACATCACCGTCGCCATGCCACTCGTCGCCTGTCGGGGCACCCTCGAACCGACCCCGCCCAGCGCATCGCCTTCGCCGTGAGTTCACGCCGCCGAGGCGATCGCCGTGGAGGCGCGCCGGATCTTGCCGGCGCCGTCCAGGAAGGCGTGGGCATCCTCCTTGCGCTCGAAGACGTGGGGCGCGACGCCGCGCCGGGTCAGCGCCTCCTCCATCTTGAGGCGCAGGAAGGCGCTGGTCGCGTAGCGGGTGGTGGTGAGGTAGTAGTTCGCCTGCAGGTATTGGATCATGTGCGCGTAGTCGTCGTACAGGTTCTCGTTGATGCGGAACCCGTCGTGATTGACGACGGTGTTGACCCGCTGGCCGGCCTTCTTGCAGGCCCCCACGAGAACCAGGCGCAGGTCGTCGAGATCGCTCTTGGCGCGGGCGTGCCAGCCCTCCAGGTTCACGAACAGGATGTTGCGCTCGGAGTCGTAGCTCACCCGCTCGGCCAGGTTGAGGTTGAGAAGGTCGGCCAGGAGTTCCATCGGCTCCTCGCGGAACAGGCGGGCATCCATCGGCATCGGCTGCTTGATGATCGGCCGGAAGCCCATATGGGGCAGGATGTCCCGCTCGATGTCGATGCCGGGCGCCACCTCGATGAGTTCCAGGCCCTCGTCGGTGAGCTGGAAGACGCAGCGCTCGGTCACGTAGATCACCGGCTGCGACCGCATCTGCGCGTAGTGCCCGCTGAAGGTGATCTGCTCCACCTGCGGCAGGAACTTCTGCGAGCGGCCTTCCGTGACGATGCGAAGCTTGCCGTCCTCGATCACGGTTTCCAGGCCGCCCACCGTGAAGGTGCCGGCGAAGACCACCGAGCGGGCGTTCTGGCTGATGTTGATGAAGCCGCCGCAGCCGTTGAGGCGGCCGCCGAACATGCTGGTGTTGACGTTGCCGTGCTGGTCGCACTCGGCGAGCCCGAGGCAGGTCATGTCGAGGCCGCCGCCGTCGTAGAAGTCGAACATCTGGTTCTGGTCGATGACGCAGTCGGCGTTCGTGGCCGCGCCGAAGCTCGAGCCGGAGGCGAGCACGCCGCCCACCGCGCCGGCCTCGGTGGTCAGCGTGATGTAGGGTGTGACTTTCTCCTCGTTGGCCACCGCCGAGATGCCCTCGGGCGCGCCGACGCCGAGGTTGACGACGCCGTTCGGCGGGAGTTCGAAGGCGGCGCGCCGGGCGATGACCTTGCGGGCGTCGAGGGGCATCTTCTTCATGCCGCTGACGGGGACGCGGATCTGGCCGGCCAGCGCCGCGTCGTGCTGCACGCCGTAGTTCATGCGGTGCATCTCGGGCTCGGCCAGCACCACGCAATCCACCAGGATGCCGGGCACGCGCACGTCCTTCGGCAGCAGGAAGCCGTCGTCGACGATGCGCTCCACCTGCGCGATGACGATGCCGCCGTTGTTGCGGGCGGCCATGGCCTGGGCCAGGCAGTCCAGGGTCAGGGCCTCCTTCTCGAAGGAGATGTTGCCCGACGGGTCGGCCGAGGTGCCCCGGATGAAGGCGACGTCGATCTTCGTGGCGGTGTAGAACAGCCATTCCTCGCCATCGACCTCGACGAGCTTGACGATCTCGGCCTCCGTCACGGTGTTGACGCGGGCGCCCCCGTGGCGCGGATCGACGTAGGTGTGCAGGCCCACCTTCGAGAACAGGCCCGGCTGACCGGCCGCGCAGGCCCGGTAGAGCTGCGAGATCACGCCCTGGGGCAGGTTGTAGCCCAGGATCTTGTTCTCCTGCGCGGCCTTGGCGACCTTGGGCATGCGGCCGAAATTGGCGGCGATGACGCGCTTCAGCAGGCCCTCGTGGTGCAGGCGCCCGGTGCCGAGGCCTTTGCTGTCGCCCGCCCCCGCCGTCATGATCAGGGTGAGGTCGCGGGGGGCGCCGGTCTCGACGAAGCGCGTCTCGAGGGCGGCGTGCAGCGCCTCGGGAATGCAGCTCTGGACGAAGCCCGTCGTGGTGACCACGTCGTTGTGCCGGATCAGCGCGATCGCCTCGCCGGCCGTGATGACCTTGTTTTTCTTCATGAACGGGTCGTCCTCCGCATCCCCGCGGCGGCGAAGCACGACAGGTCTCGTCCTGCCGGAAAGCGCGCATGGGGAAGTCTTGTTCTCGTGCGGGAGCGTAAAGTCCCGCACGAAGCTTCGCAAGGGCACGACAAGTGTCGCTGCAATGCAATTTTATCTTGGTGCAATGCAAATTTTTCAATCATGCCTCAAACTGAACTGGAGGCCCGCCTGAAAAAGATTTCACGGCGCCTTCGCGGGCGGGCACGGGGACGGGCCAATGCCTTCGCACCCGCCAAGATTATTCAAAATAATCTTGGGCAGGCCCTCCTGTGCACCGCGTCATCGTCAGGCCAGCAGGTAGGTGAGGAGCGCGCGTAGCTGCGCCGGACGCACCGGCTTGTGAACGAGTTGCGCCCCCAGGGCGGCGACCTCCGCCTCGATCTCGGGCGAATGGTTGGCGGTGGTGACGATGACGGGACGGCGCAGGCCCGTCCGCGCTTCGAGATGCGTCGCCACGCCGAGGCCGCAGGCGCCGTTGTCGAGGTGGTAATCGAGCACCAGCAGGTCCGGCGGCGTCATGCCGGCGGCCAGTGCCGCCTCGACCCCGGCGAGGTCCCGGTGGACGCAGACCTCGGCGTCCCAGGCCCGCAGGAGGCGCTCCAGCGCGTCGGCGGTGGGCGGGTCGTTCTCGACCACGAGGACGCGCGCCCCCGTGAGCCGGGTCGTCACCGGCGACATCGTCACCGCGCGCTCCGGGGCCGTACGGCTCACCGGCAGGGTCAGGGCCATGCGGGTGCCGCGCCCGGCCCGCGAGGCGAGCTCGAGGGGATGGTCGAGGGCCAGCGCCATCCGGCGCACGATGGAGAGGCCGAGGCCGAGGCCGGGCTCGCCCCCCTCCCCCTCCGCACCGCCCCGGAAGAACTCCTCGAACACGAGGTCCTGCTCGGCCTGCGCGATGCCGCAGCCGGTGTCGAACACCTCGATGCGGCAGGTCTCCCCGATACGGCAGGTCTCCCCGATGCGGCAGGACTCCCCGGAGGCCTGCCCCCGGCGGCGGACCGCCACCAGCACGCCGCCCTGCCGGGTGTAGCGGATCGCGTTCGAGACGAGGTTCTGCACGATGCGCTGGAGCAGCAGGGGGTCGCTCGCCACCACGAGGTCGGGGCCGCGCACGGAGAGACGCAGGCCCTTGCGTTCGGCGAAGGGCCGGAAGCTCGCGGCGATGCCGGTGAGGAGCTCGCTGAGCGCCACCGGCTTGATCGCCGGGCGCACCACGCCCGCATCGAGCTTCGAGATGTCGAGGAGGGTCTTGATCAGGTCCTCGATGATCTGGAGTCCGCGCTCGATCTGGCCCGAGATCGCCAGCGCCTCGGGACCCAGGGCGAGGTCGGCGAGCGCGGAGGCCGAGAGCCGCGCGGCGTTGAGGGGCTGGAGGAGGTCGTGGCTCGCCGCCGCCAGGAACCGGGTCTTCGAGCGGTTGGCGTTCTCGGCCTCCTCCTTGGCCGCCACCAGGGCCGCGTTGGAGCGCTCCAGGCGGTGCATCAGCCCGGTCAGTTCCTCGGTGCGCGTGCGGACGCGGCCCTCCAGCATGGTGGCGGTCTGGAACAGCGAGTAGGCACCGCCCTGCTGGTCCATGCTGCGCTCGACATGGGCCATCAGGGCGGCGTTGATCCGCTCCAGCTTGGCGATGCGCCGCCGGGCCTCGTCCGCGTCCAGCGGAGGGCTCGCGGAATCGGGTGGACGCAGCATCACCGCGCGCCGAAGTCCCGGCCGGGCTCGCCCCGTCCGATGGCGATGCCGGTGAAGGTCTGGTTCAGGTGCATCGACCGGTACTGCTCGCCGTAGGTGTCGAAGCCGACGATGTCGTAGCGCCGATAGAGGTCGAAGATTCCGTGGCGCACCTGGCGGCTCTCGGCGTCGAGGCGGCGCAGCACGCATTCGAAGCCGATGACGAGATCGATGCCGCCGAGATCCGCGTCGAGGCGGGCGAGCTCGGCCCCCGTCGCGGCCACGATGTCGCGCGGGCGCGCCAGGGTGAGGACGACGCCCTCGTCGATGGCGCAGAAGAAGCTCAGCGAACCGTCCGGGTTCATGCGCCGGATCGACCGGCAGAAATACTCGCCGCCCACCTTCACCGCGAGGGGATAGGCGGCAAAACTCATGGGCGAGAGGCGCTCGGGGTCGAGCCCCACCGCCATGGCGTATTCCCGCGCCGCCGGCTCGGCGTTGAGCTCGTGCACGATGCGCTGCTCGTCATCCGATGCGGTGACCACGAACTTCGTGTCGGTGGGCTCGAAATTGTCGCTCTTGAAGATCTGGATCGGGAAATCCGTCTCGACCAGCAGCAGCACGGCGGCCCGCTGGTGGATGCGGCCGTCATGGAGCAGCACGGTCTGGCGGAAGGTGAGGTCGTCCCCCGCCGAGCCCCCCACGAGGGGAATGCCGTCGAGCGCCCAGGCGATGGCCGAGACCACCGTCTCCTCCGCGTTGGTGAGGCCGTCGATCAACGAGAGGGCGAAGCGGCGTCCGGTGCCCGGGGCCAGGCCCGCACCGTCCTCGGCCTCGAGGCTCCGGCGCAGGGCCCGGACGCTGGAGGCCGTGCGCTCCACGTCGAGATGGTCGATGGCGTCGAGCAATGTCGAGACGATGCGGAAATTCTCCCGCGGGAAGGCGATCACCACGAGGCCGCGATCGAGCCCGCCCGCCGGCGAGATGCCGCCCGACATGGTGCAGCCGGCGATGCCCGCGCCCGGAAAGCGCGCGGTGAGGGCCCGGTTGAGGGTCTCGACGTCGTAATCGGCCGAGAAGAACGCCACGATCTGCGCGACGCTGCGCCCGCCAATGGCCGCGCCGATCTCCGCGATCGCCGCGTCGGCCTCCTCGGCCTCGGTCCAGGCCGTCGTGATGCCGCACAGGTGCGTGCGCACCCGCGTCCCCTCTGTCACGGTACCGTCTCCCGCCCCATCGACGGGTGCCGGACTTGACGCCCGGTTCTCCGCGATGACACGAGTATGTCGGGCGGCCGGTTCCCGCGCAATGCGGCACCGAACAGTCCCGGAACAGGGGCGCACCCGCCGGGCGGAACGGGCATGCATCTCCTCATCGTCGACGATCACCCGCTGTTTCGCGATGCGCTCGCCAGCGCGGTGGGCCTCGCCTACCCCAACGCGACCCTGCACGAGGCCGACGGCATCGCCAGCGCCTGCGCGGTGCTCGCGGCCCAGCCCGCCATCGAGATCATCCTGCTCGACCTCTCCATGCAGGGCGTCACCGGCTTCGAGGGGCTGATGGCGATTCGCGCGCAGGTGCCGCGGGTCCCCATCCTCGTCGTCTCCGGCCTCGAGGATCCGCGCATCATCCGGGAAGCGCTGGAGCACGGCGCGGCGGGATTCGTGCCGAAGGCCGTTGACAAGTCGACCCTCACGCGGGCCATCGCGGACGTGCTGGCGGGGGGCCTCTCGGTGCCGGCGAACCTGCCGAACGCGCCGCTCGGCGCGTCATCCGCCCGCAAGGCGCCCCTCGCCGAGCGGGTCGCGAGCCTGACGCCCCAGCAATTGCGGGTGCTGGCGATGATCCGCCAGGGCAAGCTCAACAAGCAGATCGCGTACGAACTCCAGGTCGGGGATTCGACCGTGAAGGCGCACGTCTCCGAAATCCTGCGCAAGCTCGACGTGATCAGCCGCACTCAGATCGTGATCGAGACCGCGCTCCTCGACTTCGAGCGGATCACGGCCGCGCCGGAGCGCTGATCCCTCGGGTCGTGGGGGCCGATCCTTAAGCCGTGGGCACTTTGCGGCCGCCGTAATGGCCGTCGACGCGGGTGCCGAAGGTCGGATCGGAGAACGGGTCCTCGCCAGGCCCGTGGATCGGCGCGCCCGCCAGGGTGTCCTGGTCGATCTCGACGATGTAGCCGCCGAGTTCGACGCTGTAGGTCAGGGCGCGCCAGGGCACCGGGTGGTAGCTCTCGCCGAGGCCGAGGAAGCCGCCGAACGAGATCACCGCGTAGGCGACCTGCCCCGAGACCTTGTCGACCATGAAGTTGTAGACCGTACCGATATGCTCGCCCTCGCGGCTGTAGGCCGAGGTACCCTCGACCTTGTTCGAGGCGATGAGGCGCGGGGTCTCGTCGATGGCCACCCCCTCGGCGGAGGGGTCGAGTTCCATCGATCCGGCGGGCCGGATGCTGCGCTCGTTCGGGAGATCCGTCGGCATGGCATTCCTCCTGCGGGTTCGCGGCTCGGGATGGGGTGCATCCGGAACGGGTGGACGCGTGACCGGACAAACCCCGATATCCGGTGCGGTTCCAAGGGATCGTCGCGACGGGAGGGCCGGTTCAGCGCCGGGTGTCCACCGGCGCGCCGGTCTCCTCGGCCACCTCGGACTGGCGCACCGCGACCCGCTCGCGGATGCCCCGGCTCGACAGGAGCATCTCGAAGCCGAAGACCATCAGGGCGCTCAGGGTGCAGAGGATGGCAAGGCCGAACAGCAGGAACAGGATGTTGGCCACCGTGGCGTCCCGCAGGGCCCCCACGAACAGGGTGAGGGCGGCGCCGCAGGTGGCGACCCCGCCGAGCGCCCCGAGGATCACAGCGGCGTCGAGGGCCAGGGAGCGCCGGCGCAGGGCGTTCATGCGGTGCGCCAGACGGTGCTGCTCGGGCCCGGACGCGCTTGCGATCGCCTGCGAAATGCGCTCGGCCTGATCGGCCACCCGCGCGAGCCGCGTCCCGAAGACGTTGAGGAGAGTCGCGATGCCGGAGAGCAGGAAGATCGGCGTCAGCGCGATCTGGATGATGTGGGCCGTGCTGTCGAGGGAGGTCGGAACGGTGGATTCGAGCATGCGGGCGCGATCGTGACCTGGAGGAATCCGGGCGCAACGTCCGAGGCACGCCGTCGGTTCGGCCCCCGGCGCCCCGCCTGCGGGGCGCCGGGCGAGGCGGTTCGGACGCTCAGACCAAGCCTGCGGTCCCGCGCGCGACGGGATTCGCCGGGGCCTCGACCGACACCACGGCACCGAGCCCGACGATGAGCGCGGCGGCCGCGCAAAGGGAGAGGGAGAAGGCGATGAGGATCATGGTTGCCGCGTAGCCGGACGCCCTTAAGGATCGGTGTCGGCCCCCCGCCCCGCCCGTCCCGGAATCGGGCGCCGCCCGTCCCGGCCGGCGGACGCGCCAAGCGGCCTTGCGAGATCTTGCATTCGTGAGCGATCAATTCTTGGCCCGGGCACACAAATTCTTGTCGCCACGGCAGCGTGGGGCGAGTGCCGGCTCGGGCGCTGGGAAAAGCGCGTTCTGCGGGGCGCCGCCGGCGGGTGCGGAGCGATGCCGCCCCCTCCGCCAGGGACCCCGGCAGGGCCCCGCCGGCAGCTATTCAAACCATTGCCGCAGAACCGTTTTTCTCGCCCCGTACGGGGCGGTCCGGTCCGACACCGGGAGCCACCGGCGCATCAAGTACAGGGCGCGGACGCGCAAGATTTCATGCAAGTCGATCCGGCCTCGTCTCGCCGCGAAGGCGGATGAGACCCGCCCGAGGCCGTCGCGCCTGTGGATGACGGGGCGCCCAAGGGCGGAATCCCCTTGGAACGCTCGCAGCACCGCTTAGTTGTTGCAGCTATGCGCTGCGAGGCCACCGGCCGTGGGCGTACCGGCACTCACCGCCGACATCCGGAGGAAGATCCCATGGCGAAGAGCACCACCAAGACTGCGGAGAAGGCGGCCCCCAAGGCTGCGCCGAAGGATGCCGAGAAGCCGGCCCCGGCCGCCAAGGGCAAGAAGGTCGCCGCGCCGAAGGGTGACGGTGCCAAGCCGAACGCTCTGCAGCAGCCGCTCAAGCCCTCCGCCGAGCTGGCCGCCGTCGTCGGCACCGCCGCCCTGCCGCGCGGCGAGGTCGTGAGCAAGGTCTGGGAATACATCAAGAAGCACAACCTCCAGAACCCCGAGAACAAGCGCGAGATCCTGGCCGACGACAAGCTGAAGAAGGTCTTCGGCAAGGACAAGTGCACGATGTTCGAGATGAACAAGCATCTCGCCGCGCACCTCAAGTCGGCCTGAGCGAAACCCGCCGGCTCGAACCTTCGGCTCGGCGCCGGGGAGGGACCGTCCCTCCCCTTGGCCGGCCGGTCCGCTTAAGGACGGCTCAACCGGCCGCCTTCGCCCGGCGTGAGCGACGCTCGACCCTGCGGGTCGCCGTCTCCTGAAGGTGGCGCTCGATCGCCCCGTTGGCCCGCGCGCGCATCTCCCGCATCGCCGCGGCATCGTCGAAGGTCTCGGGAAACCGCCGCGAGAGCCAGAGATAGGCGCTGGCGAGCTTCACCGTCCGCTCCTGGTAGTCGAGTTCACCGGCGAGGTTGGCCCGCAGGGCCGGCACCGTGGCACCCTGCGCGCGGGCCTGGGTCCAGCGCTCCAGCAGGCCCAGCGAGACCGGGTCGCGCCGGTCCACCGGGCAGACCGAGAACGCGAATTTTTCCGCGATCGGGAGTCGCGCCTTGTCGACCACCCGGGCGATCTCCAGGATTTCTTCGAGCGCCGAGGGCTGGAACGGCGAGCCGGCATAGAAGGTGGCGCGCGCGAAATGCGCCAGCACCTCCCGCAGGCTGTCGGTGCGCATCTCCTCGGCCACGGAATTGATCGCGATGAGGTCGGGCCGCACGAAGAAGCGCGTGTCGGCGGCCGGAGCCGTGGGGGCACCGGCGAGTGCCGCCCGGATCGGCTCCAGCCCAGTCTCGTCGACGGCCGCGACATAGCCCTCGTCCTGGTGTCCGAAGCGGCCGGCGCGGCCGGCGATCTGGCGGATCTCGGAATTGGTCAGCGCCCGCTCCCCGACCCCGTCCCACTTGCGCACCGCCGAGAACACGATCCGCTTCAGGGGGCCGAGGTTGAGGCCCATGCCGATGGCGTCGGTGGTGACGAGCACGTCGGCCTCCCCCGCCCGGAAGCGCGCGGCCTCGGCACGCCGCACCTCGGGCGAGAGCGCCCCGTAGATCGTCGCCACCCGGTGCCCGGCGGCCACCAGGATCTCGCGGTTCTCGTGGACGGCCCGGCGCGAGAACGCCACGACCGCGTCGCCCGGCGTCACCTTCTCCAGGGGCACGGGCGCCTCCTGAAGCACAAGCGGCGTCTTGCGCACGAAGGTGACGACCTCGAGGGATTCGTCGGCGGCTTCCGCCGCGCGACGCACGGCAGCCAGCGCATCGTCCGAGCCGCAGACCACCACGAGGCGGGCGGGAATGCCGAACAGGGCGTTGGTCCAGGCCCAGCCCCGATCGGGATCGGCGATCATCTGGATCTCGTCGATCACCGCGACGTCGACGGGCCGGATCAGGTCGGCGGTCTCGATGGTCCGGGCGGTGTGCGTCGGATCGATGTCGCCCAGCGTCTCCTCGCCCGTCACCATGCCGGCGCGCAGCCCACGCTCGGCCAGGGCCTCGTAGTTCTCAAGCGCCAGCAGGCGCAGGGGCGCGAGGTAGGTGCCGGTGGGGGCGGCGCGCAGCATCTCCAGCGCCGCATAGGTCTTGCCGGAATTCGTCGGCCCCATGTGGAAGACGATGCGCCGGCCGAGGCGCCGGGCCGCGGTGAATTTCTCGATATAGGCCCCGAAGCCGACCTGATCGCGCAGGCGGCGCAGGCGCGAATCCTCGCGGGCCACGTTGCGGGCGCGGGCGCGCACGCCCTTCAGGGTATCGGTGAGGGATTGGTTGAGGTTGGGCGAGAGCAGGAAGGCCCGCGAGCGCAGGGAGCGGTCGAGATGGTCGATATAGGTCACGGCGTCGGCGCCGACTTCGCGCAGGTCCTCGGCCACCTGATCGCGCAGGCGCTCCACCGCCCGGCGCAGGGATTTCGCGGTCCGCACCGAGGTCTCGGCGACGGCGGCGCGCAATTCGTCGAGGCGCCAGGTCGGATCGTTGCGATGGGCCATGCCGGCCAGGATGCCGGCGATGCCCGTCTCGGGCGCGGCGTCGATCCGCAGATCGAGGCGCCCGCCGTCGAGGACGGGAATCAGGGTGCGGATGGACCAGGCGATGCTGCCGTCCCGCATCGCCGCGCCGCGCAAGGTCGGCACCGTCTTCTTGAGGGCCGCGATCCCCCCCTCCGCGAAAGCGCGCCGCGCCTTCAACTCGCGCAGGGCCTTGGCCACCACCGCATCCTCGACGAAGCCGCCGAACTCCGGCAGGCCGAGATGGAGCCGCAGGGCCTCCGCCTCGACGCTCCGGGGCGGCAGGCCGAGGCGCATGGCCGCCTCCAGCAGGATCTCGTTCGTCGGTCGCGCGCGCTTGCGGGCCATGGGCCTCTCGTCGGGGGGCTGTCGTCAGGGCGTCTTGCATCCGCCGCGGAAGAGCGGCCGGGCCGCGCCAGGGTGCGCGGGCCGCGACCCAAAAAGCAACGCCTCGGATCAGCGCAATGCACCGGCCGTTCGCGCGGCCGCAGGCGAGGCATGGTCGTCGCGGAGCAGGACGACCCTGTGCCGTCGGCAACCGGACGCCGCTCCGTTCAGCTCTTGACGAAGGTTATTGAATCCCCGGAGCGGACGCCGCTATGGGGTCGCGTGTCCGGAGCGCGGGCGTCCCCCCACGCTCCGGACCCGCGACGATCAATGCCCGGACATGTCAGGAGCATCGACGATGCACGAGAATTCTGCCGGATCGGCCGCGTTCTGGGCCTCGGTGACGCATGACGTCACGGCCCGGGTGGAGCCGGTCCTGAACCGGAACACGCAGGCCCGCGCGGACGTCATCGCGTACCTGCGAGACCTCGAAGCGGTGGCCCTGCGCGAGGGCAGCAGCCGCGAAGCCCTGCAGGTGATCGCCTCCGGCCGGCGCCTCCTCGGCGACCGCAGCGAGGCGGCGCGGGCGGCGGTGGCCCGCGCGGTGCGGGCTTCCCTGGCCTGAGGCCCCGGCTGTGGCCGGAGCGTCAGGCCTGCGCTTCAAGGGCCGCCCGGGTGACGGCATCGGCGCCGATATCGTCGGTGCCGTTCATGCCCAGGGTCTCGATGAGCCGGACGCGGGCCCGGCTGACCCGGCTCTTCATGGTGCCGACGGCGACACCGCAGATCTCGGCGGCTTCCTCGTAGGTGAAGTTCTGCGCGCCCACGAGGACCAGCGCCTCGCGCTGGCTCAGCGGCAGACCGTCGAGGGCTTCCTGGAACTCGCGCATCTCCACGCGGATCTCCTGCTCGGGCAGGCTGGTGAGGCGCCCGGCCAGGGCGCCGTCCGCATCCTCGACCTCCCGCTTGCGCTTGCGCTGCTCGGAATAGAACAGGTTGCGCAGGATCGTGAACAGCCAGGCCGTGAGGTTGGTGCCCCGCGTGAAGCTGTCGGCCTTGGTCCAGGCGCGCACGAGCGTGTCCTGGACGAGGTCGTCGCTGCGGTCGAGATCGTAGGTCAGCGAGAACGCGAAGGCGCGCAGGGCCGGGATCGCGCCGAGCAGAAGCTCGCGCATCTCATCGTCGGCGCCGCGCGGCGTGCCGACCGGGGCTTGCGTCGCGGTCATCATGAGGATCCTCGCGTCTCACCACGGGCGGCCAGTTCGGTGAGAAGAGCGTCGAAGCGGTCGGGCAGCGGCTGGTTCAGCACCTCGGCGTAGAGGAGGCGCAGGTTGCGCCCGATCCGGCGTCGCGCCTCGAGGGGCATGCCGGCGGGTTCGGACCCCGCAGGGGGTGCCTGCGCGGGAACGGCGGATGCCGCTGCGACGGGCCCGGTGGATTCCACGCTGAGGTTCGGATCGCTCGTTTCAATGCTCATCGATGCTCATCGCTCGACGGCCGCGATCGGGATGCGAAGGCGCGCCGTCATTTCGACGGCGGTGCTAGCGACGCACGATTTAACGCGTTCTGAAAAATGTATTCATCTGATCTTAAGCCAGCGAATGCAGGGCGAAATCACTCCGCGCATTTCAGAAACGATTAGATACAAACGCATGACATCGATCAAGCGCGATCGACGTCCGTCTATAGTTCCGAAATCCTGTCTCCAAGCTGAACAATAAGGGGCCGAATCGCGGCCGTCCCGCAGGGACCGATCCCGCCGCACCCCCGCCTGTCCGTCATGGAGCGCGCCGCCGGGGCCCGCATGGCCCGCCGCTTGCGGCCCGGGATCGGGCCGCTCCGATCCCTCCGTTCAGAAACAATCCGATGCAGACAGATTCGTCCGAACTCGACCGCGCCGTCCGGGACATCGCGGACGAAATGCAGGATCGGACGGATCGGGGCGAGGTGGCGAGCTACATTCCCGAGCTCGCCCGCGTCGACGCGAAGGCTTTCGGCCTCGTGGTGATCGATGCGGACGGGCACGTGGCGGCGGGCGGCGACAGCGACGCGCCCTTCTCGATCCAGAGCATCTCGAAGGTCTTCACCCTGACCCTGGCGCTGGGCATGGCGGGCGACCGGCTCTGGCGCCGGGTCGGGCGCGAGCCCTCGGGCAGCCCGTTCAACTCCATCGTCCAGCTGGAGCGCGAGCGCGGCATCCCGCGCAACCCGTTCATCAACGCGGGCGCCATCGCGGTCACCGACCTGATCCTCTCGGGCCACCAGCCCCGGGAAGCGCTCGGCGAGATCCTGCGCTTCATGCAGTTCCTGGCACAGGACCCGACGATCACCATCGACGAGGCGGTGGCGGCCTCCGAGCTGCGCACGGGCTTCCGCAACGTGGCCCTGGCCAACTACATGAAATCCTTCGGCGTCCTCGACAATCCGGTGGATTTCACCCTCGGCGTGTACTTCCACCACTGCGCCATCAGCATGTCGTGCCGGCAGCTCGCCCAGGCGGGGCGCTTCCTGGCCCATTCCGGGCGCAACCCCGCGACCGGCCACTCGGTGGTCTCGCCCGAGCGGGCGCGGCGTATCAACGCCGTGATGCTGACCTGCGGCCACTACGACGGCTCGGGGGAGTTCGCCTACCGCGTCGGCCTGCCGGGCAAGAGCGGCGTCGGCGGCGGCATCCTCGCCATCGCGCCGGGCCGGGCCTCGATCGCCGTGTGGTCGCCGGGGCTCGATGCCTCCGGCAACTCGCATCTCGGCCGCATCGCCTTGGAGATGCTGACGAAGCGCCTCGGCTGGTCGATCTTCGGGGCGTGACCCCGGCCCGGGGTCACGCCCCGGCCCCGGCGGAGCCTCCCTGCGCCAGCGCGTCGAGGTAGGTGCGCAGCAGCGTGACGCGCTTCGGCCGGAAACTCGCGCCGGCGGCCTCGGCGGCCGCGATCCGGTCGGCGCGAAACATCCGGTAGCCCGCGCGCAGGCAGCACCAGGCCAGGACCACGAGCTTTCGGTCGAGATAGACGATCGCCAGCGGCCAGATCGTGCGCTCGGTGATGCGCTCGTCCTTGTCGGCGTAGCGGATCGTCACCGCCTCCTCGCGCCAGCACCCCTCCCGGATCGCCGCCATCCCGACGGAGGGCGCGAAACGCACCTCGGAGCGGCGGACCCGGGACACGGCGTGGAGCAGGTGCTGCTGGCTCGCATCCGGCAGGGTCGCCGCGACCTTGGCGAGCACCGCGTCCGCCGCCCGCGCCAGGGCCGGGTCCCCCATGTGCCGCACTTCCGCGAAGCCGAGCACCAGGGCTTCGATCTCGATCCGGTCGAAAATCTGCGGCGGCAGCGCCCCGTCCTCGATCAGGCGGTAGCCGTAGCCGCGCTCGCCCTCGATGCAGGCTCCGGCCGCCCGCAGGCTGTCGATGTCGCGGTAGAGCGAGCGGACCGAGACGCCGGTCTCCTCGGCGAGCCGCGCGGCCGTCACCGGCGCCGGCAGCATGCGCAGGGCCTGGAGGAGGCGAAACAGGCGGTCCGTACGGGGCATCGCGCAACTGACGCAAACTGGCAGTTGGGCTTCCGTATAGACGGGGGTGTCGAAACCGCCAACCGGAGCAGTCCCCCATGCTGACCCTCTATCATTCCCCCCGGAGTCGCTCGACCCGCGTCGTTGCCCTGCTCCACGAACTGAACGCGCTGGATGCGGTGGCGGTCGAGCGGGTCGCCATCCCGCGCCAGGACGGCTCCGGCCAGCGCGATCCCCACAACCCGCATCCCGAGGGCAAGGTGCCGTTCCTCGTCCATGACGGCGTGGCGGTCCGGGAGAGCAGCGCGATCATGCTCCACCTCGCCGACCTGTTCCCGGAAGCCGGCCTGAACATCCCGCCCGGGCACCCGCAGCGGGGCGCCTATCTCGGCTGGTTCGCCTGGTACGCGGGCGTGGTCGAGCCGGTCATGGTGCTCGAAGCCGTCGGCCTTTCGCACCCTGCCCTCGCGGCGACCTTCCGGGACGGCGCGGCGATGCGGCAGCGCCTGCGCGAAGCCCTGGCGGAAGGCCCCTTCCTGTTCGGCGCGCAATTCACGGCGGCGGACCTGCTGCTCCACTCGCCCTATGCCTGGTTCGGCAAGCCTGGCGACCCGGTCCTCGACGCCTGGGTCGATCGCTGCATGAGCCGCCCGGGGGCGCGCTTCGCCCTGGAATTCGACGCCGAGGCTCAGACCCCATCCGCGTGATCACACGCGCCATCGGCGCCTAGATAATTGGCAAAAAGAAAGGCCTGCCGCGGGTTGGCGCGGCAGGCCCTGATGTCGAAGCAGGCAGAATGCGCGCAAAGATGCCTAGAATTTAGGCTGCCGCCTGCGCCTCACCGGCGGTCGGAACCGACGCGATGGTCTTCAGGATCTGCGAGGCGATCTGGTAGGGGTCCCCCTGGCTGTTGGGGCGGCGGTCTTCCAGGTAGCCCTTGTATTCGTTGTTGACGAAGCTGTGCGGCACGCGGATCGAAGCGCCGCGATCGGCCACGCCGTAGCTGAACTGGTCGATCGCCGCGGTCTCGTGCTTGCCGGTCAGGCGCATGTGGTTGTCCGGACCGTAGACCGCGATGTGGTCGTCGAGGTTCTCCTTGAAGGCCGCCATCAGCGCCTCGAAGTAGCCCTTGCCGCCGATCGTGCGCATGTGCTCGGTCGAGAAGTTGGCGTGCATGCCCGAGCCGTTCCAGTCGGTGGCACCCAGCGGCTTGCAGTGGTACTCGACGTCGATCTCGTAGCTCTCGCAGAGGCGCTGCAGCAGGTAGCGGGCGACCCACATCTCGTCGGCGGCCTTCTTGGAGCCCTTGCCGAAGATCTGGAATTCCCACTGGCCCTTGGCCACCTCGGCGTTGATGCCCTCGTGGTTGATGCCGGCGTCGAGGCAGAGGTCGAGGTGCTCCTCGACGATCTTGCGGGCGATGCTGCCGACTTCCTTGTAGCCGACGCCGCAATAGTACGGACCCTGCGGGGCGGGATAGCCGGTGGCGGGGAAGCCGAGCGGGCGACCGTCCTTGTAGAAGAAGTATTCCTGCTCGAAGCCGAACCAGGCGCCGTCATCGTCCAGGATGGTGGCGCGCTTGTTGGAAGCGTGCGGGGTGACGCCGTCCGGCATCATCACTTCGCACATCACCAGGACGCCGTTCTTGCGGGTGGAATCGGGGAAGTGACGCACGGGCTTGAGCATGCAGTCGGAGCTGCCGCCCTCGGCCTGCATCGTCGACGAGCCGTCGAAGCCCCAGAGCGGCAGTTGCTCGAGGGTCGGGAAGGCGTCGAATTCCTTGATCTGGGTCTTGCCGCGAAGGTTCGGCACCGGAGTGTAGCCGTCGAGCCAAATATACTCGAGTTTGTATTTCGTCATTCCGAGCCTCTCGTCCTGAAGCGATGCGATATCCCGGGTTGCCTGAGACCCCAGGGTACCTGACGGGTTTCGCAGCCATCCCTGGCTGGGGCGGCCTAAGCAACGTTCGCGCCAAACGTTCCAACCCCTCGGGTGCAACATCTGCGCCGCCCGCGTCACCGTGAGGGTTCGTTAACGGGTTTGCCCTAGCGCTCGCTGATCAGGAGATCGCGATGCGCAGACAGATCAGCGGCGCGCTCGCCGGCGCTGCGCTGCTCGCCGTCGTGGCGGGCCTGAGTCCCGAAGCTCCTCGGGCCGGCCAGCCCGAGCCGGATCGTCCCGGCACGGCCCGGAACGACGCGCCCCCCGACGCGCTCGCCGCTCTGCGCGAGAGCTACCGGCGCGGCGTGGAGGACCCCTACCCGGCGGACAACCCCTACAGTCCAGCCAAGGCCGAGCTCGGACGGCGCCTCTTCTTCGATCCCGTCCTTTCGGGCGGGGGCACGATGAGCTGCGCGTCCTGCCACGTCCCCGCCCGGTCCTGGAGCGACGAGCGCCCGCGCGGCATCGGCGAGACCGGCGCCACGATGAAGGTCCGCACCCCGACACTGCTGGATGTCGCGCAGCTTCCGATCCTGGGGTGGGACGGCAAGTTCCGTGACCTCGAGGACGTGACCTTCACGCCGGTCACCAGCCCCAGCGCCATGAACCTGCCCGAGGCGGAGGCCATCGCGCGGCTCGCTCGGGCTCCGGACTACGTGCGTGCGTTCACCGAAGCGTTCTCGGAGAATGCCGGAGCGGCAGGCGCGGTCCCGGGATCCGACGAAGCCGTGGTCACCCGGCGGCGGATCCAGATGGCACTGGCGACCTTCCAGCGCGGCATCGCCTCGGGCCGCGCGCCCTTCGACCGCTGGGTGGAAGGTGACGAGACGGCGATCGGCTCCAGCGCGAAAGCGGGATTCGCGGTCTTCAACGGCAAGGGCCGGTGCGCCGCCTGCCATTCCGGCTGGACCTTCACGGACGGATCGTTTCACGACATCGGCGTGGGCACCGGCGAGGATATCGGCCGGGCCGCCTTCTTCGCGAACTCGGTGCAGCTGCGCCACGCCTTCAAGACGCCGACGCTGCGGGACGTCGCCGAGCGCGGGCCCTACATGCATGATGGTTCCCTCGGCACCCTCGCGGAGGTCATCGACCTCTACGACCGCGGCGGGATCGAGCGGCCGAGCCGGTCGCCCGCCATCGCGCCGATCGGCCTTACCGAGACCGAGAAGCGCGACCTCCTGGCCTTCCTGCGGACACTCAGCGCCGAAGTTCCGGGCGGCCCTCGCCTGAACTGATCATCCGGAACCCCGCCTGTCCGGAACACTGCTCGTCAGCGAAACAGCGGCAGGCCGGCGCCCAGGAGCCCGAGGCCGGCGATCAGCAGGCGGCCGGACCAGATCTCGCAGATCTCGGACCGGGCGGGATCGCGCGTCGCCGCGAAGGAAAGACCGGTCCCGAGGAGTAGGCTCGACAGGCTCAGGGTGGCGATCACCGCTCCCCTCCTTGTGCGACGGCGGATGGACTTCCCCTAGCCGCTCCAAGGTTAGTGAACCATGGTCGGCCCACGGGTTTCGCGCGCCATCGTCATCAATCCGTTACGTCACAACGGCGCGAACGATGAACCTCGTCCTATGCTTCGGCGCGGACGGCAGAGGCGAATGCGTCCCTCTCAACGGAAGTTAACCATTCGGTAAGATCCGTTAACAACTTCCTTCCGCAATGCATCGAAGGCGCGTAGTTTTCGTCGGGCCGGCAAGCCCCCGATCGCCGGTGATCTCAGCAAGGCCTCCCCATGCAACCCGGAAGACGTTGGCTGCCGCGCACCGCAGTCATGACGATGACGGCTTTCTTCACGCTCGCGGGCACCAACGCCGCGATGGCACACGTGAAATGGTTCTGCGCCTACGATCTGGCGGGCGCGCCGCGCGGCCTCGGCGAGGTCCTGTGCGCGGACTTCGAGAAACTGGTCGGCCTCTCGCTGCTCGCCCTCGTGGTCGGGGGGCTGCTCGAGGGGACGGTGCTGGGGGCAGCGCTGATCCGATCCCTGGACCGTGCCACGGCCTGGGCTCGCGACAACACCGAATTGCTGTTTCGCGCCGTTTGCGGCGGTTTCTTCGTCGCTCTCTGGAGCCTGGGCGGCGTCATTCTCACGCCGGAGTTGAAGACGGCCAACACCGCCCTGCCCTGGTTCCAGCTCGCCATCGCGGTGGGCTTCCTGTGGCGCCGGACGATGCCGCTCTCGGCGCTCGGCATCGTGATCCTGTTCGTCACCGCGATCCTGGAGTACGGCGCCTTCCACCTCGCCGATTATCCGGTCTTCCTCGGCGTGGCCGCCTACATCGCCCTGACCGGCCTCGGCCGCTCCCTCCCCCGCGGCATCCGCCCCCTCGACGTGGTGCGCTACACGGCCGCCGTCACCCTGATGTGGGCCTCGGTCGAGAAGTGGGCCTACCCGCAATGGTCCTACCCGCTGTTCGTCGAGCATCCGGGCATGACCTTCGGCTTCAGCGGCGAGTACTTCATGAAGGCGGCCGGTGCCGTGGAGTTCGTCCTGGCCTTCGCGCTGATCTGTACGCCGCTGGTCCGCCGCGTCTCCGCGATCCTCCTGGCGGCGACCTTCATCTCGGCGATCTTCGAGTTCGGGAAGATCGACGCCATCGGCCACGCCCCGATCATCGTGGCGATGGTGGCGATCGCCGCCGACAACGCCACGGCCCCCTACCGCCTGCGCAATCTGGCGCTGACGCCGGTCGGGTACGGCGCCGCGCTGGCAGCCTTCATCGGGCTCTATTACGGCGCCCACGCCGTGCTCCAGGGCACCAGCATCCTCTGACGGGTGTCCCCGCCGGGCGAAGGCTCCGCCGGCATGGTATCCGAGCTCACCGAAGGGTCTCCGCACCATTCCGGGCGGGGGCCTTCCGGGTGACGGAGGGGTCCGTTCAGGCGGCGCGGCGCGCGTTCACTGGCCCTCGACTCGGACGCTGAGCTTCATCTTGGGATGGATGCCGCACAACACCGCGAAGGTTCCCCTGACCGGGAAGGTGACCTTGGTGCGACTGCCGGGCTTGAGGTCGCCGGAATCGAAATTAAAATCGGGCGCATCGACGTAGACGTGGTGCAGCAGATCGCCGTCGTCGTTGACGATCTCGACGCTGGCACCGCGCGGCACCAGAAGGGCATTCGGCTGAAACGCCCGCCCCTTCTGGGACACGTGAAGGATCGGCGCACCGACCGCGGACAGGGCAACTCCCGCACTCGCCACGCCCAGCACGCCGAAGATCAGGCAACAAGCGGTGAGGCGTCGCATCGGTGGTCCGTTCGTAGAAGCATGGTGAGGCGCGGAGCCCGCCGATCGAGTTCCGAAATCCCGCTGCAACCGGCACGCTCGAAATCCTGCGGTCTCACGAAGACACGTGCGCGTGAAGTATCCGTTAAGGCGGTGGGCGGCGGCGCGACACCTCAAGATCACCTTAACGTCTGTCCGGCATACTGCGCGTTATCGCTGGACGGACGGATTTGATGACACCTCCCGAAGCACCGATGACGACCGGCAGCCGGCGTCGCCGGACCCTGCCGGACACCCTCGGCGCGCTGCTCGGTACGATCCGCGGCCGGATCGTGATCGCCTTCCTGGTCATGAGCACGATCACGGGTGCGCTCGGGCTGTCGGCGGCGTCGAGCATCCGGCGGGCGGACGAGCTCGTGAGCCAGACCTTCGACCGCTCGCTGATGTCCATCAACTACGCACGGGCCGCCGCCACCGATTTCGCCGGGATGCGGGCCGTGGAGGCACGCCGCTGGCTGATGAGCGATCCCGCGGCGCGAACGGCCCTCGAGGAGCGGGTCGTTAGCC
>NZ_JAIEOF010000383.1 GCF_019750675.1 Methylobacterium sp.
GAGGCGCACGATCCCGGAGGCGCACGATCCCGGGGGCGCACGATCCGGCGCGAACACGTTTCTGCGGGCGCATGATTCCGCGAAGGTTTCGTCAACCGATGCCGAGTCATGGTCCGGGGCAGATCATCACCCGGCAGCCGATGTCAGTCCCCATCTTGCGAGAGACCCCGCCGACATACCGCGCCCTGCGCAGACGGATGCGCCGGCTGGTTCCTTCGGCCGCCTGGCTGGTGCTGTTCAACGCCCTGGTGGCGGCCGCCCTCTGCGGCGTGTGCGCGGTCATGCTCCTCGAGATGCGCCGGGAGATCGACGAGCGCGCCAAGGTCACGGCGCGCAGCCTCGTGACCCTGATGGCGCGCGACATCGCCCGCAACGTCGAGCTCTACGACCTTTCCCTGCGGGGCATCGTGGACGGCATGAAGGAGCAGCGAGTTCGCGAGGCGGACCCGGAACTGCGCCACATGATCCTGTTCGATCGCGCCGCGACGGCCACGAATTTCGGCCTGATCGCCCTGCTGGATTCCGAGGGCGGCCCGATCCTGACTTCGCGCCCGATGGCGCCGTTCAACGCGCGGGACCGGGAATACTTCCAGCATCATCTGCGCGACCCGAGCCCGGACCTCTTCATCGGCAAGGCGATCCTGTCCCGCAGCTCCGGACGCTGGGGCTTGCCCCTGAGCCGCAGGGTCTCGCATCCGGACGGCGGCTTCGCGGGCGTGGTGGTGGGCGTGATCTTCCTCGACCACTTCGAACAACTGTTCGCGACCGCCGGCCGCCAGGCCGGGGACGCCATCAGCCTGCTCACCCGGGACGGCACCGTCCTGATGCGGGACCCCAAGGCGGGCGTCGGGACCAACGTCGCGCAGTCGCAGAGCTTCCAGACCATGCGTGCCGCGCGCGAGGGCCTGTTCGACGGCACGGCCATGATCGGCGAGGATCAGCGGCGCTTCGCCTTCTCGCAAGTCGGCGACCTGCCCCTGGTCGTCAGCCTGTCGGTTCCCCTGGAGACGATCTACGCCGCATGGTGGCGCAAGGCGATCACCCTGGGCGGCATCGTCCTGATCCTGTGCGGCGCCACCCTGGTCCTCACGGCCCTGCTGCGGCGCGAGCTCATCCAGCGCCGGAAGGCCGAGCAGGCCACCGCCCGCCTCAACGACGAACTGCGCCAGCTCGCGGTCACCGATCCCCTGACCGGCCTCAACAACCGGCGCCGGTTCGACGAAGTGCTGGCGCGCGACCTGCGCCGGGCCCAGCGCATGGGGCATCCCCTGGCGCTGATCCTCCTCGATGCCGACGCCTTCAAGGCCTTCAACGACTGCTACGGCCACCAGCATGGCGACACGGCCCTGCGGACGATCGCGGAGGCCCTGGTCAGGGCAGCCGCCCGGCCGGGTGCGACCCTGTGCCGGATCGGCGGCGAGGAATTCGCCGCGATTCTGCCCGAGACCACGTGGATCGAGGCCGAGGCGACGGCGCGACGCATCCGGGCCGCCGTCATCGCCAACGCCCTGCAGCACGCGGCAAGCCCCCACGGAGTGGTCACCGTGAGCCTCGGAGTCGCGTGCCTGGCGCCCGGCACGGGCTCGGCGCAGAGTCTCGTCGCCGCCGCCGACGCGGCCCTCTACGAGGCCAAGGGCGGGGGCCGCAACACCTACGTGATGGCGCCGGCTCCGCTGTCGGGTCCGCGCGCCGCCTGAGGCCGACGGACGAAAGCAACGGCCGAGGCGGACCACATCGGCTCGCGCGGGCCACACATCAATGGGTCGCCCGGGCAAGCGCTGCCGTGGGTCCACCCGCGTCGGCGCGACGCGGGCGGCCCAGGATCGACCCCGGAATCTCCCGCTACACTAAGGCGAAGCTTCGGATCGCGTGGGGCGCACGGCGCTCTACCAACCCGAAGCTCGCCCAGGGTCAGCGAATTAGCTCCAATCAACGCTATAGATTGGATCTATATTTGCCACACCGCTCATCACCCACATGTGATCAAACATTGGCTCAGGTTTATATTTGTCGAACCGGCGACCTTCAGTGAATCTTAACCGGCCCGGCGCCATACTCGCACTCATCAGCGAAGCCGCGGAAGGGTCGCCGAAGCGGGGAGGGGGGGGACGGAGCATCCGTCCCGGCCGAACCGCCAAGGGGCCAGGGGAGCCTGATCTGACCGATCCGTCACCGGAGCCGAGGCGCTCACGAGACGGGCCGCACGAAGCAGGGGAACAGCTTCCGCAAACCTGATCTTGAATATTAACCCACTTCGCTGCGGTTTTACGATCCGTGCTCAGTAAAAAAAAACCAAATCCCTGACCACACGAAGTCGAACGCCTCAGCGTGTCTCTCGTATCCCATGTAGTCATACCCGGGATCATTCGACTCTCCTTCGAACCGCTCGGCTCCGATCGCATACGGCGCGCGCGAACCAGGAATCCAGGCCATGACGTTCTTCAATCGCGGGTCATCGGCGAAGCTCCAGGCCCTGGATCGCTCGCAGGCCGTCATCGAGTTCAAGCCGGACGGAACCATCGTCACCGCGAACCAGAACTTCCTGGCGACGGTCGGCTACAGCCTCGACGAGATCCGGGGGCGGCACCACAGCCTCTTCGTCGACCCCGCCGAGCGCGAAAGTGCCGCCTACCGGGCCTTCTGGGCCGGCCTGGCCAAGGGGGAGTTCCAGCGTGCCGAATACCGCCGCCTCGGCAAGAACGGACGCGAGATCTGGCTCCAGGCGAGCTACAATCCGATCCTGGGCCCGGATGGGCGCGCCATCGCGGTGGTCAAGTTCGCCACCGACATCACCGCCGAGAAGATGCGCAGCGCCGACACACTGAGTCAGATCGAGGCGATCGACCGCTCGCAGGGCGTGATCGAGTTCGCCCTCGACGGGACGATCCTGAAGGCCAACGCCAACTTCCTGAGCCTGGTCGGCTATACCCTCGCCGAGGTGCAGGGCCAGCACCACCGGATGTTCGTGGACCCGCAGGACCGGGACTCGGCGACCTACCGCGCCTTCTGGGAAACCCTGGGCCGCGGCAGCTTCCAGACCGGCGAGTTCCGCCGCGTCGGACGGGACGGGCGCGAGATCTGGCTCCAGGCGAGCTACAATCCGGTCTTCGATCCGTCGGGCCGGCCGATCAAGGTCGTCAAGTTCGCCGCGGACATCACCGCCGGGAAGGTCCGCAACGCCGAGATGCAGGGGCAGGTCGAGGCCATCGGTCGCTCGCAGGGCGTGATCCACTTCGACCTCGATGGGACCGTCCTCGACGCCAACACGAACTTCCTCGACGTCCTCGGCTACGGGCTGGGCGAGATCCGGGGGCGGCACCACCGGATGTTCGTGGATGCGGCCTACGCGGCCTCGGCCGCCTACGGCGAATTCTGGGCCGCCCTGGGCCGGGGTGAGTTCCAGTCCGGCATCTTCCAGCGCGTCGGCCAGGGCGGCCGGGAGATCTGGATCCAGGCCTCCTACAACCCGATCTTCGACCTCGCCGGCCGCCCGTTCAAGGTCGTGAAGTTCGCCACCGACATCACCGCACGGATGCGCTCGCAGATCGATGCGGCGCACGCCTCCGGGCAGACCCTGACCAACGTGCAGACCGTCGCGGCGGCGGCCGAGGAGCTGAACGCCTCGATCAGCGAGATCGCCAGCAGCCTCGCGCGGTCCCGCCAGGAGGTCGATGACATGGACGGCCGCGCCAAGACCGCCGACCATGCGACGGGCCAGCTCGCGGACGCGGCGAGCTCGATGAACGGCATCGTCCAGCTGATCCAGGGCGTCGGCGGGCAGATCAATCTCCTGGCGCTGAATGCCACCATCGAGGCGGCCCGCGCGGGCGAGGCCGGGCGCGGCTTCGCCGTGGTCGCCGGCGAGGTGAAGAACCTCTCCAACCAGGTGACGAGCGCCACCGCCCGCATCGCGGAGGACATCAAGGCGATGCAGTCGATCTCCGGGGATGTGGTCGGGGCGCTGACCGCCATCGGCCGGTCCATCGACGCGGTCCGGGGGTTCGTCACGGGCCTCGCCTCGGCGGTCGAGGAACAGAGCGCGGTGACCCGCGAGATCTCCATGAGCATGCAGACCGCAGCGCACGGGGTCGCGGCCATCGACCGGAACCTCCAGACGCTGGCGTCCTGATGGCGCCGGGCGGCCGACGCCATAAGAAACCGCCCAGCCGCGCTCGGTTTTCGTCCCGAGAGCGACGGAGCGGTAGACGTTTCGTGCCTGTCAGTTAGCCTGTTGCTCTTAGTATAGCCCCTGCTATAACGCCTCGGACCGTGACCATTCGAGCGCTTGGCGCGCTCGATCCCGTCTCGGCGAACGGCAAGCGTGGGCATGGCTTTCAACGAACAGGCGACGACCCCCGGGACCGTGGCGGAGCCGCGGGGCTCCTGGAGGTTCGACGACGCGACGGGCGCGCAGCCCAGTCTCGGGCGCATGAATGGCAGCGTCCCGGTGCGGGCGGGGGGCTCCTGGCTACGCCGGCTCCTGGCCTTCATCGGCCCGGGCTACATGGTCTCGGTCGGCTACATGGACCCGGGCAACTGGGCCACCGACATCGCGGGGGGCGCGCAGTTCGGCTACACCCTGCTCGCCGTCATCCTGCTCTCGAACCTGATGGCGATCGTGCTGCAGGCGCTCGCCGCGCGCCTCGGCATCGCCACCGGCCGCGACCTCGCGCAGGCCTGCCGCGACCATTATCCGCGCCCGGTCAGCCTGCTGCTCTGGATCGCCTGCGAGGCCGCGATCATCGCCTGCGACCTTGCCGAAGTCATCGGCACCGCCATCGCGCTGAAACTGCTGTTCGGCATTCCCCTCGTCCTCGGCGCGACCATCACGGCCCTCGACGTGTTCCTGATCTTGCTGCTGATGCGGCGCGGCTTCCGTGCCCTCGAAGCCTTCGTGATCGCGCTGCTGGCGGTCATCTTCGTGTGTTTCGGCATCCAGATCGCGCTCGCGGCGCCGCCGATCCAGGCGATCCTCGGGGGCTTCCTGCCGACCGCCGAGATCGTAACGAACCCGGCGGCGCTCTACATCGCCATCGGCATCATCGGCGCCACGGTGATGCCGCACAATCTCTACCTGCACTCCTCGATCGTGCAGACGCGTGCCTATCCCCGCGACGAGGCCGGGCGTCGGGGCGCGATCCGCTTCGCGGTGACGGATTCCACCATCGCGTTGATGCTGGCCCTCTTCGTCAACGCCGCGATCCTGATCATGGCGGCCTCAGTGTTCCACGCGCAAGGACGCACCGACGTTCAGGAGATCGAGCAGGCCTACGAGTTGCTCTCGCCGCTCCTCGGCGCCGGGATCGCCTCGACGCTGTTCGCGGTGGCACTCCTGGCCTCGGGCCTCAACTCCACCGTGACGGCGACGCTCGCCGGACAGATCGTGATGGAGGGGTTCCTGCGCCTACGGATCCCCGACTGGGCCCGGCGCCTCATCACCCGGGGCATCGCCATCGTGCCGGTGGTGGGGGTAACCGCGCTCTACGGAGAGCAGGGCACGGCGCGTTTGCTGGTGCTCAGTCAGGTGGTGCTGTCGATGCAGTTGCCGTTCGCGGTGATCCCGCTCGTCGGCTTCGTCTCGGACAAGGGCAAGATGGGCCCTCACGTGATCCCGGGCTGGCTCAAGATCCTGGCCTGGGTCATTGCGACGGTCATCGTCGCGCTGAACGTGAAGCTTCTGTTCGATACGCTGACGGGCGCCTGACGCCCGTCACGCTCTCACGACGATGCGCGGCCGAGGCGCCTCAGCGGCGCTGGCGGCCGGCGCGAACCCGGACGGGGACCGGCTGCGGCGCCGGCATCGCACCCTCGACCACCGAACCGATGAACGACCGGCTGGCCTCGGCGACGGTTTTGATCAGACGACGCACGATGGAAGCGGCAGTCGATTGTCTCATCACGGGCTCCTGACCGACGGGCTTGGGACGAACGCCGCATCCCGGGCCGGGTTCCGGAGGCGACCGAGACATGAGATGGCGAGGGGATCGTCTCCTGTTCAGGGCCCGAGGGCAATCCGCCGCACGCGGGCGACACGCATAAAAAAGCACCGGCGTCGGGCGCCGATGCTTAAAATGTGACGCATCCCAGATGGGCGCCGCGCCGGAATCCTACGGCTTGCCGCGCTTGGCCATCAGTTGCTCGATGAGCGAGCCGCCCTTCTCGATCGCCGCGAGTTCCTCGGCGACCGCGTCCACGGTCTCGCGGATCTGCTCCGGCGTATGCTCGGAGGTCATGAAGAAGCGCAGGCGCGAGGAGCGCTCCGGCACCGCCGGGTGGATGATCGGCTGCACGTTGATGCCGCGCTTGAACAGGCGGTCCGACAGGGTCACCGACTTCAGGGAATCGCCGATGATGACCGGGATGACCGCGAGGCCGAGGCTCGTGCCCGTGTCGAGGCCGTGCTTCTTGGCGCAGGACAGGAACAGGTGGCCGTTCTGGCGCAGGCGCTCCACCCGGTGCGGCTCGGCATGCATGATCTCGAGGGCGGCCTCGGCGGCGGCGGCAAGCGGCGGCGAGATGCCGACGCTGAAGATGAAGCCGCCGGCGGTGCATTTCAGGTATTCGATCAGCGGCGCCGGGCCGGCGATGTAGCCGCCGCAGGTGGACAGCGTCTTCGAGAGCGTGCCCATCCAGATGTCGACCCCGCGCGGATCGACGTCGCAATGCTCGGCGAGACCGATGCCCGTACGGCCGAGAACGCCGAGGCCGTGGGCGTCGTCGACCATGAGCCAGCAATCGTAGCGCTGCTTCAGGCCGATCAGGGCGGCGAGATCCGGCGCGTCGCCGTCCATGCTGTAGAGGCCCTCGACCACGATGAGCGCCCGGCGGTGCTCGTGGCGCGTGGCGCCCAGCAGGGTCTCCAGGGCGTCGAGGTCGTTGTGGGCGAAGGAGCGGCGCTGCGCGCCGGAGAGCTGCGCCCCCGTGACGATGCTGTTGTGGCTGAGCGCGTCGTGGAAGATGACGTCGCCGGGTTCGAGCAGGGCGCCGATGGTGGTGACGTTGGTGGCGTGCCCGCTCACCATGACCACGCAGGCCTCGGTGTCGTAGTGCTCGGCGAGGGCCTTCTCCAGGGAGAGGTGGCCCGGGCGCTCGCCGGCCACGATCCGGCTCGCGGAGGCCGAGGTGCCGTAGGCCTCGATGGCGCGGGCCGCGGCGGCGTTCACGTCCGGATGACCGTTGAGCCCGAGGTAGTCGTAGGACGAGAAGTTGATGAACGACTTGCCGTCGATGCGGGTCGTGGCGCTGGCCCGGGTCTCGTGCACCCGGAAGAACGGATTGCCGAGGCCGATCAGGTCGGCCGCCGAGCGCTGGAGCCGCAATTCCCGATAGCCCGGCAAGGATTCGAAGTTCTGGACGGACGGATCGCTCGAGGGGCGCTGGGCCGTCCGGGCCGGAGCCGGCCGGCTGGCGCTGCGCCCCATGCGGTTCGTGACGAAGCCCGCCAGGGCCGCGCGTCCGCCGTCCGGTCTCGCGGGGTTGCTCATGCGGATACTTTCGGAGCGGAGGTTTTCAAGGCAGGATTTCTTTGATCACGAGGCTGTTCTCTTCCACCAGTGCGTGGAAGGGCTCGAGGGTGCGCACGTCGACGCCCTCGCTGGCGTGGCGCTGAGCCAGGCTCATCACCGCCGCCGCCGCCTCGTCGACCGGGGCCGAGATCGACTGGATCAGGGTCTCGGTCAGCTCGTTGACGGTCAGCCCCGACGAGATGCCGGAGGGGGGCGCCTCGAGGGCGAAGCGCTCCTGCAGGCTGGCGCCGAGTTCCACGCCCATCAGCGAATCGAGGCCGATCTCGGAGAGCTGGCGCACGCGGCTGATGTCGTCCTTGGGCAGGCGCAGGATGCGGGCGATGTCCTCCACGATGGCGTCCGCCACCGTCTTGCGAACCGCGTCGATGTCCTGGGTCTTCAGGAGCATCCCGATATTGATGGCCGCCACCGTGCCGGCTTCCATCTGCTGGTCGGAGCCGAGCTCGGCGTAGCTCGGGCTCTTCATGGTGGCGAGGCGCTCGCGCGCCTTGCCCCAGTGCATCGAGGCGATGGCGATCACGGCGTCGTCCGGGCTGCCGCCCTGGCCCTGCAGGGCGTCGGCCATGAGGTCGAGGCAGTGGCGGGCATCCATCGGCGTGACGCCGACTCGGCCCGCCAGGGTCTCCATGACCGCGCGGTTGCGGGCCAGCACCCCGACATCGCCGATGGCGCCCCAGGCGACGGCCAGCGCCGGCAGGCCGGCCTTGCGGCGTCGGCGGGCGAGGCCTTCCATGAAGCCGTTCGCCGCGACGTAGGCGCCCTGGCCGGGGTTGCCGATGAAAGTCGTGGCCGAGGAGAACATCACGAAATAATCGAGGGCGCGTCCCCGCGTCGCCGCGTCGAGGTTCTCGGCGCCGATCACCTTCGGGCGGATGACCGCGTCGAGGGCGGCGGCGTCGATGTTGGCGATGAGGCCGTCCTGCAGCACCATCGCGCCGTGGATCACGCCGGCGAGGCGCTGGCCGTTGCGCTCCACTTCGGCAAGAAGGCCGTCCACCGCCTTGCGGCTGGTGATGTCGCAGGCCATCGCGGCGACGTTGACGCCGCGCCCGCCGAGATCGGCCACCACCTGCTTGGCCTCGGGGCTCGCCGCCCCGTTGCGCCCGACGAGGACAATGTGCTTCGCGCCCCGGTCGGCCAGCCAGCGGGCCGCCTCGATGCCGAAGCCGCCGAGGCCGCCGGTGACGAGGTGGACGCCCTCCGGCGAGATCGAGAAGGCGGAGGTCTCGGCCTGAATCACGCTGCCGGGCTTCGGCGGCGCGATGACGATCTTTCCGACGTGACCCGATTGCTGCATCAGCCGGAAGGCGTCCGAGACTTCGTCCGCCGTGAAGGGCTGGAAGGGCAGGGGCTTCAGGCCGCCCTCCTTGAACAGCGCCATGACCTCGCGGAACAGCCGGGCTCCGTCCTCGCCCTGATGCTGGAGCACCTGATCGAGGTCGACGCCGAAATAGGAGAGGTTCCGGCGGAAGGGGCGCAGGCCGATATGGGTGTTGGCGACGTAATCGCGCTTGCCCAGCTCGATGAAGCGGCCGAACGGCTTGAGGACGTTGAGGCTGCGCTCCATCGCCTCGCCGAACAGGCTGTTGAGCACCACGCCGACACCGTCGCCGGTGATGCGGCGGACCTCGTCCACGAAGGCCAGTGAGCGCGAGTCGAGCACGTGCTCGGCCCCCAGCGCCTTGACCAGGGCGCGCTTCTCCCGGGACCCGGCGGTGGCGATGACGCGCGCGCCCTTGAGCTTGGCGATCTGGAGTGCCGCGAGGCCGACGCCGCCGGCGCCGCCATGCACCAGCACCCACTCGCCCCGGCGCAGGCGGGCGCAGCTGACGAGGCCATAATAGGCGGTGAGGAAGGCCACCGGCACGGTGGCGGCGGCCTGCGCGTCGAGTCCGGGCGGGCTCGGCGCCACCACGAGTTCGGGCACGACCACGTGCGTGGCGAAGCCCGACTGCGCGAAGGCGACGACGCGGTCGCCCGGCTTAAAGGCCGCGACGCCCTTGCCCACGGAGAGCACGCGCCCGGCGACTTCGAGGCCGAGGCGGGGGCCGGCGAAGCCGTCCTCCAGAATCTCCTCGGGCAGCATGGAGAGCGCCCAGAGCACGTCGCGGAAGTTGAGGCCGGTGGCCTCGACCGCGATCTCCACCTCGCCGTGCCCCGGCGCGCGGCGCTCCGCCGGGCCCCAGGCCATCTCGTTGAGACCGCCGGTGTTGCTGCGCTCCAGGCGGGCGGCGGCGGCCGGCACCGCGTCGGCGGCGGGGCGGCGGGCGCGCTGGCCCGGCGCGAACCGGATCACGCGGGTGCCGTCGGTGTCGAGGATGATCTCGGTCTCGGCCGTGCCGGAGAGGATGAGGTCGCGCAGACGCTCGGCGGCCGCCTTCGTCGAGAGTGCCTCGGCGAGGTCGATCCGGCGCACGTCCAGGTTGGCGACCTCGTTGGCCAGCGTCCGGCTGAAGGCCCAGACGCCGGCCTCCACCGAACCCGTGGCGTCGCCCCCGTCGCGGGTGGCACCGGGGCAGACGACCCAGAGCCGGGTCTGGCGGCTGCCGAGATGCTCGACGCAGCGCTTCAGGCTGAGGCAGCGCTCGCGCAGGCGGTCGGCCGCCGAGCCCGCGTGGTTGAAGGCACCGGCCAGGAACACCACCGTGTCCGGTGTCTCGCGCTCCAGTTCGAGCAGGGACTGTTCCGAATCGAGGATGATCGAGACGTGGACGCCGCTGGCCACCAGCAGGGTGGCGAGGGAGGAGGCGGTCTCCGCCGCGACGGCGTCGTGAGAGCCGATCACGAAGGCGAAGGTCTGCCCGGCGGCGGGCTTCGTGCGCGGCGGGGCCTCGGCGATGAACAGGAGGTCGTCGCCGTTGGCCGAGGCCGCCCGGTCCACCGCCACCCGCACGAGGCCGGTGTCGCTCAAGGAGCGCTGCCAGCCGGTGATGTCGTCGAGGCGTCCGACCGGAAGGTCGCCGGCGCCGTCGAACCAGTCCGGGGTAAGGCCGAAGACGAGGTCGCGGAACAGCGAGGCCCCGGGTTCCACCGCGAGGAGGAAGCCGCCCGTGGCGAGGGCGTCGGAGACCTGGCCCAGGAGGGCCCGGTCGGAGCGGTGCAGGACGTTGCTCGCCAGGATGGCGTCGAAGCCCCCCGCCGTGAGCTCGGCCGGATCCTCGATGATCGTGACGCCGCGCGGCAGGGCGAGGCGGGCGCGCTCGGCGAGGCGCCGGTCGGCCTCGAACACCGTGAGCTGCGCCTCGACGGCGTCTGTGAAGCCCGCGGCCTGCGCCGAGAGCGGACCGAAGCCGACCTGGAGCACGCGCAGCGCCCGGTCGCGGGGCAGGGCACTGCGCCCGGACTCGACCAGGGCGGCCAGGAGGTCGGCGGAGGCGCGCGCCGTGGCGCTGCGCAGGATGAACGCGTCGAGGGCGTTCTGCGACAGGGTCGGGGCGACGGTGAGGCCGCCGGCGAGCAGACGGGCGATCACGGCGCCGATATCGGCGGTGAGCACCAATTCGGCCGAGAGTTCGGGATGGTCGGCCGCGATCCAGCGCATGATCTCGTCGGGCGCCGGCAGGGTGACGTCCTTGCGCAGGATCCACCGCTCGCCGTCGACGGTGGCCAGGTCGCTGCTCTCCAGCGCCAGGAGGGCGTTCAGGAGCCAGGGACGCATCGCCTCCGGAACCCGCTCGTCGATGGCCACGGTGCCGGCGCGCTGGAGCCCTTCCGCGAGGCGGTAGGCCATCGAGGTGGCCCAGCCCTCGAGGAGGAGGTGTCCGGGGGCCAGGGGCGCCTCGGAGGCCGCGAACGCCGCCTTCACCGCCGGCCGGATCGCATCTGCGATGCGGGCGCCGCGCGTCAGGGGGATCGCGGTCGGCTCGGTGGCGAGTTCGGGACGCTGGGCGATCGCGTAGGCGGCCAGATCGCTGCCGTTCTTGGCGCGCAGGGCCTGGAACCGGCCCTCGCGCAGGGTGGCGATAACCTCGCCGTCGGCATCCACGAGGGTGAAATCGGCCAGGATGCTGCGCTCGTTGGCGCGCCGGGTCCGGATCATCGCCCGCGCGATGACCGCGCCGGGCTTGACGAGGCGGATCTCGCCGAAGCGGACGGGGACGTAGGCCTTGGTGGAGCCCTCGCCCATCAGGCCGGCGAAGAGCAGGATCAGGCCGTGGAAGCAGGAATCCAGGCGCGCGGGCACGAGGCCGAAGCGGGCATCGGGTTCGGCCGGCACCAGTTCGGAGACGATTGTGGTCTCGTCCAGGCGCGCGCTCAGGGCCACCTGGCGGAAGCTCGGGCCGAAGCCGAGTCCGGAGGCGGCGGCGAGGCGGTACAGGGCCGCCCCCTCGACCGCGTGCTCCTCGGGCACGTGGATGTCCACCGGGGCCGGCGCCTCGAAGCTGCCGTCGATGATCTTGGCCGCTGCGTGGATCTGCCAGGCGGCCTGGGTCAGGCGGGGGCGGCTGAGGACCTGGATGGCGTTGCCGGAGCCGGCGATGCGGACGGCCACCTCGCGCAGGGAATCCTCGCCGAACACCATCGGCGACTGGATCTCGAACTCGGCGAGCACCACGGTGTCGCTCTTCATCGCCTCGCGGGCC
Organism: Methylobacterium sp.; assembly: GCF_019750675.1. Taxonomy (GTDB): domain Bacteria; phylum Pseudomonadota; class Alphaproteobacteria; order Rhizobiales; family Beijerinckiaceae; genus Methylobacterium. Next base: position 12,110 of record NZ_JAIEOF010000383.1, read on the forward strand.
ACGCCGAGCGCCATCTCGATGAAGGCCGCGCCCGGAAGGATGGCCTGCCCGTCGATGCGGTGGTCGTCGAGGTCCGGCACCGTCGCGATGTCGACGTGGCCGTGCCACTCGAGGCCGTCGGGCGTGAGCCGCGAGCCGTAGAGCGGGTGGTAGGGGCGCGGAGTCGCGGCGCCGACGCCCTCGGTGGTCTCGGCCAGGCGGAACGGGCGGCGCTGCCACGGATAGAGCGGCAGCGGCACGTCGCCCGCGGGATTGGCGCCGAACACGGTGTCGTCGTCCACGGCGGCACCCTGGACGAGGGCGGCCGCGACAGCGCGCGCGATCGGGTCTGCGCCGGCCGGCTTGCGGTGGAGCACGCCGATGGTGGCGTTCTCGATGCCCAGCGGCTCGATGGCGTCGCCGATATGCGAGAGCAGGGTGGCGCGCGGACCGACCTCGACGAAGACTCGGGCGCCCTGTCGGGTCGCCTCCTGCACGGCCTCGCAGAAGCGCACGGGCTCGCGGATGTTGCGCCACCAGTAGCCGGCACCGAACTCCTCGCCGGCCAGCACCGTGCCGGTGACCGTGGAGATCATGGCGGTGGTGGCGGCGCGCGGCTTCAGACCCGCGAGATCCCGCAGCAGGGGCTTCTCGGTCGGGTTCATCAGGCGGCCGTGGAAGGGGTATTCCAGGTCGAGCTTGCGCCCGCGCCGGCGCTTGCGCGACAGCGCCTTCATGGCCGCGTCGATGTCCTCGACGGGCCCCGCCACCGTGACGGCCTTGGGGCTGTTGTAGGCGGCGATGTCGAGGCTGGGGTAATCCTGCAGGAAGACCGCGATCTCGTCGGCCGGCGCCAGCAGCACCGCCATGGTGCCGAAGCCGCGCGTCGTCTCCTGGTGCTTGCTGCGGTAGAAGATGACCTTCACGGCCTGTTCGAGGCTGAGGATGCCGGCGGCCTCGGCCGCCGCGATCTCGCCGACGCTGTGGCCCAGCACGTAGCTCGGCTTCAGGCCGTGCGCCCGCAGGGCGGTGGTCGAGGCGCTGGAGATCGCGAAGATCAGCGGCTGAGAGACCCGGGTCAGCGCGAGGCGCGTCTCGAGGTCTTCGGCGAACAGGGCCTCCTTCAGCGACCAGTCGGAGAGCTTCAGGAACAGCGCGTCGATCCGGTCGAAGGCCGTGCGGAACGCGGCGTTCTCCTCGTAGGCCTCGCGGCCCATGCCGGCCCACTGGCTGCCGTTGCCCGAATACACGAAGGCGACCTCGGCCGCGCGGTCGACGGCGGTGCCGAGAAGGGCGGCCGGGGCGTCCTCCGCCTCGCCCACGGCGCGCAGCACCCCGGGCAGGTCGGCATCGAGGGAGACGGCGAGGCGCGAGGACAGGCGCTCGCGGCGATGGGCGGCGGCCCCCGCGATGCGGGCGACTTCGCCCGCGTCGGCACCCTCGAGGCGCTCGGCATAGTCGAGGGCGAGTTCGTTCAGCGCCGCGCGGCTCTGGGCGGAGAGCAGCAGCACCTCGGGCGTGCGGCCCGCCCCGGAGGCGGGCGCCTGCACGGCGGCGGGCGCGCCGTCGGTGAGGACGATGTGCGCGTTGGTGCCGCCGAAGCCGAAGGAGTTCACGCCGGCGAATCGCGGCTTGCCGGTGCGCGGCAACGGCAGGGGCTTGTTCGTGACGGAGAGATTGAGCTCGCGGAACGGGATGTCCGGGTTCAGTTCGGCCGCGTGCAGCGAGGTCGGGAACAGGTCGTGTTCGAGGGCCAGGCTCGCCTTGAGCAGGCCCGCGAGGCCCGAGACCGGCTCGGTGTGACCGATGTTGCTCTTGATGGAGCCGATGGGCAGCGGCGCCTTGCGGGGCCGTCCGAGCTTGCCGCCAATGGCGCTGGCCTCGATCGGGTCGCCGACCGGGGTGCCGGTGCCGTGGGCCTCGACGAAGACCACGGAATCGAGGTCGATCTCGGCTTCGCGGTAGACCTGCTCCAGCAGGGCGCCCTGCGCGTAGCCGGAGGGCAGCGAGATGCCGGTGGTGCGCCCGTCCGAGTTGACGCCGCTCGCCGCGATCACGCCGCGCACGGTGCTGCCGTCGCGCAATGCCGCACGCGCCGATTTCAGCACCAGGACGACGCCGCCCTCGGAGCGCACGTAGCCGTCGGCGCTCGACGAGAAGGCCTGACACAGGCCCGTGCGGGAGAGCATCTGCGCGTTGGAGAAGCAGATGAAGTTGAAGGGGCTCGCCAGCAGGTTGACGCCGGCCACGACCGCCGTGTCGATCCGGCCGCTTGAGATGGCGGCCACCGCCGCGTCGAGGGCGACGAGGGAGGACGAGCAGGCCGTGTCGACGGTGAAGCTCGGGCCCTTCAGGTCGTAGATGTACGAGATGCGGTTCGACAAAATCGAGAGCGTGTTGCCGGTGGCCGCGTAGGCATCGCCCGACGAGGTGTCGAGGACGCGCAGGTTCCCGTAATCGAGGGACGAGGCGCCGACGAAGACGCCGATCTGGCTCCCGGCCACGTCCGAGGGACGCAGGCCCGCATCCTCCAGGGCCTCCCAGGTCAGTTCCAGCAGCAGGCGCTGCTGCGGATCCATCTGCTCGGCCTCGCGGGGCGAGATGCCGAACACGCCGGGATCGAAGGACCAGATGTCGTCGAGGACACCCGCCGACCAGGTGTAGCTCTTGCCGCGCTCCTGGGCCCGAGGATGCCCGAACCGTTCCAGCGACCAGCGATCATCCGGAATGCGCCCGACGGCGCAGCGCGCCTCCGTGAGGAGCTGCCAGAGCCCTTCGACGCTCGATGCACCGGGCAGCCGGCAGGCGCGGCCGACGATCGCGATGTCTGTACGTTGTGTCACGTTCGATTCGCACGCGCTCTTGAACGGGGGACAGATCGACTGGCGCCACCGGAGTGAGCCATGCGATCCTTAGTATGGCTCCAAGTCGGTGTCCAACCGGGGAGGGCGCGCCCGACAGGATATCGGCAGAATGCGCCACCCCTGTTGCACGTATTCATCAGTCGAACGACCAAGACTATCCGCGCCAGGGCCACATTCTGCGCGAATACACCCAAATTTTCCTTTAATAACCCCATCGCCGACCGCAGCGACCGATGTGCGGCCAAGACTATCGGCAACGTATGCCTCGCCGTGGCCGGGACCGGACACGCGAGACTTGAACGTCCCCGCCCGGGAAGCCTGCTCGAACGCGCTGCCATGGTGGATGCGCCCGGCATCGCGGATGGGCCGCTCTAGATAAAGCCCGCGAATGCGGCGACTTTGCGGTGCGGACGATCGATGCCGCACCGCACCATCAGAGCCGAAACCGGCCGGATGCCCGCGAGAGGTTGGGGTTGTAGTAGGGGTCCGACCTCAACTGGCTCTCCCAGCGGGTCTTCATGACGCGCACCTCGCCCTCGAACCGCGCGCGTTTCTCGGGCGTGTCCTCCGGGCCGCGACTCTTCGATTCATGGTGGATCAGCACCGCGTGCGGGGTCCAGACGTTGCGGTATCCGGCCGCACGCAGGCGCAGACAGAGATCGACGTCGTTGAAGGCGACGGCGAGATGGTCCGCGTCGAAGCCGCCGCAGGCGGCGAACAGCGTCGCCCGCACCGCGAGGCACGCCCCGGTCACGGCCGAGACCTCCTGCGTCAGCACCATGCGGGCGAAGTAGCCCGGCTCGGATTCGGGAATGCCGGGATGGCTGTGGCCCGCGACCCCGCCGATGCCGAGAATGATGCCCCCGTGCTGAAGTGTCCGGTCGGGGTAGAGGAGCTTGGCGCCCACGGCCCCGATCCCGGGATCGAGGGCGATCGAGACCATTTCCCGCAGCCAGCCGGGCGCGATCACCTCGACGTCGTTGTTCAGGAAAAGCAGGACGCTCCCCCGTGCCGACGCGGCGCCCCGGTTCGAGAGGGCGGAGAAGTTGAAGGGCCCCGGCACCGGGACGACGCGGACCCGGGGGTCCGCCGCGTGGCGGGCGAACAGCGCGCGGGTCGCCGCCTCGCGGCTGTCGTTGTCGATGACGACGACCTCGATCGCCGGGTAATCGGTGCCCGAGAGCAAGCCCGCGAGGGCCAGGCCCAGCAGGTCCGCGCGGTCCCGCGTCGGGATGATCACCGAGACCAGGGGCGCCGGATCGGGCAGGGGCCGCATCAGACGGTTGAAGCCGAGGGGCCCCCGCTCCGCCCGCGCGCCGGAGGGTGCGGCGATTTCCGCCAGCGCCCGCAACCGGGCATCCTCGGTGCGTGCCAGGGCCCGGTCCGAGAAGGTGCCGGAGCCGCCCGCCGCGCGCCAGTGATAGAGCACCCGCGGGATGTGGCGGACGCGGCCCGCGTCGAGGCCGGCGGTGAGCCGCAGCAGCAGATCGTGGTCCTGGCTGCCCTCGAAGCCGGGGCGCAGGCCGCCGGCCGCGCGCACGGCCTCGGCGCGCACCACCGTCAGGTGATTGACGTAGTTCTGCCCGTAGAGGAGTTCGCGGTCGAAATCGGACTTGAAATGCGGCTCGAAGCGGCGCCCACGGCCATCGATCTTGTCCTCGTCGCTGTAGATCAGCACGAGGTCCGGGTCCGAGCGGATCGCGGCGGCGACGTGGTAGAGCGCGCCCTCGGCCAGCACGTCGTCGTGGTCGAGGAAGGCGACGAAGCGCCCCCGCGCCTCGGCCAGCGCATCGTTCGTCGCGCGGGCGATGTGGCCGTTCTGCGGCCGGCGCTGCACGTGGATGCGCGGCTCCGCGCCGGCATGCCGGGCCAGCAGCCGCGGGATCGCCGGGTCGGTGGAGGCATCGTCGACGATGCGGAGTTCCCAACGCGGATAGATCTGGCCGCGCACCGACCGGATCGCCGCCTCGAGGACGCGCGGGTCGGGGTCGTGGACCGGCATCACCACCGAGATCAGCGGCGCGGTCTCGGCCCAGGCAGCGACCTCGTCCCGCATGCGCCGGCGATCCGGGTCCGACAGGGTGTCGAACCGGGCGATCCAGGCCGCATAGCCCGTCTCGGCACGGTGTTCGAGGGCGCGCAGGAGCAGGGCACGACCCCGGACCTTGAGGCCGAGGGCGCGCCAGTACACCGCCCGCGCCGCCAGGGGCGGGTCCCGGCGCAGGGCCCCCGCCACAAGGGCGATCCGGCCGCGGCGCCGGACCGTGAAGGCGGTGAGCCGGAACGGCACCTCGCGGGACAGGGGTGACAGGCGCAAGGACCGCACGCCCTCGGGAAACCGGCCCGTCCAGACGAAATCGTCGCCCCCCGCCGGCGCCTCCGCGAGGGCGACCGGTTCCGGCGTGCCGTCCGGCCCCGCGATGATCGCACCGAGCACCAGGCGGGCGACGCCGGCACTGCCCGCGTCGCGGAACCGGATCGTCGCCCAGACGCCGCCGAGGCCGGCATCCGCCACGTCGAGGGTCAGGCCGCCGCCCTCCGCCACGAAGGCGCGCGCGCGCGGAGCACCGCCCCGCCGCGGAAGGGAGGCCACCGGGGCGGCGTCCATGCTCAGGCGTTCCAGCCCTTCGAGACCGCGTCGCGCACCGCGCCCGCCATGGCGACGTCGAACACCAGCATCTCCTCGGCGGCTTTCAGGGTCCGCAGGCGGGCGGCGAGTTCCAGCGCCTCGGCGGGGATCGGGGCCGGAACCGGCACCTGCGCGTCGATGCCGAGGCGATCGAGGAGGGTGGCGGCGAAGGCTTCGAAGTAGTCGCGGTGGCCGACGATGCCCATGCGGGCCAGGACCTCGATGGCCACGATGGAATGGCCCGGCATCAGGCGGTCGTCCGGCAGCTTGGTGCTGAACTGCCGGGTGAGGGGGTTGTAGAGCATGCGGTAGGCCGTTTCCGGCAGCATGCGGAAGAAGCGCTTCAGGCTCCGGTTGTCCGAGAAGTCGTAGTCGTTGACCGCCTGGACCGCCTCCTTCAGCTGCCCCGCGCGCCAGGCCTGGGCCGGATCGGCCGTGATGGCGGCGCGCGCCTTCAGCCAGAGCAGGCGGGTCGCCATCTCCACGTAGGGGTCGTGGATCAGGGTCGTGGTGAGGATCTCGTCGCCCACGAAGGACCCTTCGTAGCGCGGCATCAGGATCAGGCCCGAGAAGAACGACGACGTCATCCACGGGCTCTCGAACAGCACCCGCAGGACCTCGTCCGAGAGGGTGCCGACCCCGAAATAGCTCTGCTGGAAATGGTCGAACAGCACGGACTGGATCGCGCTGTCGCCGATGATGCTGGTGTCGACCAGAACGACCTTGGCCTGGATCAGGTCGGTTCGCGGCGAGCGCCGATAGATCAGCACGTTGGTGTCCGCGTCGTAGAGTTCCACGCGCCGGGCTTGGCTGATCCCCGGGGCCTGGGCGTCGGTGATCTCGAACACGCACTGGCCGGTGGAATGCCAACCCTGCAGCCGGATCACGTCGTCGACGAGCCAGGCGTCGAGTTCCGCGACCCGGCGTCCCTCCAGGGCGACGTAAATCCGGCTGATGGCCACCGGATTGTCCGGCGCGACCCAGCACCGGATCAGCGCTCCGAGATCATGGTCGACGTAGAATCGCATTCCTCAACCGATTTTTGCCTCGACCGGAACCTGCCTCGACCGACGCCTGCGCAACGCGCCCGACACGACCGGATCGACGATGTCCGGCGGTCTATCGCGCTTAGGCCGGACGGACCGCCGTGCCGGCCTTAGCGCATTTTTCATCGCAGTGCAGCGGCATCCGATTCCCGCGCATCCGGGATGCCGAGCACCCTTTCGTGCCCGACGCATCTTCGATGCGCGAGGGGCCTTGCGCCCCCCCGGACCTCCGGCTATAGCCCCCTTCATCGGCGCCGGACGGCACCGGTGAGGGCGCGTAGCTCAGCGGGAGAGCACTACCTTGACATGGTAGGGGTCACAGGTTCGATCCCTGTCGCGCCCACCATCCAGCCTGTTCATGTCATCGGACTTCGTCCGAGACGGGTTGGATAAGCCGGAGATCCTTCGGGTTCAGCGAACCTGGGATCGGTTCGGATCAGGTTCGCAGCGCTCGGCGCAGGACGACCTCCGGTCCATCTTCACGCTTCACAGCAGCACTTCGGCTCGGCGCCTCCGGTGAGAACCGGGCGGGACACGTCGCGTGTCCGAGTGGCGGAAGTCGGATGCGACCGACTCTATCGCAACATTCCTCTCGGCCGGACGAACAGCCGCCGAGTGCCGAGCGCATCGTCGCGGTGCGCGCAGATCTGTGTGGCCGATTCCCGCCGATCATGCTTTCTTAACGGTGCAGTAATCGGCTGGGCGATCAGACTATCCATCAACGCCAGCGGCTGGATGGAGATGGCATGACGAGACCGGAGCGCAGGGATGCCGTTCGCCGGGACAGATTCCAGACCGGTGAGATTTCGGTCGGCGTCGGCGATCCGCCTGTTCATTGCCTGGTGCACAACAGCTCCGTTCAAGGCGCCTTGCTTCAAGTCACATCGACGGAAGGCATACCGGAGCTGCTGATTCTCAGGATAATCTCCAAGAATTATACCCGACCCTGCGCAGTCGTCCGCAAGACGAAGCATATGCTTGGCGTCGTCTTCCTCGAATGAGGAGGCGCTTTTGGCCAAATAGGCTGAGACGGCCGCCTGTCTGCCGCAGCGCATCCAGCCACCGCAGACCGAACCGGGGAACGCCAATCCTGTTTCCGGCCTGATGGCGGCAGCGTGCGGCGGTTCCGGCCCTCCCGTCGCGGTGCGTCAGGCGGGAATCCGTGCCCCGTCCCAGGCGAAGACACGCCCGGTATCCTCCGGCCCGAGACCATCGAGGACCTTCAGCAGGTGGGCGGCGCTGACCGCCGGGCTGAACAGGCCGGGCGCGTCCGTGTCCGGTCGGAACGGCCGGGACAGGGCCGTCGTCACGGTGCCGGGGTGGAGGCCCACCACGATCGCGCCCGGATGGGTGCGCCTGGCCTCCACGGCGAGGGTGCGCAGGATCTGATTCAGGGCGGCCTTCGAGGCCCGGTAGGCGTACCAGCCCCCCAGGCGGTTGTCCTCGATCGATCCGACCCGCGCCGAGAGGGCGGCGAAGCGGCACCGCTCCGCGCGCGGCATCAACGGCAGGAAATGCTTGGCGACCAGGGCGGGGCCGATCGTGTTTACCGCGAACACGGTCGCCATGGCCATCGGATCGAGGCTCCGGATCGCCTTCTCGGGCGCGACGCCGTCCCCGTGCAGGAGCCCGCTCGCCACGATCACCAGCCCCACCGGACCGTCGCGGGCCACGTTCTCGGCCGCCGCCGCCACCGAGGCCTCGTCGGTCACGTCGACGATACCGGCGCGGGCGGGCGCCGGGGCGGGCGCGCCGGAGCGCGACAGGGCGAACACCGTGCCGTGGGCGCCCCGCGCCACGAGGGCATCGACGAGGGCGCGGCCGATGCCGCCGGAGGCGCCGATCACCACAGCGCTGGTCGTCATGCGTCTCCACCTCGGCTCGGGCAACGATTTGGTACGGCGCGCGGGCGAACCGGCCGCCATGCCCGGCACCAACGCGCGGCAACGGGTTTCGGGCGCGTCGCCAGACGGCCGCACCGCCCCGTTAAGCTTCTGCTGCGACAATCCCCGTGGGTCGACGGGGCACCGCCCTGCACGCATTGGGGATAAGGGCAGTCGGTGATCACGGGCAACAGCACCGCGGCGTCATCCGCCCCGTCCGATCGCTCGGCCTTCGACATCCCGGCGATCCTCTGGCTCCTCGTGGGGCTCGGCCTCTGGATGCTCTACCCCGTTTCGGGATTCCGGGACGTGGTGGGCGGCCTCGTCCTGCCCGACACCGACGACGCCATGCGCCTCGTCCAGGTCCGCGACTTCCTCGCGGGGCAGGGCTGGTTCGACATGGTCCAGCACCGGCTGATGCCGCCGGGCGGCGCCAGCATGCACTGGTCCCGCCTCGTCGATGCGCCCCTGGCCGGTCTGATCGGCCTCGCCACGCCCTGGCTCGGCCAGCCCCTGGCGGAGGGGCTCGTGGCGGCCCTCTGGCCCCCGGCCCTGTTCGGCCTCTGCCTCGCGCTCGTGTACCGCGCCGTCCGCACACGGTACGGCTTCCGCGCCGCCCTGCTGGCACTCTTCACCGCGACTCAGACCGCGAATTTCGGCGGCCTTTTCGCCTTCGGGCGGATCGACCATCACAACGTTCAGGCGCTGCTCGTCCTCGCCCTGGCCCTCTGCCTCGCCGATCCGGTGCCCGCTTTCCGCCGGGCGGCGCTCGGCGGCATGGCGGCCGCGACCTCCCTGGCCGTCGGCCTCGAAGCGCTGCCCTTCATCGCGATCGCGGGCGTGTTCCTCGTGGGCGACTGGGTCCTGCGGGGCCGGACGGCCCTGCCGGCCCTGGTCGGGTTCGCCCTCGCGCTGGCCGGCACCAGCCTCGCGCTGTTCGCGGTCCAGACCGCCCCGGCCCTCTGGGGCGTGACGCGCTGCGACGCGCTCTCGCCGCCCTGGCTCTGGCTCGCCGTCGCGGCCGCCGCCACCGCGCCGGTCGCGGGCTGGCTCGGCGGATTCCTGGCCACGCCGGGCCGCCGCGCCGGTTTCGCCGCTGCCTGCGGAGCCGTCACGGTGGCGGGGTTCGTACTCCTCGCGCCGCGCTGCCTGTCGGGACCGTTCCAGGACCTTCCGGCCGTTGTCCGCTCCGAGTGGCTGGAGCGCGTCCTGGAGATGCAGCCCTTCCACCGCCTCGTCCTGACGATGCCGGGAGCGGCCCTCGCGTACGGCGTACCGCCGCTGCTGGCCGGTCTGGTCGCCGTCCACGCGGCCCTGCGCGGGCGGCCCCCGCTGCGCCGGGCCGCGGCCCTGGCCGCCGCGTTCCTCCTCGCTGGGTTCGTACTGGCGCAGTTCCAGCTGCGAGGACTCTACATGGCCGGCATCTTCGTCGCCCTGGTGGCCGGGCCCCTGCTCGATCACGCGATCACCATTCTGGGACGGCCCGTCCGGGCGAGCCGCAAGGTCGCGATCCTCGCCCTGGCCCTCGCGCTGATGCCCCGATCCTGGACGGCCCTGCTCCTGCCCCTGGATCCGGGCGGCGCGTTCCCGGTGGGCGCGAGCGGCGCGGCGACGCAGACCGGGCCTGCGACTACGCAGGCCTGCGATGCCGGCGGGGTCCTGTCCATCCTCGGTGCCCTGGCCCCCGGCACCATCCTGGCACCCGTCGACCTGGGCCCCGCGATCCTGCTCCGGACCCGCCACGGCGTCGTGGCCGCGCCCTATCACCGCGCCATCGCGGGTCTGACCGCCTCGGAGGAGGGCCTGCACGGCGACGAGGCCGCCCTGAAGCGCGCCCTCGCGGCATCGGGGGCCGACTACCTCGCCCTCTGCGCGGGCACGGGCCCCGAGTCGCCCGAGGAACGGCCGTTCGCCCGGCAACTCGTGACCGGTGCGGCCTCGCCCGAATGGCTCGAACGGCTGTCCGACCCCGGCGCCCCCCTGGCTGTCTGGCAGTTCCGCCGGGACGGCTGACCGTCCGCGTCGATGGCCAACACGTGCGGGAAGCACAAGATAATCCTCCATTCGATCAGGTCTCGCGGCGGAACGCCGTTTTACAAGTCGAGATCAATACGGAATGGCATTTCATTGACTTGATGGCCCGACCCAAAGAACAATCGTTTCCGGCGCACCGCTTCCACGACGCCCGGCGGCGATCCTTCGGTGGGGCGCGGCCGGGCCGGTGTCGCGGCGCGCCGAACTGCCTGCATCCCCCGGGGTGATCTGTCCGTGCACGCGTCGCCGCGCCCGGGATCGCGCCCGCACGACCGGAGTGTCGCCGTGCCCAAAACATCGATCCGCCTGCTCGCCCTCGCTCTGGCGACGCTCACGCCCGCCGCGGCTCGCGCGCAGGAGCCGGTCGCGGCGCGCCAGGCGGCGGCCAGCCCCCTCGTCAGCACCGCGTGGCTGGAGAAGAACCTCGACGCCAAGGGGTTGCGCATCGTCGAGGTCAGCGTCGAGCCGGGCCAGTTCGAGCGCGGGCACATCCCCGGAGCCCAGAACGTCGCCTGGCACACCGACCTCGTGGAGACCGTGAGCCGCGACATCGCCGGGCCGGACAAGTTCGCCGCCCTGGTGCGGCGCCTCGGCATCGACCGCGACACCACCGTGGTGCTCTACGGCGACAACAACAACTGGTTCGCGGCCTGGGGCGCCTGGGTGTTCGCGCAGTACGGCCTCGTGGACAACGTCAAGCTGCTGGATGGCGGGCGCAAGAAGTGGGAGGCCGAGAAGCGCCCCCTCGACACGCGCACCGCGGAGGTGGCGGCCTCGCGCTTCGAGGCGTCCCCGGCCTCGCCGGCCCTGCGCGCACGCCTCTCGGACGTACTGGCCGTCGCCCGCAAGGAGCGGGACGAGCAGATCCTCGACATCCGCTCGCCCGACGAGTTCAGCGGCAAGGTGATCGCGCCGGCCGGCGTGCCCGAACTGGCGATCCGCGCCGGCCACATCCCCGGATCGGTCAACGTACCGTGGGGCAAGGCCGTGAATCCGGACGGGACGATCAAGTCGCCCGCCGAGTTGAAGGCCCTCTACGCGGCGGCCGGCATCGACGGAACAAAGCCCGTCATCACCTCCTGCCGCATCGGCGAGCGATCCAGCCATTCCTGGTTCGTGCTCAGTCGCATCCTGGGCTATCCGGTGCGCAACTACGACGGCTCCTGGACGGAATACGGCAACACGGTGGGCGTGCCGGTGGTGAACCTCGCCGGCACCGTCTGGGGCGGCAAATGAGCCCGATGCGCGTGAGCCCGAGGCAAACGGGCAAGATGCGACCGAGCCCGGCGCCCGCGGACGCCCGCCCGACGGTGCCGCGGTGAGCACGGCGTCCATGCGCGTGCCGGTGCCGGTGCCGGCGCGGATGCGGGAACGCCTGCGCCTTCCCGCGCGGGTCGGCGCGGCGCTCGCCGTCGCGGCGGGGCTGGCCTGGGCGGCGCATCGCCTCTCCGATGAACCGAACGGCGCCCGCCTGTCCCTGTCGCTGGTCTTCGGGGCGCTGTTCGGCTTCGTCCTCCAGCGCAGTCGGTTCTGCTTCTACTGCCAGTGGCGGGACTTCCTGGTCGCGGGCGATCCGCGTGGGATGCTCGGCATCCTCGCGGCCCTGGCGGCGGGGGTCGCGGGTTACGCGGTGATCCTCGGGGCCTGGATGCCCGACCCGTCCGGGGCGCGGCTGCCGCCGGACGCCCATATCGGACCGGTCGGGCCGGTACTGGTCCTCGCGGGCGTCGTGTTCGGGGCCGGCATGGCTGTGTCCGGCTCGTGCATCAGCGCGCATCTCTACCGCCTCGGCGAGGGCTCGCCGACCGCGCCCTTCGCCCTCCTCGGCACGGGGGCCGGCTTCGCGCTGGGGTTCGCCACCTGGAACCCGCTCTACCTCGCGAGCGTCTCGGAGGCGCCGGTTCTCTGGCTTCCGCGCCATCTCGGCTATGGCGGAAGCCTCGTCGCCGCCCTCGCGCTCCTCGGCGTCCTCGCGCTGACGTTCCTACGCCACCTGCCCGCCCGCACCCCGGCGCCGGCCGGCGTCACGCCCTGGCAGGCCGTCTTCGTCGACCGCTGGCCGGTCTGGCTCGGAGGCCTCGCCGTCGGCGCCCTCGCGACGCTGGCCTATCTGCGGATCGGCCCCCTCGGGGTCACGGCGGAGATCGGCGGGCGGACCCGGCAGGCGGCGGCCGGCCTCGGCCTGCTGCCGGACCGGCTCGAAGGTCTCGACGGCTTCCGGGGCTGCGCCACGGCCGTGCGCGACGCCCTGCTGACGCCCAACGGCCTGTTCATCGGCGGCCTCGTGCTGGCCGCCTTCGCCGCCGCCCTCGCGGCCGGTCAGTTCCGGCCCGCCCGCCCGACGCGGGGCCAGGCCCTGCGCGGCGTCGTGGGCGGCATCCTGCTGGGCTGGGGGGCCATGACCGGGCTCGGATGCAGCGTCGGCACGCTGCTCTCCGGCATCATGGCCGGCGCGGTCTCCGGTTGGGTGTTCGGGTTCGCGATGTTCGCGGGCGCCGCCGCGACGCTCCGGCTTGGACGCCGCGCCCGGCTGCTGGCGTGAGCCCCCGTGAAACGCCGGCGCGACGGATGGGGCAGCGGGGCCTGAGATTTAGCGGTGGTCACTCCGCGGGGCGCGCGATAGAGGAGCGCTCGCACGCAGCGTTCCCGTGGCCCGGCCCCCCGACATGCACGCCCCCCCGCATCGCCCGCCCGCGCCGCTGCCGCCCATCGTGACGTACTGGGAAGGGCCGGTCAGCTGGCTCGAACGGCTCAGCGCGGCCTCCATCGCCGCCGCCGGCCACGAGTTGCGGATCTATACCCACACCGTCTCCGACCTGCGCGGGCAGGGCCTGCCCGGCAGCGTGCACGACGTCCGTGAAATCCTCGGCCCCAACCCGATGGCGGACCTGTACCGCGCCCGCCGGTCCTACGCGTTCTACACCGACTACGTGCGGCTCGCCCTGCTTCGGAACGGGCTCGGCATCTGGTCGGACCTTGACTTCGTCTTCCGCCAGCCCCTGCGGACCGGGACGGAGGGGGGCGACTACGTCTTCGGCTGGCTCAATCCGAACCGGATCAACAACGCCATCCTGTACGCGCCCGCGCAGTCGGAGCTGATCGCGCGCTACTGGGAGGCGATCACCCGCGTGCCGATCCGGACGCCCTGGGCCACGGGGCATATCCGCGTGAAACGGAGCCTCGAGATCCTGGCCGGCCGGCGATTCCCGATCCACCCCGAACGGCTGGCGATCGGTCCCCGGGCGCTGACCTACTTCATCCGCCGGCTCGGCCTGACGCAGCACGCGCGGGCCAAACCGGCCTTCTATCCCCTCGACGACGACGAGGCCCATCTGCTGACGCAACCGGACGACGCCCCGGCCCGTGCCCGGATCACCGCCGAGACGGTGGCGGTCCATGCCTGGCGCGGCAAGCTCTGGTCGATCGGCCAGAGCGCGCCGCCTGCGCCCGCGTCCTGGCTCGGGCAGCGCCGCCGGGAACTCGGCGTCTGAGCCGGGACCTCATCAAGTCGAGCGGAACGCCAGGGAGGAGCCGGATGCGCCGGGCCACGTTCATCTGCGCGACCCGCGTGGAATTCGGCATCGACACGCCGGCCACGGTCGGGCTCGGCGGCATCGAGAGCACCAACATCGCCCTGGCCCGTGCCCTCGCGCGGCGGGGCTGGGCCGTCACCCTTGCCACCCGCCGCACGGGCAGCGTGGAGCGGGACGGGGTCCTGAACGTTCCCCTGGCCGAGGCGGGGCGGCACCCCGCCGACGCGGTCGTGACCAGCAACGACCCGCGGCCGCTGCGCGATTTCCCCGGCGCGCGCCGGATCGTCTGGGTGCACAATCCGATCAACCTGGAGAAGGCCCTGCGGAAGCGCTACCTGCTGCCGGTCCTGGCCCTGCGCCCGGACGCGGTCTTCGTCGGCAGCATCGCGGCCGCGTCCATGTCCCCGGTCTTCGCCTATCGCCGCCGCCGGGTGATTCCGCACGGGATCGCGCCGGCCTTCCGCGAGCCCGAACCGACGCGCGGGACCGGCCGCGACTTCGTCTACGCCTCCCAGCCCCAGCGCGGCCTGGAGCGCGTCCTGGCCCTCTGGCGCAGGGCGCCGGCCATCGCCGCGAGCGGGGCGCGGCTGCACGTCTTCGGCTCGGATTACCCGGCCTCGACCGACACCGGGGGGCCAGTGGTCTTCCATCCCCGCGTCGGGGCCGCCGCGCTGGCGGCCTTCTACGCCCGGGCGCGCGCGATGGTCTGCCCGGGCTCGGTGGACGAGACCTTCTGCCTCGCGGCGGCCGAGGCGCAGGCGATGGGCCTGCCGGTCATCACCGCCGGCATCGGCGCCCTGTCCGAGCGCGTGCAGCACGGGATCAACGGCCTGATCGCTCCGACCGACCGCGATCTGGCCGAGGCGATCGTCACGGTGGCGGCCAATGACGCGGTCTGGTCCGCGCTCAGCGCCGGGGCGCTCCTGCAACGCACGGCGCTGACCTGGGAGCGGGCCGCCATCCTTTGGGAGGCGGTGCTCGACGATACGCCGGCCTGAGCGTCCTCAGACCGTTGCCTGCACCCGCGCATGCGCCTCGACGGCGCCGTCCCCGTCCGCCAGCGGCTCCGGACGACGCCGGGACAGGGTGACGATCAGGACCGGCAGGATCAGGAGGATGAGCAGCGGCGCCAGGCTCATCCCGCCGACGACCACCAGCGCCAGCGGCTTCTGCACCTGCGAGCCGACGCCGTTGGAGAAGGCCGCCGGCAACAGGCCGACGCCGGCCACCACGCAGGTCATCACCACCGGGCGCATCTGGGTCAGGCAGGTGCGCATCATCGCGCGCATGCGTTCCTCGCCCTCGGCGATGAGGCCGTTGTAGTGCGAGAGCACGATGATCCCGTCCATCACCGCGATGCCGAGGAGTGCGATGAAGCCGATGGCGGCGGAGACGCTGAAGGGCGTCTCGGTGAGGACAAGGGCGAGCACGCCGCCCGCCACCGCCATGGGGATGACGCTCAGCGCGAGCAGCATGTCGGTGATGGAGCCGAAATTCACGAACAGCAGGATCGCGATCAGGCCGATCGCGATCGGCACCGTCACGGAGAGGCGCGCCAGTGCCCCCTGCATGTTGTTGAATTCGCCCACGAGTTCGAGGCGGTAGCCGCGCGGCAGGCTGACCTCGTTGGCCACGCGCTCCCGCGCCTCCAGGATCGCGCTGCCGAGGTCGCGGTCGCGCACGCTGAACTTCACCGGCAGGTAGCGCTCCTGCCCCTCCCGGTAGATGTAGGCCGGCCCGGAGACCAGGGCGACCTGGGCGACCTCGCTGAGGGGCACCTGCATCAGGACACCGCCCGGGCCTTGCCCCGAGATGCGTAAGGCCCGGATCGAGGCCATGCTCTGCCGGAACTGCTCGGCGAGGCGGATGACGATGGGGTAGTGGCGGTCCGAGCCGCTGTCGTAGAGGTCTCCGGCGCTGTCGCCGCCGATGGCGGTGCGGACCGTGGCGTTGATGTCGCCGGGGGTGAGGCCGTAGCGGGCCGCGCGGACGCGGTCGACGTCGATCTGCACCGTCGGCTGGCCCAGCGAGGTGAAGACGCCGAGATCGGTGACGCCGGGCACCTTGCGCAGGCTCGCCTCCACGCGGTTGGCGACCTCCGTCAGGGTTTCGAGGTCGGGCCCGAACACCTTGAAGGAGTTCTCGCCCTTGATGCCCGAGACCGCCTCCGCGACGTTGTCCTGGAGGTACTGGGAGACGTTGAACTCGACGCCGGGGAACTCCACGCGCAGCTTGTCGAGAAGGTCGCCGAGCATCCGCTCCTTGGTCACCCCGGGGCGCCACTTCTCGGTCGGCCTGAGGGGGGCGAAGAACTCGCCGTTGAAGAAGCCG
Organism: Methylobacterium sp.; assembly: GCF_019750675.1. Lineage (GTDB taxonomy): Bacteria > Pseudomonadota > Alphaproteobacteria > Rhizobiales > Beijerinckiaceae > Methylobacterium. The sequence continues at coordinate 28,409 of NZ_JAIEOF010000383.1, forward strand.
GCGGCGTCCGTGCCGTCGTCCGGGCGGCCGTGCTGCGAGACCACGCTCTCCACCTCCGGCACCGCCGCGATGATGCGGCGGATGCGGTTGACGTAGAGGTTGCCCTCTTCCAGCGAGATCGTCGCCGGCATGGTGGCGCGCAGCCAGAGGTTGCCCTCCTCGAGCTTGGGCAGGAATTCGAGGCCGAGCTGGCGCCCGGCGAGGCCGACGCCGGCGGTCAGGATCGCCGCGAGGCCGAGGGTGAGGAGCCGGTTGCCGAGGGCCGCCCGGATCGCCGGCCGGTAGAGCCGCTCCAGGGTCCGCACCAGGATGGTCTCGACCTCCTCGACGTGGTCCGGCAGCAGGTAGGCCGAGAGGACGGGCGTCACCGTGAAGGTGGCGATGAGGCCGCCGAGCAGCGCGTAGGCGTAGGTCTGCGCCATCGGCCCGAAGATGTGGCCCTCGACGCCCGTGAGCGTGAAGAGCGGCAGGAACCCCGTCACGATGATGATGGCGGCGAAGACGATGGAGCGGCTGACGTCGCTCGACGCCCCCACGATCCGGGCGAGCTTGCCCCTCAGGCCGGGGGGCGACCGATAGCCGGGCGGATCGCCGTGGCCGGACAGGCGCCGGAAGATCGCCTCCACCATGATGACGGTGCCGTCGACGATCAGCCCGAAATCGAGGGCGCCCACCGAGAGGAGGTTGGCCGATTCGCCCCGCACCACCAGGATGATCACGGCGAAGAACAGCGCGAAGGGAATCGTCGCCACCACGATGAGGGCGCTGCGCAGGTTGCCGAGGAAGAGCCACTGCACGATGAGGATCAGCACGATGCCGACCAGCATGTTGTGCAGGACCGTGTGGGTGGTCACCGCGATGAGGTCGGCCCGGTCGTAGATCCGCTCGATCCGCACGCCGGGCGGCAGCAGGCCCATGGCCTCGATGCGCGACACTTCCGCCTGCACCGCCTCGATCGTGGGCGTGCTCTCCTCGCCGCGCCGCATCAGCACGATGCCCTGCACGATGTCGTCGTCGTCGTTCATGCCCGCGATGCCGAGGCGGGGCTGGTGGCCGATCGTCACGGTGGCGACGTCGCGGACCAGGACGGGGGCGCCGCCCGACTGCGTCAGCACGGTCTCGCCGATGTCGTCGGTCGAGCGGATCAGGCCGACGCCGCGCACCACGGCGGACTGGGTGCCGAGGTTGATCCGGTTGCCGCCGACGTTGAGATTGCTGTCGTTGAGGGTCTTGACGATGCCCGAGAGGGTCAGCCCGTAGGCGGTGAGGCGGTCGAGATCGACGGAGATGTCGAAGGTCTTGGTCTTGCCGCCCCAGCCGATCACGTCGATCACGCCCGGCACGGCGCGAAAGCGCCGGCGCAGCACCCAGTCCTGGAGCGATTTGAGGTCGAGGACGCTGTAGCCTTCCGGGGCAGTGAGCTTGTAGCGAAAGATCTCGCCGATCGGGCTCACCGGCGAGATGGTGGGCTTGGCTCCGTTGGGCAGGGCGTCGAGCTGGGCGAGGCGATTGAGCACCTGCTGCTCGGCCTCGCGATAGCTGAACTCGAACCCGAACTGCAGCTTCACGTCCGAGAGGCCGTAGAGGGAGACGGAGCGCACCTGCTTCAGGTTGGGCAGGCCGGAGGTGATGACCTCGATCGGCACGGTGACGTAGCGCTCGATCTCCTCGCCCGAGAGTCCGTTCGCCTGGGTGATCACGTCGATCATCGGCGGGGTCGGGTCAGGATAGGCCTCGATGTTGAGGGTGCGGAACGCCACCAGCCCGCAGACGAGCAGGAGCACGAAGGCGAGCACCACCAGCGCACGCTGGCGCAGCGCGAGAGCGACGAGACCGTTCATGAAGGGTGTTTCCCCGCGGTGGAGCGCTGACGGATCAGCTTCGCGTCAGCATGCGGTCGATGAACAGCGAGCCGCGCGAGATCACCCGCTCGCCCACCGCGAGCCCCTGCAGGATCTCGATGTTGCCGCCGTCGATGATGCCGGGCCTGACCCGGCGGCTCTGCACCGCGTTGCCGGCGCCCAGGACCCAGACGCTCGCCTTGGGGCCCTCCAGCACCACCGCGCTGCGGGGCACCGAGGGCGACACGGTCTCGCGCTCGTTGATGATGCGCACGCTGGCGTACATCTCCGGCTTCAGGAGGTTGTCGGTATTGTCGATGTCGGCCCGCACGGTGATGCGGCGGGTCGCCGGATCGACGGAGGCGCCGATGAAGTTGATCTGGCCGTCGAAGACCCGCTCGGGGAAGGCGAGGACGCGGAACTTGATGCGGTCGCCGAGATCCACCCGCGCCGCGTCCGGCTCGCGCAGCTGCGCGATGAGCCAGACCTTGGAGAGGTCGCCGATGATGTAGGACGGTTCGCCGCCGCCGCTGCCGACATACTGGCCGGGGCCGATCTTGCGCTGGATGATGGTGCCGTCGAGGGGCGCGTTGATCGCCGTCTCGGGGTTGATCGAGCCCTTCTGCAGGTTGGCGACCTCGTCGTCGCGCAGGCCCAGGATGCGCAGGCGGCTGCGCACCGCCTCCAGGCCCACCTCCGCGGTGCGGGCGTCGTTCGTGGTCGAGGTCAAGTCGTTCTGGGCGTTCTGGAGCTCGCGCAGGGTGGTGACGCGGGATTCGTAGAGGTCGCGCAGGCGCTTCTCGGCCGCCTGCGACAGGGCGAGCTGCGAGCGGGCCTTGTTCAGGACGTTCAGTGCGGCGAGGTAGTCGTTCTGCGCCTGGACCATCTCGTTGGCCTGGAGGGAGAACAGGCGCTGGCCCTTCTTCACGCGCTCGCCGGTACGCGCGAAGATGGAGACCACGCGTCCGGGATAGGGCGAGAAGACCGGCGTGGCCTGGTACTCGTCGACGCCGATCTTGCCCTCGGTGTTGATCTCCTCGGAGAACAGGTGCTGCTCCACCGACACCACGGTGACGGCGGCGAGCTGGTCCGGCGTGAGGACGAAATCGGCACCGGGTGCCGGGCTCGAATTGGCCGCGTTGGTCGGCGCCGCCCCGGCCTGGGTTCCGGCGGGGGTTCCGGCAAGGGTTCCGGGAAGCCACAGGGCGCCGGCGATGACCAGGGCCGCGCCCGCCAGGATCGCGACCTGCGTGCGCTTCCGGAAACCGGAGACCGGGGCCAGCGGGGAGGCGTGTTCACTCATGCGACGGATCTCGTGCCCAGCCGCAGCCGCGGACAACACCGGCGGGATCGCGGCGCACGGCCGCAATCCAGTTCGATGCCGTGTGGCCGAAGGGCTCCAGGAGGAGTTTGACGCCCGGGCGTAGCGTCGATCCCTGACGCATTGATGAAGGTTGGCGTCGAAAACAAGGCGTGGCGCTGAGAATTCGCGCCGGTTGTTTCACGTCTGCGTACGTCGCCCGAACCGGGCTGGAATTGCTCTGTGTAAAGGAACCTTCGTGTCCCCCGTGCGATGGCTCCGCACCGACCGTCGCGAGGGCCTCGTCACGGGACGCGGATCGGATCACCCTCCAGAACGTCGGCCCGCCAGGGTCCTTGTCCATGCCATCTCCCCCCGACATCACCTTCGAAGAGATCCGTGAGCGCGCCTACGACCTGTGGGAGCGCCATCATCGGCCGGAGGGGTTCAGCATCGAGCTCTGGCTGATGGCCGAGCGGGAGTTGCGGGCCGAACGGGAAGGGCGCCGGCCCGGCAGGCCGGAGCCCGAAACCGCCCCGGCCCCGGCGGAGCCCGGCACGGCGAAGGCTCGGGCCCCGTTGGAGCGGATCGCCTCCTGAGCGCACCGGCCCTCAGAACTCCATGCCGAACTTGACGCGCAGGTTCTGGCGCTCGAACTGATCGAGGCCGAGCCTGCGCCCGGCGAGGTCGGGGGCGGTGTCCCGGCCCCAGACCTGTCCCGCATAGGCCACGGTCAGCCAGATCTTCTCGGTGAAGCGGTGGTGCAGGGCGGGCCCGAGGAAGAGGGCTTCGCTCTCCAGCTTGTTCAGGAACGTGCCCGCGTAGCCGCGCAGATAGCGCAGTTCCGGTCCCAGATAGGTGCTCTCGCCGATCCGCGCGACGAAGGCGTTCGACCAGAGCAGGGTGGAGGAGCGGTAGCCCGGGCCGTTGCCCCGCTGGCGCCCCGCCGCCGGCTCGAAGCTCAGATTGCCGCCGTACCAGAGCTTGTCCGGCACGAGCTGGACATCGAGCTGGAGCACGCTTTCCATGTCGAAGATGTCGGCGCCGTTGCCCTCGATGGGCAGGACGCGGCCGAAGCGCGGACGCAGCTCGACCGCGAGCCCCAGGGGCTGCTCCGCCGAGCCCTTCAGGAACTGGTACTTCACCTCCACGGAGATGCCGTCGAACGTGCCGTAGGACTTGTCGTCGAGGCCCACGATGTTGCGCGACGTGCGCAGGTTGCCGAAGGCGCCGAGCTCGATGCTCAGCTTGTCGATGGGGTCGAACTGGTAGCCGAGCTTGGTGTCGAGGACGCGGTAGCGCGACCCGCCGGGGCCGGCCGTGCGCTTGCCGAACCGGGATATGGTGTCGAGCACGACCTCCTGCTCGCCCTTCTCGCCGGCATCCGCCCCCTCCGTGAAGCCGAACAGGTGCTCGGTGTCCACGTCCTTGGCGGAACTCTGCCCCTTGTCACTCGAAGCGGACGCGCCTTGCTTGCCCGACGCATCGTCCTGCCCGGCCCGGGCCGGATCCTCGCCCTGGAACGCCAGTATCGCGAGGGACAGCACGGCCAAGCGGACAAGGTGAGCGGCAAGCCACCCGATGCAACTCGAAGACATGAAACGCCACCCTGCCACCGCCGACCGGTCCCGGAAGAACCGACCGCCCCACGACGTCTTAGAGACGTCCTTGCGAAGCTTGCCTGCACCTTGGAAGGCACAGCGCCCGAAAATGATGAGGACGGGGGATTAATTTCCCCCGATCCGGCATTCCGCTGCGATGCAGCAGCATCCGGTCCTCCCGCTCCGGCGGTCCCGGTCCGGGCGATGACGCGGGCGGGCCGGGCATGGAACGGGGTGGGCGGGACGCTGTTTTCCTCCCGGCATCGGCTGGGAGAACATCATGCGGATCATTGCAACGGCATCGGCGCTCGCGCTCCTCACCTTCGGCAGCGCGGGGGCGGCGGAGGCCAAGGGCTGCATCAAGGGCGCCATCATCGGCGGCATCGCCGGGCATTACCTCGCCGAGCGCGGGGTCGTGGGTGCCGTGGCGGGCTGCCTCGGCGGCCGCTACCTCGCGAACCGCCAAGCCCGGCGCCAGCGCGAGATCGATTACGGCTCGCGGGTCCGGCCCCGCGACACCGGCTACGGCCCAGGCCAGGGCGCCGGCCGCCGCAGCTACAGCTACTGACGACCGGGCGCCGCCGACGGGACCTTTCCCGGAGGACGGCGTCAGGCTCCGATCGCGGCCTCGGGACGGACCGCGAACCAGAGCACGTGACGGGGGCCGAGGGGGCCCCCGTTCGCGTAGATGCGCGCCTCCTCGACGGTGAAGCCGTGCAGGCGCAGGCGCGCCTTGAAGCGCCGGTCGGGCTTGCCCGACCAGACCCCCAGGATGCCGCCGCGCGTCAGCGCGTAATGCGCGCGCCGCAGGCCCCAGCGGTCGTAGAGCCGGTCGTTCTCCCGCCGGGTCATGCCCGAGGGGCCGTTGTCGACGTCGAGCAGGATCGCGTCGAATCGCTCGGGGCCCGACTGGATCACGCGGTTCACGTCGTCCTCAACGATCTCGACGCGTGGATCGTCGAGGCTGTCT